>JANMMD010000004.1:0-6121 GCA_031372905.1 Betaproteobacteria bacterium
CAGCTACGGCCACATCATCACCGTGGAAGACCCGGTGGAGTTCGTACACCCGCACAAGAACTGCATCGTCACGCAGCGTGAACTGGGCATCGACACCGACAGCTGGGAAGCGGCGCTGAAGAACACGCTGCGCCAGGCGCCGGACGTCATCCTGATGGGCGAAATCCGCGACCGCGAGACCATGGAGCATGCCGTGGCCTTTGCCGAAACCGGCCACCTGTGCCTGGCCACGCTGCACGCCAACAGCTCGAACCAGGCGCTGGACCGCATCATCAACTTCTTCCCGGAAGAGCGGCGCCAGCAGCTGCTGATGGACTTGAGCCTGAACCTGAAGGCGTTGGTGAGCCAGCGCCTGCTGCCGCGTGAACAAGGCCGTGGCCGTGTCGCGGCAGTGGAAATCCTGCTGAATACGCCGCTGGTGGGTGACCTCATCTTCCGCGGCGAAGTCAGCGAGATCAAGGAGCTGATGAAGCGCAGCCGCGAGCTCGGCATGCAGACCTTCGACCAGGCGCTTTTCGACCTCTATGAAAGTGGCGCCGTCAGCTACGAAGACGCGCTGCGCAATGCCGACAGCGTGAACGACCTTCGCCTCACCATCAAGCTGCAGAGCCAGCGTGCGCGCAGCGCCGACCTGTCTGTCGGCACCGAGCACATGAAAGTGGTCTGAGCGAGCGGCGGTGGCTTCATGGCAGCATCACGCCATGAGCATCCCGACCCCCCGCACTTACGACACACAAGCACCGCGCCGCTGCGCCTTCCTGGGCCTGGGCGTGATGGGCCACCCGATGGCCGGGCACTTGGCGCGCGCCGGGCACCAGGTCACCGTCTACAACCGCACCGCCGCCAAGGCGCACGCCTGGGCCGCTGAATTCGGTGGCCAGGCCGCTGCCACGCCGCGTGAAGCAGCCGCCCATGCCGAGTTTGTCTTCGCCTGCGTCGGCAACGACGACGACCTGCGTTCGGTGAGCACGGGTGCCCATGGCGCCTTCGCCGGCATGGCGCCCGGCGCCGTCTTCATCGACCACACCACGGCCTCGGCCGAAGTGGCACGCGAGCTTTTCGCGGCGGCGAAAGCACGCGGCCTGCACTTCATCGACGCACCCGTTTCAGGCGGCCAGGCCGGCGCGGTGAATGGCGTGCTCACCGTGATGTGCGGGGGCGACGCGGCCGCCTTCGACGCGATGAAACCGGTGGCCTTGAGCTTTGCCAAGGCGGTGACGCGCATCGGCGAGTCCGGCGCAGGCCAATTGGCCAAGATGGTGAACCAGGTGGCCATCGCGGGCATGGTGCAGGCGCTGGCCGAAGCCATCGCCTTTGGCCAGCGTGCGGGGCTGGACATGCCGCTGGTGCTGGACGTCATCGGCAAGGGCGCGGCGCAAAGCTGGCAGATGGACAACCGCGGCAAGACCATGGTTGCCGACCAGTTCGACTTCGGCTTTGCCGTCGACTGGATGCGCAAGGACCTGGGCCTGGTGCTGGACGAGGCCCGCCACAACGGCGCGCAACTGCCCGTCACCGCGCTGGTGGACCAGTTCTACAGCGAGGTGCAGGCGCTGGGCGGCCAGCGCTGGGACACGTCGAGCCTGATCCGCCGCCTGAAGAAGTAGGCGCCGGGGCAGCGCCCTACTTCGTGACGGGCGTCGGTGCCGGCATCGGCGCCAGTTGCGGCGCGGGTGCCGATGTGGTCGTGCTGGGCGCACTGCCGGTGCGGCCCAGGTTTGCGAGCTCGCGCTCAGTCATCAACTCGAAGGCGCGCACGACCTTCTCCACGCCCTTGACCGAACGCGCCAGCTCGGTGCCACGCTCGGCCTCGCGCTCGGTGACGCGGCCCATCAGGTAGACGATGCCGCGCTCGGCCACCACCTTGTAGGCATTGGCCTGCACGTCTTTCGCGTCCACCAGCGTGGCCTTGACCTTGCCTTCGATGAAGGCGTCGGTGGTGCGTGAACCGAGCGGGCTGTTGGGGCCGACGCCCAGCTCGTTCAGCACGGACTTCACGTTCTCGACCTTCGCCACGGCCTGTTCCACCGCCTGTTTCTCCGCGGCACCCGGCACCTCCCCGGTGAGCAGCACCATGCGGTTGTAGCTGGTGACAGTGACGCGGCCCAGCGTGGCCAACTCGCGAACGCGCGCCGCGGCGCGCAACTCGATGCTTTCGTCTTCGACCTGGATGCCGGTGGTGCGGCGGTCGGTGGCGACCATGCCGCCACCGAGCACGGCGCCACCCACCAGCAGGGGCGCGCAGCCGGACACGGCGCTGGCCAGCAACAGGGCCGCCAAGGCCGTGCGGGCGGGGAACGAGGCTCGGGAAACTCGGGAATATCGGCGAACGGAATTTCGGGCAAGGCTCATGGCGCTTGGTCTCCCATCAACTGGAAATCAACGGCATCGCACAGGCAATGCAGCACGAGCAATTGCAGCTCGGCCACACGCGCAGCACGTTCGTGGGGCACGGCCACCAGGACATCGGTTTCCGCCAGCAGTTCCCCAAAGGCCTGCGCGCCGCGGCCGGCGAGCACGACGATGGTCATGTCCTTGGCTTGCGCAGCCGAGATGACCATGGTGCTGTGGCCTTCGCCGTCGTCGATGTAGAGCAGCACATCGCCCGGCAGGCCGAGCGCGCGCACCTGCTGCGCAGCGTCGGGGCCCGGCACCAGGGCCAGCGCGGCCAAGGGCGGGCGCTGGCGTTCGAAGCGGCCGGCAAACAGGCGCGCCATGTGGGGCGCCAGGGCCGCACCGGCGCCACTGCCGCAGACCATCACCTTGCCGCCGCCGGTCAGCGCCGCCAGCAGTGCGGCGGTGGCTTCGGCAATCGGGCGTGCCAAGACCTCGGCGGCCTGGTACTGGAGGTCAGCGCTTTCGAAGAACTGCTGTTGGATGCGCTGTTCAAGCATGGTCGCGCATCATAGGCCAGGGGGTGCGCGGCCCCCTGCCCGCAGCGGCGACTCAACCGCCCTTGGCGCCGTCGTTCAGCACCAGCTTGCCGTCGACCACGGGAATCTGCTTGCCCGGGTTGTAGGACATGCGCACCATGTCCTGCTTGCCGTTGTAGGTGTAGGTGACATCGTAGCCCACCAGCTTTTCGCTGCGCACGTTGACGGTCTTGCAGCGCGTTTCGGTGGCGCTGTCGGTGTCACGCTCCTGCATGCCCTTCTGCACCTGGTTGCCGGCGTAGGCACCGCCCGCGGCACCGACCACGGTGGCCACCTTCTTGCCGTTGCCGCCACCGATCTGGTTGCCCAGCAAGGCGCCAGCGACACCGCCCAGCACTGTGCCGGCCACGCGTTTTTCGTCCTGCACCGGGGCCTTGCGCTGCACCACCACCTGCTCGCACTTTTCCTGCGGCGTGCTGACGGTCTGCATCGCTTCCTTGACGCTCAGCACCTCGGCCTGCTTGGGCTTCGTCAGGGTCTTGTAGCCCGTCACGGCGCCGGCGCCCAGCACCACCATCGCGATGCCGCCCACGGCCAGACCCTTGATCATTGACTTGTCCATGCTTCATTCCTCTTTCGTGTGATTCAGGGCGGTGGCAGAGATGTATTCCCCGCCACCCTTGCCGCAACGCAGCAAGGCCCGAAGCAAAGTGTGGCGGCTTCACGCTGCCCACGGCGTGGGAAGCCGACGCATGGCGTTGTAGGACAAGCGGAGGTGCCAGGCCGGCCGCCCGCTCAAGCGTCGAACGCGCCCTGCAGCCAGTCGATGTGCTCACCGTCGATGGCCACCACGTCGAAGCGGCATGGTGGCAGCGCCGAGAAACGCAGCAGGTAGTGCCGCGCAGCCAGCACCAGGCGGCGCTGCTTGGCGCTGGTGACACTGGCAGCCGCCCCACCGTGGCCCGCGGTGCTGCGCTGGCGCACTTCGACGAAGACCAGCGTGCCGTCGCGATCCCGCATCACGAGGTCGATCTCGCCGCCGCGAGCGGAGGGGCCGCGCGCAACCCGATAATTGCGCTGTTCCAGCACCAGCCCGCGCGCTTGCAACCAGGCCGCCGCGCGGCCTTCGGCGGCTTCGCCCATTCCCGCTGGCTTCACGGATTTCACTGCCGCCCTCGTGACCATCGACTCCGCCCCCCTGCTGCACGCGGCGCGCCTGGCCACCGGCCACCAGCAGCACCCCGCCGGCACACTCTACGTGGTGGCCACGCCCATCGGCAACCTGGCCGACATCACGCTGCGCGCCGTGCACGTGCTGAGCCTGGTGGACGCGGTGGCCTGCGAAGACACCCGCGTGGCGGCGCAACTGCTCACCCACCTGGGCCTGCACAAACCGCTGCGTGCGCTGCACGCGCACAACAAGCACGAGGCCGCGCAGGGCGTGCTGGGGCTGCTGGCGATGGGCCAGCGCGTGGCCTACCTCAGTGACGCCGGCACGCCGGCGGTCAGCGACCCCGGCGCCGTGCTGGTGGCCGCTGCGCGGGGCGCCGGGTATGCCGTGGTGCCGCTACCCGGGCCCAGTAGCGCGCTGGCCGCGCTGAGTGCGGCCGGCGACACCGCGGCCTCGGCCTTCTGCTTCATCGGCTTTCTGCCGGCCAAGGGGGGTGAACGCCGCGCGGCGCTGGCTGCGGCGCTGGCCGACCGCCGCACGCAGCTGCTCTTCGAAGCGCCGCACCGCATTGCCGAACTGGCGCAGGCCTTGGCCGAAGCCGCGCCCGAACGCACGGTGACGCTGTGCCGCGAGCTGACCAAGCAGTTCGAAAGCATCGTCACCCACCCGGCGGCAGCGCTGCCGGCCTGGCTGGCCGCCGACAAACACCACGAGCGCGGCGAGTTCGTCGTGGTGCTGCACGCCTTGCCGCCGGATGCGGCGGCGGCCGACGAGCTGCCGGCGGCGGCGCTGCAGACCTTGCGTGTGCTCCAACGTGCGCTGCCGCTGAAGCAGGCCGTGGCCCTGGCCGCCGAACTGAGTGGGGCGCCGCGCAAGGCTTTGTACCAACGCGCGCTGGCCGAGCGCGACGGCGCAGCGCCCGCTGAGCCGGACGCCTCCGACCCCGCGGAAGAAGGCTGAGCCGGCCTTGCGCCTCAGCGTCCGGTCGGCACCGCCTGGGCGTCGTGCTTCTGGCGGCGGATGTCGCGGCTGGCCTTGTCCTGCAGGCGGTGCAGGCGGGCACGCTCCTGTGCCGTCACCGTGCCGTCGGCCTTGGCCGCAGCCTCCACGCGGTCGATGCCCTTCTGCTCGGCTTCCAGGCGCCGTGTTTCGCGGCGCGTCAGCTCACCGCTGGCCTGACCTTGCTCGATGCGCTGGTCTTGAGCGGCCTGGCGCGCGTCAACGCGCGGCGTGGCGGGCGCGGTGGCCTTGTCCGCGGCCTGCGCCAGCGCGGCGGCCGAAAGCAGGGCAAGAACGGTGAGGGTGGTGCGAGTTTTCATGGTGGGGCCTCGTGGACGGTCGGTTCGTGCACAGCGCACCTGCCGACAATGCGCGACCGCGGGCGGTGGTTCACATCGCGCCGCAAAGCACCGGTAAAGAACTGCGAAGGCCTGTGCCCGCGCGTGTCGGGCCGGGGCCTGCCCCATCGCGAAGCGGCTCCTACAATGCCTTTTCCAACGCAACGCCACGCCCGCGAAAGGCCGCCCGCCATGATCACCCGCGAACCCACGATCGAGCGCCTGGCCATTGCCCAGGGCCTGATGCTCGAACCCTTCGGCATCGGCGAGGCCGCACTGCAGCAGGCGCTGTCCACCATCCGCGAACACCGCGTCGACGACGCCGACCTCTACTTCCAGACCACGCGCCACGAGGGCTGGAGCCTGGAGGAAGGCATCGTCAAGAGCGGCAGCTTCAGCATCGACCAGGGGGTGGGCGTGCGCGCGGTGGCCGGCGAGAAGACGGCCTTCGCGTATTCCGATGACCTGAGCGTGGCCTCGCTGCTGGACGCCGCGCGCACCGTGCGCACCATCGCCGCCGCGGGCCAGAACAAGCGCATCAAGCTGGCGCGCGCGCCCAAGGTGGCGGCCAGCCGCGTGCTGTACGCGCCCACCGACCCCATCGCCACGCTCGACAGTGCGCAGAAGGTGGCGCTGCTCGAACGCATGGAGCAGATGGCGCGCGCCAAGGACCCGCGCATCGCGCAGGTGATGGCCAGCCTTTCCGCCGAGTACGACGTGGTGCTGGTGGCCCGCGCCGA
>JANMMD010000026.1:0-34743 GCA_031372905.1 Betaproteobacteria bacterium
CGCAGTTCGGAGCGCGTCATGTCAACGGTCCTCCACAGGGCTATTGACATTCAGATTCGGCGATTCCTTGGCATCGTGCTGCAGTTGCCGCGCGCTGGGCTTGAAGAAACGCCGCACGACGACGAAGAACAGCGGCACGAAAAACACCGCCAACACCACCGCGGTGACCATGCCGCCCACCACGCCGGTGCCGATGGCGCGCTGGCTGGCCGAGCCGGCACCGCTGGCGAAGAACAGCGGCAGCACGCCCAGGATGAAGGCCAGCGAGGTCATCAGGATGGGCCGGAAGCGAAGGTGCGCAGCTTCCAGCGCCGCCTCTACCGCGCTCTTGCCCTGCGCTTGCAGGTCTTTCGCGAACTCGATGATCAGGATCGCGTTCTTCGCACTCAAGCCGATGATGGTGATGAGGCCGACCTGGAAATAGACGTCGTTGGCATAACCGCGGAACAGCGTGGCGAGCACCACGCCCAGCACGCCCAGCGGCACCACCAGGATCACCGAGAACGGGATGCTCCAGCTCTCGTACAAGGCCGCCAGGCACAGGAAGACGGCGAGGATGGCAAAGCCGTAAAGCACAAACGCCTGCGCGCCGGCCAGCTTCTCTTCGCGTGAGAGGCCCGTCCACTCGTAGCCGAAGCCCTGCGGCAGCTGCGCGGCCAGGCGCTCCATTTCGACGATGGCGTCACCCGTGCTGTAGCCCGGCGCCGCGCTGCCGCCGATGCGCATGGCGGGATAGCCGTTGTAGCGCACCGTTTGCATGGCTCCAGTCACCCAGCGCGTGCTGGCGAAGGCACTCAGCGGCACCGGCTGCCCGCGGCTGTTGCTGGCGTTCAGCTTCAACAGGTCTTCGGGCTGCATGCGCGCCGGGGCGTCGGCCTGCACCACCACGCGCTGCAGGCGGCCGGCGTTCGGAAAATCGTTCACATAGCTCGAACCCAGGGCCGTGCCGATGGTGGCGCTGATGGCGTCGAAGCCCACACCCAGGGCCGCGGCCTTGTCGCGGTCGAGGTCGATCTGCAACTGCGGTGCGTCTTCCAGGCCGTCGGGCCGCACCTGCGTCAGCACCTGGCTCTTGCCCGCCAGGCCCAGCAGCTGGTTGCGCGCAGCCACCAGCGCGTCGTGGCCCAGGCCGGCGCGGTCTTGCAGGCGGAAGGTGAAGCCCGAGGCCTGGCCGAGCTCGGGAATCGGCGGCGGGCTCAGCGGGAAGATGAAAGCATCGCGCACGCCCATCAGCGCCCCGAAAGCACGCCCGGCCAGCGCCTGTGCGCTGTTCTCGGGGTTCGGGCGCAGCTTCCAGTCTTTCAGCGTCACGAAGGCCAGCGCGGCGTTCTGGCCCTGGCCGCTGAAGCTGAAGCCCAGCACGCCGACCATGCCCTCGACCTCGGGCTGCTTCAGGATGAAGCCTTCCACCTGCTCCATCACGGCGCGCGTGCGCTCTTGCGTCGCACCGGGCGGCAGCTGCACGTTGACGATCAGGTTGCCCTGGTCTTCGGCGGGCAGAAAACTCGTCGGCAGGCGCAGGTACACCCAGCCGACCACGCCGATGATGGCGGCGTAGATCACGAGATAGCGCAGCGCCTTGCCCAGCATGCGCTTGACGACACTCTCATAACCCTGCGCCGTGCGCTTGAACACGCGGTTGAAGGCGCCGAAGAAGCCGCGCTTCTCGAGGTGGTGGCCTGCTTCCACGGGCTTGAGCAGCGTGGCGCACAGTGCTGGTGTCAGGCTCAGCGCCATGAATGCCGAGAAGGCAATGCTGGCCACCATCACCGCCGAGAACTGGCGGTAGATGTTGCCCACGCTGCCCGAGAAGAAGGCCAGCGGCACGAACACCGCAATCAGCACCACCGTGACGCCGATGATGGCGCCCGAGATCTGGCCCATCGCCTTGCGCGTGGCCTCGCGCGGCGGCAAGCCTTCCTCGCTCATGATGCGTTCGACGTTCTCCACCACCACGATGGCGTCGTCGACCACGATGCCGATGACCAGCACCATGCCGAACATGGTGAGCACGTTGATCGAAAAACCCAGCGCGAGCAGCACCCCGAAGGTGCCCAGCAAGGCCACCGGCACCACGATGGTGGGGATGATGGTGTAGCGGAAGTTCTGCAGGAAGACGTACATCACCAGGAAGACCAGCGCCACGGCTTCCAGCAGCGTAATGACCACCTGCTCGATGGAAATCTTGACGAAGCGCGAGCTGTCGTAAGGCACGCTGTAGCTCATGCCGGCGGGGAAAAAGCGCTTGAGCTCTTCCATCTTGGCGCGCACCGCGGCGGCGGTGGCCAGGGCATTGCCGGTGGGCGAGAGTTGCACGCCGATGCCGGTGGACGGCTTGCCGTTCAGCCGCGCCGAGGTGGCGTAGGTCTGCGCGCCGAGTTCGATGCGCGCCACATCACGCAAGCGCACCGTACTGCCGTCGGCGTTGGCGCGCAGCACCACCTTGCCGAAGGCCTCCACCGTGCCCAGCTGCCCGCCCACCTCCACCGTGGCGGCGATGCCCTGCCCCGCGATGTTGGGCAGCTCGCCGATGGCGCCCGCCGCCACCTGGGCGTTCTGCGCGCGGATGGCGGCCACCACGTCGTTGCTGCTGAGGTTGAAGCCCAGCAGCTTGGCCGGGTCTATCCACACCCGCATCGCACGCTCGGTGCCGAAGAGCTGGGCCTGGCCGACACCGGCCACGCGCTGGATCTCGGGCAGCACGTTGCGCGCGGCGTAGTCGCCGAGGGCGATGGGGTCGTAGGCCGGGTCGGTGCTGGAGAGGATGGCAAAGAGCAGGAAGTTCGCCCGCGCCTTGTCCACGCGCACGCCCTGCTGCTGCACCGCGGACGGCAGGCGCGGCGTGGCGCGGCCCAGGCGGTTCTGCACCTCCACCTGCGCCAGGTCGGCGTTGGTGCCGGGCTGGAAGCTCAGCGTGATGGTGCCGCTGCCGTTGGCCTGGGCCACGCTTTCGACGTAGATCAGGCCGGGCGCGCCGTTCATCTCTTGCTCGACGACGGCCAGCACGCTGTCTTCCAGCGTCTGCGCCGAAGCGCCGGGGTAGACCGCGGTGATGACGATGGACGGCGGCGCCACCGGCGGGTACTGCGCCACCGGCAGCTGCGTGATGGCGACACCGCCGAGCACGAGCACGAAGAGCGCGATGACCCACGCGAAGATGGGTCGGTCGATGAAGAACTGAGCCATGGCTGCGCGCCTGCCTTACTTCGACGCGGCCGCAGCCGGCGCCGAGGCACTGGCGGCGGCAGGCGCGGGTGCGGCACCGGCAGGCGTCTTGCCCAGCGGCGTCCAAGGCACCGGCGTCACGGGCGCGCCGGGCACGAACATTTTCTGGAAGCCGTCGACGATGACGCGGTCACCGGCTCTCAGGCCGTCGGTCACCACCCACATCCCGGCCTGCCCCTGGCTGATCTTCACGGGCCGCGGGCCGGGCTTGTTGCCCTCGCCCACCACCAGCACGCTGTCGCCCTGCTGCGTGCGCGTGACGGCCTGCTGCGGCAGCAGGATGCCGGCCGGCAGTTCGGCCTGCGCCAGCCGCACACGCACGTACTGGCCGGGCAGCAAGAGCCCTTCGTCGTTGGGCACTTCGGCGCGCAGCGTCACCTGGCCCGAGGTGGCGTCCACGCTCAGGTCGCTGAACAGCAGGCGGCCCGGTTTCGGCAGCACGCTGCCGTCTTCCAGCACCACGCTCACGGCCACCGTGTCGCCGCCACCGGGCTTGCCGATCTTGCGCACCTGGTTGTTGGCGATGGCCTTGCGCAGCGCCAGCAGTTCACCGCTGCTCTGCGTGAAGTTGACATAGACGCTGCGCGTCTGCTGCACCAGCGCCAGCTGCGTGGCTTCGGTGGCACTCACCAACGCGCCTTCGGTGACCAGCGCGCGGCCGATGCGGCCGGAGATCGGCGCCGTGACCCGCGTGTAGCCGAGGTTGATGCGCGCCACCTGCGCCGCCGCCTTGGCGGCTGCCACATCGGCCTCGGCGGCCTTCTGCGCAGCCTGCGCGTTGGCATAGTCCTGGCGGCTGATGGCCTGGGCTTCGGCCAGCGGCTTGAAGCGTTCGGCCGTGGCGCGCGCCTGGCCGAGCGTGGCCTCGGCGCGGGCCTGCTGTGCGGTGGCGCTGTCCAGGGCGGCCTGGTAGGGCAACGGATCAATCAGGAACAGGGGTGCGCCGGCTTGCACCTCGCTGCCTTCGCGAAACTGGCGCTGCAGCACCACGCCGGTCACGCGGGCGCGCACCTGCGCCGTGCGCTGCGCCTCGACACGACCCGGCAACTCGGTCTGCAGGGCGACGGCTTGCGGCGCGACCGTGAGCACGCCCACCGGCGGCGGCGGTGGCGCGCCGCCACCCGCTGCGCCCGGCGCACCAGGCGCCGCGTCCTTCGCACCACAAGCCGAAAGCAGCAGCGCTGCGGCCAATGCCAGGGCCGTGACGCCGGGCACCTGCGTCCGGCGCATCCCGGCCGCACGGCCGAGGGTTGTTGGATGTTTCATTGCGGTCCTTGCCCCCATTCGGGATCGCGACTATACATACATGCGTGAATGTATGCTGCAATCGCCACCATGGTGCGAAAAACCAAAGCCGAAGCTGAAACCACCCGCGTCGAGCTGCTCGACGCGGCCGAGCGTCTGTTTCAGACGCAAGGGGTCTCACGCACCACGCTGCAGGACATTGCCGAGGCCGCCGGCGTCACGCGCGGCGCCGTCTACTGGCACTTCAAGGACAAGAGCGACCTCTTCAACGCGATGGTCGACCGCATCGTGCTGCCGCTGGAAGAAGCCGATACGCGCTTCGATGTCGACGACGGCACCCCGGTGCTGCCTCTGCTGCGTGCGCGCACGCTGGAGGTCTTCGCGCAGATCGCCACCGAACCGACCATGCAGCGTGTGCTCGAGATCGTGCTGCACAAGGTCGAGGCCGTGGGCGAACTCGCGGGCGTGCACGAACGCCGCCTGCAGAACTGCGAGGCCTACCGCCAGCGCGTGGAACGCGCACTGCACCGCGGCCAGCAGCATGGCGAGGTCACCAGTGCATTGCCGGCGCGGCAGCTGGCGCTGGGCTGGCACGCGCTGGTGGACGGCTTGATCCAGGCCTGGTCGCTGGACCCTCAGGGTTTCAAGCTGCTGGTGGACGGCCCGCCCATCCTCGACTTCTATCTCGCGGGCCTGGCCGCAGCACGTTGACTCGGCAGCGCCGGTTCAGCCCGTGGGCTGCAGCCGGAAAGCAGCCACCGCCTCCGCCAGCTGGTGCGCCTGCCGCTTCAGGCTCTCGGCCGCAGCGGCGCTTTCTTCCACCAAGGCCGCGTTCTGCTGCGTCACCTGGTCCATCTGGTTCACGGCGTCGCCAATCTGGCTCACGCCCTGGCTCTGCTCGCCGCTGGCGCTGCTGATCTCGCCGACGATGTCCGTCACGCGGCGTATGGCATGCACCACACTCTGCATGGTGGTGCCGGCCTCGTCGACGAGCGCCGTGCCCTGCTCCACGCGTTCGACGCTGATCGATATGAGGCGCTTGATGTCCTTGGCGGCCTCTGCGCTGCGCTGCGCCAGGCTGCGCACTTCGCTGGCCACGACCGCAAAGCCACGGCCCTGTTCGCCGGCACGCGCCGCCTCCACTGCCGCGTTCAACGCCAGGATGTTGGTCTGGAAGGCAATGCTGTCGATGGTGCCGATGATCTCGGCAATCTGGCGGCTGCTTTCGTTGATGCCCTTCATCGTGGCCACGACACGGCCCACCACCTCGCCGCCCTTGACCGCCACGCCGCTGGCGTTCAGGGCCAGCTGGTTGGCCTGGCTGGCGTTGTCAGCGTTCTGGCGCACCGTGGTGCCCAGTTGCTCCATCGACGCCGCGGTCTGCTGCAGGGCACTGGCCTGCTCTTCGGTGCGCTGGCTCAGGTCGGCGTTGCCGCCGGCAATCTGCGCGCTGCCGGTGGCAATGCTGTCGCTGCTGTGGCGCACCGTGCTGACGATGCCCACGAGATTGCTGTTCATGGTTTTCAGCGCCGCCAGCAACTCGCCGGTTTCGTCGCGCCGCGTCACCTCGATGTGCGAGCTCAAGTCGCCGGCCGCCACGGCCTGCGCCACCCTCACGCCTTCGCGGATGGGGCGCACGATGGAGCGGCTGGTCAGCATCACGGCCACGGCGCCGAGCAGCGCCGCCGCCAGCATCAAGGCGATGCTGATCTTGGCCGCGCGTTCGCCGCCGGCCTGGGCTTCCCGCAAATGCGTGGCAGACAGCGTGGCGATGTTCACGGCCAACGTCTCCAACAGCTCGGAGGGCGCGCGGTCCATGCCCTTGACGGCCGCGTCGCCCACGGCGATGTCGAACTCGGCCGCCTTGAAGGCCTCATACGCCTTGCGATAACCGGCGCCCATCGCCGTGTGCGCCGTGTGGAACCGCTCCACCAGGCCGCGCGCCTCGCCATCGGGCAGGGCCGATTTGAGCTTGGCAGCCATCGCGGCCACCTCGGCTTCGCGGGTCTGGAAGGCGGTCCAGTAACGCTCCAGCTGCTTGGGGTCTTTGCCGCGCAGCAGGGTGTTCTTCCACTCCTGCACCTGCGTCTTGAAGCCGCTGAGCATGGCCGTGGCCATGCGCTCCTGCGCGAGGTCGGTTTCATTGCCATGCACGAAGGTGCTCAAAGCATGATTCAGCTGCTGGATGCCGAAGAGGCCGACGCACACGGCCGTCAGCAGCACGGCGCCCATCAGCAAAGGCAGCCGCACGCTGATCTTGAGGTTCTGTAGCCAGTTCATGGGTGTTCTTTCGGGGCTGGCGCGCGCCACCGCGCAAAACTCTTGGCGGTCTCGGCGAGCTCAGGGACGCGTCGCGTCTGACGGCATATCGGCGAAGCGGCGTCAAACTGAAACTGCTGTAGCACGCCGATGCAAGCCTGCGGCCAAGGTACAGACACCCGCCGTTTGCCGTGTTAGCTTTTGGCCCTGCCTCTGCCACAAGGAGAACCCGAGATGACGCTGCACCGCACCACCTGGGCCCTTGCGGCCTGCCTGGCCGCACCGGCCATGGCCGCCACGCTGAACACACAACTCATTGCCAGCGGGCTTTCGCAGCCGCTTTACGCCACGTCACCCCTGGCAGGCGGGCCCGTCTACATCGTCGAGAAGGGCGGCACCATCAAGGCGGTGCAGGGCGGCGTGACCAGCACATTTCTCGGTATTGCCGTCACCAGCGGCGGTGAACAAGGCCTGCTCGGCCTGGCCTTCGACCCCGGCTATGCCAACCCGGCATCGGCGGGCTACCGCCGCTTCTTCGTCAACTACACCGACCCGACCAACCAGGACACCGTGGTGGCCAGCTACCGCGCCAACCCCGGTGGCCTGAGCGCCGACCCGGTGAGCCGCCTGGAGGTGATTCGCTTCGACCAGCCCGATGGCCTGAGCAACCACAAGGCCGGCTGGATGGGCTTCAAGCCGGGCGATGCCAACAACCTCTACATCGCCACCGGCGACGGCGGCAGCGGCAACGACCCGTTCAACAACGCGCAGAACACCAACGTGCTGCTGGGCAAGATGCTGCGCATCAACATCAACGGCGACGACTTCGCCAGCCCGACCATCAATTACGCGATTCCGAGCGACAACCCCTACGCCAGCGTGGCGGGCGCACGCGGTGAGATCTACGCCACCGGGCTGCGCAACCCCTGGCGCAACAGCTTTGACCGGCTGACCGGCGCGCTGTGGGTGGCCGACGTCGGCCAAGGGGCGCGCGAAGAGATCAACTTCATCAACGCCGCCAGCCCTGGCGGCCAGAACTTCGGCTGGCGCGTGCGCGAAGGCGAGATCGCCACGCCCGGCGTCGGTGGCCCGCTGCAGCCCGGCATGGTCGACCCGATCCTCAGCTACACGCGCAGCTTCGGCGGCAGCATCACGGGCGGTTATGTCGTGCGCGACACCGCCTCCGAGCTCTACGGCCAGTACATCTTCGGCGACTTTGTCAGCGGCCGCATCTGGACCATCAATGGCGACGGCAGCTTCCAGTCCATCACCAATGCCACCGACCTGACGGCCATCCTCGACGCCGGATCTGCCGGCGCACTGAGCAGCATCGCGTCTTTCGGCGAGGGCGCCGGTGGTGAGCTCTTCATCATCGACTTTGCCGGCAAGGTGGTGCAGGTGGTGCCAGAGCCCTCGACCGTGTTGCTGATGTTGGGCGGCGCCTTGGCTTTGCTGGCGGTTCGTCGACGCGGCGGATAGGCAGCCAACGGCTTCAGCGACCGGGCCTTTGCTGCGCCCGACACCCGACGCCCGCGGCGGCCCTCCCGGCGCGGGCCCGGGCAGGCCCGCCGCTATCCTCGGGCCATGCCAGACATCCTGACGGTTTCACAGATTTCCAAGACCTACGCCTCGGGGTTCCAGGCCCTGCACGCCGTCGACCTGAACATCCGCCGCGGCGAGATCTTTGCGCTGCTCGGGCCCAATGGCGCTGGCAAGACCACGCTCATCAGCATCATTTGCGGCATCGTGAACGCCAGCACTGGCCGCGTGACCGTGGACGGCCACGACATCGTGAGCAGCTATCGCGCGGCGCGCTCGCTCATAGGCTTGGTGCCGCAGGAGCTGACCACCGACGCGTTTGAAAGTGTCTGGGCCACCGTGAGTTTCAGCCGTGGCCTCTTCGGCAAGCCGGCCAACCCAGCGCACATCGAGAAGGTGTTGCGCTCGTTGTCGCTGTGGGAGAAGAAGGACAACAAGATCATCACGCTGTCGGGCGGCATGAAACGCCGGCTGCTCATCGCCAAGGCCTTGTCGCACGAGCCGCAGATCCTGTTTCTGGACGAGCCCACGGCCGGCGTTGATGTTGAACTGCGCCGCGAGATGTGGGCGCTGGTACGCGGCCTGCGCGACACCGGCGTGACCATCATCCTGACCACGCACTACATCGAGGAAGCCGAGGAGATGGCCGACCGCGTCGGCGTCATCAGCAAGGGCCGGCTCATCCTGGTGGAAGAAAAGGCCGAGCTGATGCGCAAGCTGGGCAAGAAGCAGCTCACGCTGGCCTTGCAGCTGCCGTTGTCGGCGATCCCGGCCGCGCTGGACGATTTCAAGCTCAGCTTGAGTGACAGCGGCAACGCCTTGACCTACACCTACGACGCCCAGGCCGGGCCCAGCCGCATCGACGTGCTGCTGCGCGGCCTGGCCGAAGCCGGCATCGCCTTCAAGGACCTGCACACCACGCAAAGTTCGCTCGAAGACATCTTCGTGAGCCTGGTGCACGACGAAAACAAGATCCAGAGGCCACCGGCATGAACCTGCACGCTGTCCGCGCCATCTACGGCTTCGAGATGGCCCGCACCTGGCGCACGTTGATGCAGAGCATCATCTCGCCGGTACTTTCCACCTCGCTGTACTTCGTCGTGTTCGGTGCCGCCATCGGCAGCCGCATTCCCGAGGTCGACGGCGTGAGCTACGGCGCCTTCATCGTGCCGGGGCTCATCATGCTGTCGCTGCTGACCCAGAGCGTGTCGAACGCGTCCTTCGGCATCTACTTTCCGAAGTTCACGGGCACCATCTACGAGCTGCTGTCGGCGCCCATCTCGTACCTGGAAATCGTGCTCGCCTACGTCGGCGCGGCCGCCACCAAGTCCATCGTCCTGGGGCTCATCATCCTGGCCACTGCGGCGCTTTTCGTGCCCTTGCGCATCGAACATCCGGTGTGGATGCTGGCCTTCCTGGTGCTCACCGCCCTCACCTTCAGCCTGCTTGGTTTCATCATCGGCATCTGGGCCGATGGCTTCGAGAAACTGCAGATGGTGCCGATGTTGATCATCACGCCGCTGACCTTTCTCGGCGGCACCTTCTATTCGATCAGCATGCTGCCGCCCTTCTGGCAAACCGTGGCGCTGCTGAACCCCGTGGTCTACCTGATCAGCGGCTTTCGCTGGGCTTTCTACGGCACCGCCGACGTCAGCCTGGTGTGGAGCCTGGGCATGACGGGCTTGTTCCTGGTGGTGGCACTGGCCATCGTGACCTGGATGCTCAGAACCGGGTACCGGCTCAAGGCCTGAGGCAGCGCGCTTCAGGCTTCAGGCATCCGCGTCAGGGCAGCTGGTGCAGCACCAGCGGCAGCACCGCCGTGGCGCCGGCATCGCGCAGCAGCGCGGCCGCCACCGTCATCGTCCAGCCGCTGCGGTAGCGCGCATCGATGAGCAGCAGCGGCCCCGCAGGCACCGCCACCTCGGGCCGCAACCCCAGCGCATCGCCCAGCACCGCCACCTTCGCGCCTGAAGCCAGGTCTTCGCCCGGCGTGGCGCCCACGAGGCGCAGTGCATCGATCAGCGGCAGCCGCCCCGCAGCGGCGACGTGCGAGGCGATCGACTGCACCAGTTGCGCGTGGCGTGCCGACGGCATCGGCACCACGCCCACCGGCCTGTCTCCCCAGCCGCGCCGCCAGCGGGCCAGCACATCGAGCACACCGCTCAGAACCTGGGCCGGCGCCGGCCCGTCGGGCGACGCGAAAACGGGCTGCAGCTCGGCCCAGCCGGGGTCGTCTGCGAAGGCCAGGGCGCGGCCCTCGCCGCAGGCCACGATGCGGCCGGTGCGCGCCTTGCCGCCGGCACGCCCGCCGCGGGTGCCACCGCTGGGCCACAGCTTGCGTGGCTCGATGAGCACGTCCTGTCCGCGCGCAAATACACGCGCCGCCTCCACCCTTGCTGCGCTCGGCAGCGCGCCAGGCTCGGGCAGTTGAGCGGTGCACACGCTGCAGCGCCCGCAGTCGTGCGGCTCGGGGTCGTCCAGCGCCTCTTGCAGAAATCGCATCAAACATCCCTGGCCAGCAGCGAACGCACGCATCAGGCTGGCTTCGCGCTCGCGCACCGCGGCCAAAGCCTGCCAACGCTCGGCGTCGAAGACCCAGGCTGTGCCGGTCAGCGCCCAGGCGGAGCCCTGGCGGGTAACCACCTCGTCCACCGCCAGGATCTTCAGCAGACCTTCGAGGCGCCCGCGCCGGATGCCGGTGGCGTTCTCCAGCGCCAGCAGGCCCAGCGGCCCCGAGGCCAGGGCTTCGATGATCTGGCCCACGCGCTTCTCGTCGGGCACGCCGGCCGTGGCGAAGTAGGCCCAGATCTGTTCATCGGTTTCCGCCGGCAAGAGCACCGCCACGGCGTCGGCAAGCGCGCGGCCGGCGCGGCCCACCTGCTGGTAGTAAGCCACCGGCGACGCGGGTGAACCGACATGGATGCAGAACGCGAGGTCGGGCTTGTCGTAGCCCATGCCCAAAGCCGAGGTCGCCACCACGGCCTTCAAGGTGTTGCCGCGCAGGGCGTCTTCGATGCGCTGCCGCTCGGTGGTTTCCAGCCCGCCGTGATAGGCCGCCACCTCGAAGCCGCATGCGCGCAGGAAGGCCGCCAGCCTTTCGGTTTCGGCCACCGTCAGCGCGTAGACGATGCCGGAACCGGCAAAGCTCGCCAAGGCATCGCCCACCCAGGCGTAGCGCTCCAGCGCCTTCAGCCCGGGCACGACGGCCAGCCGCAGCGACGCACGCGCGAGAGAGCCGCGAAAGGTCAGCGTCTGCGCGCCCAGCTGGCGCGCGATGTCCAGCGTGACGCGGCTGTTGGCCGTGGCCGTCGTGGCCAGCACCGGCGTGCTGGCAGCAATGCCCAGCAGCGTCTTGGCCAGGCGCTGGTAGTCGGGGCGGAAGTCGAAGCCCCAGTCCGAGATGCAGTGGGCTTCGTCGATGACCACCAGCCCGGCGGAGGCCAGCAGGCCGGGCAGGCGCCGCGCAAAGCCGGCGTTGCCCAAACGCTCGGGCGAGACCAGCAGCACATCCAGGCGGTTGCCGGCGATGTCGTCGAACACCGCGTCCCAGGCCTCGAGGTTGGTGGAGTTGACGGTGGCCGCGCGCAGCCCGGCCTGCGCTGCGGCCGCCACCTGGTCACGCATCAAAGCCAGCAGCGGCGAGACGATGAGCGTCGGGCCCCGGCCCTCCGCGCGCAAGGCCGAAGTCGCGGCCCAGTAGACGGCCGACTTGCCCCAGCCGGTGGCCTGCACGACGAGCACGCGCGCCTGCTGCTCGACGAGGGCCGCCACCGCGGCGATCTGGTCCTCGCGCGGCCGCGCTGCCGGCCCGGCCATGGCCGCGAGTACCCGGCGCAGGTGTGTGTCAGCCCGGCTCATCGGCTGAACGAGCGACAAAACAATGGCTGCGGCATGGTCCGATCATTCACCTTCCACGGCCCAAGGCCCCGAGGCCCTGCGCCATTCATCCCTCAGCGCCTCAGGAATCAACGCTGCCCAGTGCGGCCCGACGCCGGCGCCAGGCCACGCCCACCAGCCCGGCGGCGAGCAGGGCCCAGGTGCCGGGCTCGGGCACGGCAGCAGCCACCAACACCGCATTGTCCAGGCCGATGTAGCCGTCGCCGAAAAGACCGGCGAAGTAGATGACGGTGCTGGTGTCGTTGGCCGTGAAAGTCCAGCTGAAACGCTGCCAGTCGGCAGCGCCCGTGTTGTAGAAATCGGCGGCCTGTCCGGCGGCCTGCACCCGCACGCCGGTGGGGCGCAGGAAGTTGTTGTTCGCACCGATGTCGAAAGACAACTCGTAGGTGGTGCCGATGGTGCTGGCCACGGTCTGCTGCACGCTGCCCACCCGCACCAGCGGGCGGATGGGGTCGTACAGGCTCATCGACCGGCTGCCATCGCTGGACGAGATGCCGTAGGCATTGGGCGTGCCGACCCAGAACACATCGCCCACGAACAGCGTCCAGCCGGCCAGCGGCAGCGGCCCGGGCGCGCCCAGCCCCAGCTGCTGCACACCGTTGGCGTCGGGCGTGAAGCTGCCCGCCTCGAAGCTGCCATTGGTCAGCAGGTTGGCGTGCCCCGGGCCAGCCGCCAGCAGCGCAGCGGCCACACCGATGCGAGCCGCGGGCCCGGCCAGCCGCCGTAGACGCAGCTTGGATTTGCGCAAGCTGCCGAGCGCAAACGCGATGAGCGCTGCGCACCCGAGCCAAGCGGTGGCGGGTTCGGGCACCGCAGAGATGGCGTTCAGGCCGAAGCCGGCGCCGCTGGCGCCTGGGTTGCGCTCGCTCACCACGAACAGCAAGCCATCCACGTCGGCCCAGTTCACCGGCGTGCCGGTGGCGGAATTGGTGGCGAAGCTGGCGAAAGCAATGTCTACCGGCGCCCCTTCCGTCAGCACCGCCCGCGCCGCCGATCCGTCCGGGTTCAGGCCGGCGCCGATGCTCGTGGTGGCATACACGGTCACATCGAGCGCGCGGCCATCCCAGCCCGTGCTGGTGCTCGCGCCG
The DNA here is from genome assembly GCA_031372905.1 of Betaproteobacteria bacterium. GTDB lineage: Bacteria > Pseudomonadota > Gammaproteobacteria > Burkholderiales > Burkholderiaceae_C > Rubrivivax. The sequence continues at coordinate 13,254 of JANMMD010000026.1, forward strand.
GCCCAGCCCAGATCCAGGCGCAGCGCGTTCTGGCCGCTGAGATCCAGGTTCATCGGCGCCGATTGCCCATAGCCGAAACTCACGTAGAGCGACTGCGGGGCCAGCCGGTAGGCCGTCAGCGATCCGTTGTCCACGAGCATGAATGCCAGGGCCGATGAGCCCGCAGTCGGCGTCAAGGCGAGCGTGCGCCAGCCGCCAGGCACGCTGGCGGCGGTGGCAATCTGCAGGCTGCCCGAGGCGGGCAGCGGCATGGCGGGCACTTCCAGCGTGGCGTTGCCGTCGCTGAAGTCGTCGATGGTCAAGGCCTGGGCGATTGCCGGTGTCTGCACCGAGAGCAGCGCAGCGAGCAGCGCGCAGGCACTCAGCGCTCGCCCCCACGGGGCGGGGGCGGCGTGCGCCCGGAACGAAATGTGGGGAAGGATCGGGATGTTCATCGGGTGCTCCATCGGCCGCCAGGAAACAGGCGGGCTCGATGGAGAACACGGGATCGCCGGCTGAAAACCGCCAGTGCTTGAGCCTTCCCCCCAAACACGTGGGGGGCCGCGTGTCGGCTTCAGCTCAGCGTCAATGCAACGTCAGCAAAGGCTGCGGCAGGGGCTGGCCCAGCACCTGGCGGTACTGGGCGTCGGCGCGCGCCGTCAAGGCCCGCGCTTCGGCCTGGCGCGCCGGGTCGGCTTCCAGCAGCTCACCCTGCGCGGCCAGCAACTCGGCATGCAGCAGGTGCTGCGCCGGCAAGCCGGCCAGGGCCTGCTCGCGCGCAGCCACGAACGCCTGGATGGCCGCAGCGCGTTCAGCGGCTGCGGAACTAGCGTTTGCAAGCTGCAGCCCGGCCTGCAACCAGGCTTGCACGGCCAGGCACTTGGTGGCCCGCGGGTTGGTGGCACCGAGGGCCTGGCTGAGCACCGGGCAGGCCACGGCCACCTGGCGCGCGGCTTCAGCGGGCGCGGTGATGCGCAGCGCCAGCGCCAAAGCCATCTGCTTGTTGGCGCGCTCCAGCGGGTTGTTCTTCGCGCCCAGCTTTTCGGCGTTGGCCAGCGAGGCCTGCAGCAGCGCCACGCCTTCGTCACGCTGGCCCTGGGCCAGCAGGGCATCGGCCAGGTACCAGCGCGCGGCCTCGCGGTAACGCGTGGGCTCGGCATAGCGGGCGTCAAAGAAGGCCAGTGTCTCGCGCGCGGCGGCCACGGCCTCGTCATGGCGGCCGGCTTGGGTGAGCAGGCGTACCAGCTGCACCCGCGCCAGCTGCACCGCTTCCGGCTCGGCCTGGCTGCGCGCCTGCACGTGGGCCAGGTTGGCGCGCTGCAGTTGCAACGCGTCGGCGTAGCGCCCGAGCTCGGCCAGGCTGCGCGCATAGAGCGAACGCGTGACGACGGTGCGGTCGTGCTGCGGGCCGAGGTGGCGGTCGTACAGCGGCACGATGTCGCGCAGGATCTGCTCGGCACCGGCCACGTCGCCGCGGGTGTAGCGCAGGTTGGCCAGCAAAGAGCGCTGGCCGATCTGGTCGGTGATCGGATAGTCAGGCAGGCCGGGTGCGTATTTCTCGAAGGCAGCCAGCAGCGCCTCGGCCTGCGCCACCTGGCCGCGCGCCAGGTGGTTGCTGACGACGTGGCTGGCCGCCGTCAGGTAGTCGGCCGAACGCTCGCCGCTGGTGGCGCGTTGCACGCGCAGCGCTTCTTCGCCGAGCGCCGCGCTGCGCTCCAGCTGGCCTTGCTGCGACGCTACCCAGGCCTGGTAGGCCAGCACGCGGCCATGCCAGCGGTGAGGGGTGTGGCCGAACTGCGGGCCGAACAGGGGGCCGAGCGCATCGCCGGCCTTCAGCGTGCGTTCCAGCGTGGCGCTGGCGTTGCTGAAGTCGCGCAGCTCCAGCTGCGCCTGGGCCAGGCGGTACAGCGATTCCACCGCTTCTTCACGGCCGCCGGGTGTGGCCCGCTCCCACCAGGCCACGGCACTTTTCAGATGTTCAGCGGCGGGTGCCATCGCGCCCAGCTCGATGAAGATGCTGCCCACGGTGTGGTGCAGCCGCGCCTGCACGTCGGGCTGGCCGGAGAAACGGCTGTCGATCTGGCCCGCCGCCAGGGCCAGCAGTTCACGCGCCGTGCGTTCGCGGCCCTGCGCCTGCTGCGGGTCGTTGTAAGACAGCACCTGGGTCAAGAAGGCCTGCACCGCCTGCGATTGGCGCGCTTCGGTGCGCGCGCGCTCGGCCTGCCAGGCCGCCACGCCAGCCCCCGCCAGCAGCGCCACGGCCACCGCGCTGCCCGCGCCGAAGGCCAGGGCATGGCGTTGCAGCAGCCGGCCAGCGCGGTAACGCCAGCTCGCCGCGCGCGCCGTGATGGGCCGGTGCGCGAGGTGGCGTTCGATGTCGTCGGCCAGCGCGGCGGCGCTGGCGTAGCGCTGCGCCGGCTGCACGGCCAGCGCCTTCATCACGATGGTGTCGACATCGCCGCGCAGCGCACGCGCCAGTGCGGCATCGGCGCGGTCGTTCACTGCCTGGCTGGGCCGCTGCACCTGCGCGGCCAGGATGGCCTCTTCCAGCGCGGCCGCGGTGTCGCGCTTCAGCGTGTAGGGCAGCCGGCCGGTGAGCAGCTCGTACAGCAGCACGCCCAGCGCATAGACATCGCTGGCCACGCCCAGCGGCCGCCCGGCCACCTGCTCGGGGCTGGCGTATTGCGGCGTCATCGCGCGGCCGCCGCGCTGCGTGAGGGCGGTTTCGGCGGCACTCGCTGCGTGTGCTGCCGACGCACCGGCGCCCTCGGCCTCCAGCAGCTTGGCCACGCCGAAGTCCAACAGCTTCACCGTGCCATCCTCGGCCACCAGCACGTTGGCGGGCTTCAGGTCGCGGTGGATGACGAGTTGGCCGTGGGCGTGCTGCACCGCCTGCAGCACCGGCAGGAACAGCTGCAGCCGCGCCCGCGTGTCCAGGCCACGCTGCGCCGCGTGGGCCGTGATCGGCAGGCCCGGCACGTACTCCAGCGCCAGCCAAGGCTGGCCGGCGGCGCTGCCGGCGTCCAGCACCTGTGCGATGTGCGGGTGCTGCAGCGTCGACAGGATGGCGCGTTCGCGCAAGAAGCGCTCTGCCACCACGGTGGACCCGATGACGCGGTGCGGCAGTTTCAGCGCCACCTGCCGCTGGTGGCTGCCGTCGGCCTTCTCGGCCAGCCACACGCTGGCCATGCCGCCCTGCCCCAGTTCGCGCAGCAGGCGCCAAGGGCCGAGCAAATGGCCGGCGTGCCACACCGAGGCCTCGGCGCCGGCGCCCAGAAAGTCGGCGGTTTCGATGGCGCCGCGGTCTTGCAGCAACTTGCGCAGCGCGTGCTTCAGCGCCGGCGGCTCCAGCACCAGAGCCTCCAGCCAGCCGGGCCGTTCGGCGTCGGGCAGGTCGAGCGCGTCATCCAGGTGGCGCAGGACCGTGGCCCAGTCGTGGTGTTCGAGCTTCATGTCCATGGCATCAACGCATAGCAAGGCTCAGAACCGCCACACCCGCGGTCAATCCGACTTCAGCGCCGCATACAGATAGGAACGTGCCCGCTCCCAGTCACGCTCCACCGTGCGCAGGCCGATGCCCAGAACTTCGGCGATCTCGTCATTGGCCAGGCCGCCGTAGTAGCGCATCTCCACCACCTGCGCCAGCCGCGGTTCGATCTGCGCCAGCTCCTCCAGCGCCTCGTGCACGCGCACCAGCTCGGGCTGCGCCTCGGGGCCGAGACGCTCGCCCAGGCCGGTGGTCAGCGTGACGTGCGCAGCCCCGCCGCCGCGCCTGTCGGCCAGATGTTCACGCGCCAGGTCCACCAGCACCGAGCGCATGGCCCGGGCTGCGTAGGCCAGGAAATGCGCGCGGTCTGCAAAACTCAAGGGCGCTGCACCGGCCATGCGTTCGTAGGACTCGTGCACCAGCGCCGTGGTGTTCAGCAAGGGGTTGCCGCGCAGCCGGGCGTGCGCGGCGCGGCGCAGGTCGGGATAGAGCAACGCGTACAGCCGGCCCACCGCCTCGGCATCACCCGCCCGCGCCAGCGCGAGCACGGCAGCGCCGTCTGGCGGCGGCCCGGCCGCAGCAGTGCTGAAGGGGCCGGATGAACTCATGCACCCGGCCCCATCACCCACTCCCAAACCTTGGAAATCACCACCGATCCCTCGCCCACGGACGAGGCCACGCGCTTGACCGAGCCGGCACGAACATCACCCACCGCGAAGATGCCTGGGCATGAGGTGGCATAGCCATCGCTGGTGATGACGAAGCCCTTGTCGTCCAGCTGCACCAGCCCCTGCAGCCAGCCGGTGTTCGGCGCAGCCCCCACCATCACGAAGAGGCCGCCCGCCTCCAAGCGGCGGTCAGCGCCCGCCTGGCGCAGCGTCACGGCTTGCAGCGCTTCTTCACCGTGCAGCGCCGTGACCTCGGCACCGAAGTGCAAGGTGATGGCGCTGTTGTTGCGAATGCGTTCGACCAGGTAGTCCGACATCGAGGCCGCCAGCGAGGTGCCGCGCACCACGAGATGCACCTGCTGTGCCTTGCGGCTGAGGAACATGGCTGCCTGGCCGGCCGAGTTGCCGCCGCCGACGACCACGGCCGAACGCCCACCCAGGTGCCGGGCTTCCAGGTCGGTGGCCGCGTAAGACACCCCGGCGCCCTCGAAATGCGCCAGGCGCTCCAGCGGCATGCGGCGGTACTGCACGCCCGTGGCCACCACCAGCGCCCGCGCCTGCACGGCCACACCGTCGTCCAGCGTGAGGGCAAAGCCGGAAGTCTCTTGCGCAACCCCGGTGACACGACGCGGCAGCGCAAAGCGTGTGCCGAACTTCAGCGCCTGGATCTCGCCCCGCGTGCACAGGTCGGCTCCGGAAATGCCGGTCGGAAAACCCATGTAGTTCTCGATCCGCGACGAGGTGGCGGCCTGGCCACCGACCGCGGTTTCGTCAACCACCAAGGCGCGCAGGCCTTCCGCACCTGCATACACCGCCGCCGCCAGCCCGGCCGGGCCGGCACCCACGATGACGACGTCGAACGCGGCACCGTCGTCCACCGCCTGGTCCAGGCCGAAGTGCCGGGCCACGCTGCGCGGCGTGGGGTTCGGTATCACGTTGCGCTCACCGAGCATCACCACGCCTCGGTCTGCCGGCACGCCACAGCGCTGGGCCAAGGCCAGGGCTTCTGCGCTGCCGAGCGCATGCGCCCGGTACGGAATGCGGTTCTGCGCCGCGAACGCCTCCACGCGCCGCACATCGCGGTCGGCCTCGGGCCCGATCAGGGTCAGGCCGGCCTGGCCGCTTTCGATCAGGCGGCGCCGTCGGGCCGCAAACACGGTGACGACGATGTCGCTCATCTCGGGGATGTCGGCCAGTGCGCGCAGCATGACCGCGCGCGGCACGCGGATCGCCGTCAGCGCGGTGACCGCGCGGTTGGTCAGCTGTGCCGTGCCGCCCGACAGAAAACTCATCTCGCCGGTGAACTGCGTCGGGCCCAGGGTGGCGTTGCCGTAGCGCTGGCCCGTCACTTCGTCCCAGGCCGCCGCCTCGCCTTCCAGGATGTAGAAGAAGGCCTCGTTCGGTGCGCCGAACGCCACCAGTGTCTCGCCAGCTGCGAAGTGCACGATCTCGCCCACTTCGCGCAGGCGTGCCACATGGGCTGCGGCCAGTGGCGTGCGCACGTAGGTGGCCAGGTCGACAGCGGCGCTTTCCATGGGCGGGGCTTCCTCGCAAGGTGTGCTGACCAGCAGCGCTGCGCTGCCGGCCGTGGGTCAAGTCTCCGGTGCAGATTAGAAACTGGTTCAGGCCGGCGTGGCGCCGCAGGCTTGCTCCACGCGGGGCGCGCAAGGTCGAGCCCACGGCGCGACCTCGGCGGGCCGCGGGCGACCTGGCGGCGGTTCGCGCGGGCAGCCGTCAAGGCGCCCAGCGCCAGTCCAGGATCTCGGGCATGTCGTCGCCATGCTCGCCGATGTAGCGCTTGTGGCGTTGCAGGGTGGCCTCGAAGCGCGCGGTTTCGGCCTCCACCTGCCCGGCCAGTCTCGGAATGCGCCGTATCGCATCCAGCGCCAACTGATAGCGGTCGACGTTGTTGAGCACGACCATGTCGAACGGCGTCGTCGTGGTGCCCTCTTCCCTGTAGCCCCGCACGTGAAAGTTGCCGTGATTGCGCCGCCGGTAGGTCAGCTTGTGAATGATCGCGGGGTAGCCATGAAAGGCGAAGATCACCGGCTTGTCGGTGGTGAACAGGGCATCGAACTCATGGTCTGCGAGGCCGTGCGGGTGCTCCAGTGGCGGCTGCAACACCATCAGGTCGACGACGTTGACGAAGCGGATGCGGATGTCGGGCACATACGCCCGCAGCAGCGTCACGGCGGCCAGTGCCTCCAGGGTCGGCACGTCGCCAGCACAGGCCATCACCACGTCCGGGTCGACCTGGCCCACGCCAGCGTCGTTGCTGGCCCAGTCCCACACGCCGGCGCCGGCTGCGCAGTGGCGCACGGCGGCCTCGATGTCCAGCCACTGCGGCGCCGGCTGCTTGCCGGCAATGATCACGTTGACGTAATTGCGGCTGCGCAGGCAGTGGTCGGCCACCGACAGCAATGTGTTGGCATCGGGTGGCAGATAGATGCGCACCACATCGGCCTTCTTGCTCGCGACATGGTCGATGAAGCCCGGGTCCTGGTGCGAGAAGCCGTTGTGGTCTTGCCGCCAGACATGCGAGGTGAGCAGGTAGTTCAGCGAGGCAATGGGCCTGCGCCAGGGAATGCCGTTGCACACCTTCAGCCATTTGGCATGCTGGTTGAACATCGAGTCGACGACGTGGATGAAGGCCTCGTAGCACGAGAACAGGCCGTGGCGCCCGGTGAGCAGGTAGCCTTCCAGCCAGCCTTCGCACAGGTGTTCGCTCAGCACCTCCATCACTCGGCCGTCAGCGCTGAGATGGTTGTCAGCCTCATCCTGCACACCGTCCAGCCACACCTTGCCGGACACCTCGAACACGGCATCCAGCCGGTTCGATGCCGTTTCGTCCGGGCCGAAGAGGCGGAAGTTGGCGGCATGCAGGTTGTGCCGCATCACGTCGCGCATGAACCTGCCCAGCACGCGCGTGGCCTCGGCGTCGACAGCGCCGGGTTGGGCGACAGCGACGGCATAGACGCGGAATGCGGGCAGCTCCAGCGGCTTCAGGAGCACACCCCCGTTGGCGTGCGGGTTGCAGCCCATGCGGCGGCGGCCGGTCGGGGCCAGCGCGGCCAGCTCATCGAGGAACCGCCCGTCTTTGTCGAAGAGTTCGTCGGGCCGATAGCTCTTCAGCCAGTTCTCGAGCTGCTGCACATGCCCCGGTGTCTTGAACTCGCCAATCGGCACCTGGTGCGAGCGCCAGCTGCCTTCCACCGGATTGCCATCCACGCGCTTCGGGCCGGTCCAGCCCTTGGGCGTGCGCAGCACGATCATCGGCCAGCGCGGGCGCGCGGGCGGCTGCCCGGGTGGCAGCGCGCGCGCCTGCTGCTGAAACTGGCGGATCTGCGCCAGCGCCGCATCCAGCGCAGCCGCCAACGCCTGATGCACCCGCGCGGGGTCGTCGCCCTCGACGAAGTACGGCTCGTGGCCATAGCCGTGCAGCAGGTCGGTCAACTCCTCGTGGCTGATGCGGGCCAGCAGCGTCGGGTTGGCGATCTTGTAGCCGTTGAGGTGCAGCAGCGGCAGCACCGCACCGTCGCGCGCCGGGTTGAGGAACTTGTTGGAGTGCCAGCTCGCTGCCAGCGCGCCGGTCTCGGCCTCACCGTCGCCCACGACGCAGGCCACGATGAGGTCGGGGTTGTCGAAGGCCGCACCGTAGGCGTGGGCCAGCGAGTAGCCCAGCTCGCCGCCTTCGTGGATCGAGCCCGGCACTTCGGGCGATACATGGCTGGGAATGCCCTGCGGCCACGAGAACTGGCGAAACAGCCGCTGCAGGCCATGGCGGTTGCGTTCGATGGCCGGGTAGTGTTCGGTGTACGAGCCTTCCAGGTAGCTGTTCGCCACGATGCCCGGCCCGCCGTGGCCGGGGCCCATGACGTAGATCATGTTCAGGTCGTTCTCTTTGATGAGCCGGTTCAGATGAACGTAGATCAGGTTCAAGCCCGGGGTGGTGCCCCAATGGCCCAGCAGGCGCGGCTTGATGTGCGACAGCGCCAGCGGCGTTTCCAGCAGCGCGTTGTCTTGCAGGTAGATCTGGCCCACGGAGAGGTAGTTCGCTGCACGCCAGTAGGCGTGCACCTTCCTCAGGGTCTCGGGCGTCAGGGCGTCGGCCATGGGTGCATGGTGCCGCGGTGGATTTCGACGTGGCTTGATGAGCGTCAACAACGCCAGCGCTTGCCTGCGGCGCCGTGCTGCGCGCTTGGCGGGGCGTGCTGGCCCACCCCGAACGCAGCGGCCGAACTGATACGCTCGGCGCGCAGCGGCCCGGCCGACAGCTTCCAAGGCCTCGATTGCATGCACCCTCTGAACCCAGCCCCCCACATCGCCGTTCTCGACGACGAAGCCGACATCACGCAGCTGTTGGCGAACTACCTGCGCGGGCACGGCTTTCGGGTCACGCCCGTCCACAACGGGCGCTCGCTGATGGCCCTGATGCCGCACGACCCGCCAGCCCTCGTGCTGCTCGATCTGGGCCTGCCTGGGGAAGACGGCTTCGTGATCGCACGCCAGTTGCGCGAACACTGGCGCTGCGGTCTGGTCATCGTCACCGGACGCGGTGATGCGGTCGACAAGGTCGTGGGCCTGGAGGTGGGCGCCGACGATTACGTCACCAAACCCTTCGACCTGCGCGAGCTGCTCGCGCGCATCAAGGCCGTGCTGCGCCGGCTGCCGCCCGCGGGCATGCCGGGCGGCACGCTTGAAGACGCGCGCGGTGGCGCGAGCGGCGCGGCACCCGCAAAGCCCTTGCACGCGCCAGCCCCGGCGAACAGCAAGCTGCGTTTTGCAGGCTGGTTGCTCGACCCCGCCGCGCGCCGCCTGACGAACCCGCAAGGCGCCGAGGTGGCCTTGACGGGCGGCGAGTTCGATCTGCTGTGCGCATTTGCCCACCACGCCGGCCGCGTCTTGTCGCGCGACTTCCTGCTCGAGCAGACGCGCGGTCGCGAGGCGGGCCCGTTCGACCGCACGGTCGATGTGCAGGTGGGGCGCTTGCGCAGGAAACTGGAGCCGGATTCGGCAGAGCCGCAGCTGATCAAGTCTGTGCGCGGTGCCGGCTACATCCTGACGCCCCGGGTCGAGACGGTCTGAACGCTTGAGACACAGCGCGCCCATGGACTTGCCACCTGGCTCTCACCCGGCACTGCCCGCGGAGATCGACGAGCACAGCGTCTTTCGCACGCTCTTCGCTGCCAACCCGGATGCCTTGGTCGTTGCCGACGCAGGCGGCGCCATCGTGCTGGCCAACCCGGCTGCGGCCCAATTGCTCGGCTACAGCGTCGACGAGCTGCTTGGCCTGAACGTTGACGCCCTGGTGCCAGACGGCATCCGCCCCCGCCATGCCGCTTACCGCGCCGGCTACGCCCACCACCCGAAGCCGCGTCCGATGGGCACGGAGATGGAGCTGGTGGCCAAGCGCCGAGACGGCAGCGAGGTGATGGTCGAAATCTCGCTCAGCCCCTTGCAAAGTCACGGCCTGCCGCTCGTCGTGGCGGCCATACGTGGCATCGGCGCCTATCCGCGCGTGAAGCAGGCGCTGCAGCGCGCCCGCTATGGCGAACACCTGGTGCAGCTCGGCAGCCTGGCGGTGGACTCGCGCGACCCGCAGGTACTGCTCAACGAGGTGCCGGCGATTGCCACGCGGGCGCTTCAGGTGGATGTGGCCGCGGTCTTCCTGCTCGAGGCCGACCGCACACAGTTTCGCGTGGCCAGCGGGGTGGGTGTTCTGGGCAGCGAAGCCGTGGGCGGCCTGGTCGTGAACCGGCCGGACACGCCGCAAGGCTTCCTGATGGCCGAAGGTCAGCCCGTGATCGTCGACGACTACCGCCAGGAGCGCCGCTTCTCGGTGCCACCGGCCTACCTGGAAGCCGGCCTGGCCAGCGGCCTGGCCGTGCCGTTGACCGACAGAGGCAAGGTCATCGGCGCGCTGGCGGTGTGCTCGCGCGAGGTCAAGCGCTTTGGCGACGACGAACTTCGCTTTCTGCAATCACTGTCGAACCTGCTGACCACCGGCCTGCAACGCGCCCAATCGGAAGAGGCGCTCAACCACGCCCAGCGGCTGGAAAGCGTCGGTCAGCTGACGGGCGGCATTGCGCATGACTTCAACAACCTTCTGACCATCATCCAGGGCAACCTGCAGGTGCTTGAGGAGCTGCCCGAGCTGGCCGACCATGTCTGGGGGCAGCACCTGGTCGATGCCGCGACGCGGGCCACCAAACGCGGCGCCGAACTCACCGGCAAGCTGTTGGCGTTCTCGCGCCGCCAGGTGCTGCAGCCGACGCCGGTGGACGTGGGTGCGCTGCTGCACTCACTGGCCGACATGCTGCGACGCACGGTGGACCAGAACATCCAGATCGATGTCGAGGTGGCCCCGGCCTGCCCGCCGGTATTGGCCGACCCCGGGCAGCTCGAGTCAGCGCTGCTGAACATCGCCATCAATGCGCGTGATGCCATGCCGGACGGCGGCAGCCTGCGCTTTCTCGTCCAACCCTGCGCCGAGCTGCCGGGCAACATTCGCCATGGGGTCGATGCACCTGGCGAGCCGGATCACGCCTTCGTGGCGATCTCGATCACCGACAGCGGCGCGGGCATGCCCGAGGAGGTGAAGGAGCGCGCCTTCGAGCCCTTCTTCACGACCAAGGAAGCCGGCCGCGGTACCGGGCTGGGCTTGAGCACCGTGTACGGGTTCGTCAAGCAATCCAGAGGCGCGGTGGCCATCGACAGCGCGCCCGGCCAGGGCACCACGCTCACGCTGTACATCCCGCAGCCTCGAACGGCCGCGATCCCTGCAAGCGACGCTGCCCGCCCGAGCCAGGTGGTGCCCACGGGTCTCAAGGTCTTGCTCGTCGAAGACGAGTCGGAAGTGCGCGCTGTCGTGCGCAACTTTCTCGAAGTTCTGGGCTGCGCGGTCACTGCGGCGTCAAGCGGCGAGCAGGCCATGCTGGCGCTGTTGGATCTGAAGCCGCAGGCGAGCTTCGACATGCTCCTCAGCGATATTGCCCTGGGTGCCGGCATGCGCGGCACCCAGCTCGCAGCCGCAGTGCAGAAGCAGTTTCCGCAGACCGCGGTGCTGCTGATGTCGGGCTTCTCGTCGGAACTGCTCGAAGCAGACCGTGACTCACCGGCAACCTGGGAACTGCTGCGCAAGCCCTTTTCCCGAGATGAACTTGCGCATGCCATTGCGCGCGTGGTCGCGCTGAACCCTTGAGCTGCCTCGGATCACGCCGCATTGCGCTTCGTCATTGCAGCGTCGGCGCGGGTTCCAGACAACGTTGAACGAAGGCTGCCAGGGCTTTCACATCAGGCACGCACAAGTCGCGGCGACCCTTGCCCGTGAACGCAATGACCCTGTCGCGCGCCAGCCGCGACAAGGCCCGGCTCACGGTCTCCAGCGTCATGCCCAGGTAGTTGCCGATCTCGGCCCGCGTCAAGCGCAGCGTGAATTGGTCGGTGCGCAAGCCGCGGCCAGCCAGCGACGCGGCCCAGTAGCACAGGAAGTCCGCCACTCGCGCATCGCTGGGCAAGGTGCAGACCGACATCAACGGGTCACGTTCGGGCGCGATCTCGCGGCTCATGGCGGCAAACAGCACGGTCAGCAGCGCGGGCTGGTCGTTGCACGCGGCCATCAGGTCGGCATAGGGAATGGCCCAGACTTCCCCCGTGTCCATCGCGATGGCGTCGTAGGCATAGTGGCCGCGGGCAATGCCGTCGAAGCCGAGCCAGTCGCCACGAAACTTGAAGCCGACGACCTGCTCTCGCCCATCTGAAGACTGGTTGACGATCTTGAAGAAGCCCGAGTTCAGGATGTAGAGGCATCCGAAGCGCTCACCCCCGTGGTAGGCCACGTCTCCGGCATGCACCACACGCCGCTGCGGCGCGAGCGCGTCGTTCAGCATCGCCAGCATGTCGGCAATCAACTCGGGCTGGGCAGCCCCTGTTGCGGGGACCGCGATGGCGCACGAGGCAGAGGCACGGGCGAGATTCGATCCCGCGCCCGGGAAGATGGGCAACCGGGCGGTCGGGGTGGCGGTGCTGAGCATGTGGGTCTCCTGCTGGTTCGGGGTGGCGTTGCCGCAGGAGTGAATGCTGCAGAGCGGCTGACAACGTCGTGCCAACGGTGCGTGTCGGACAGTGACGTTGCGTGAACGCTGGGTGTCTGGCTGGTATCAGCCCAGGGGCGGCAGAGGGCGGCGGGCGCCCGCTTGACGCTCATCAACGCCCGCGCAGACCGTCTGCCTAGACTGGCTGCACCTTGCATGCGCAGCCGTGCACGGCACGCCATCCCCATGCACACGACGCTGAGCCACCACGGCCTTCTTGCCTTCGATCCGATTGCGCCACGCGATATGGCCTTCGTGCTGGACAACGCCCGCGCGCTTCAGATCGCCGCGCAGGCCGGGGCCATGCGGTCTCTGCTGCGCGGCCGGAAGTTCGGCCTGCTGTGCGAGCTGGACAACGGCATTCACAGCGCCGACGACGCGGCGATGTTCTGCCGCGCGGCCATGGAACTGGGTGCGCATGTCGCGCACATCCGGCCGAGCCTGACCGGGCTGAGCACCGCGCTGGAGGTACAGCACACCGCGCGCATGCTGGGCCGCCTGTACGACGCCGTGGAATGTCAGGGCATGGCTGCCGAGCTCGTGCACCAGTTGGGGATCGACGCCGGCGTGCCGGTCTTCGACGCCGTCGCGTCGACACGCCACCCGACAGCCAGGCTCGACGGGCTGCTCGGCGGCGACAGCCCTGCGCTCGACAAGCGCCGCTTTGTGCTGCAGGCGGTGCTGCTCAGCACCGTCGCCTGAGCGGGGGCGGCCTGCGTTCAGCGCCTCGTGGCAACGCCGTCTTGGGCGCCTGCGACCAGCACTACCGCATCGGGCCGCACCTCCGTGCCTGCCCCGCCATCGAGCATCGACTCGATGTGTTCGAGTGAGCCGATCAGCGCGCGCTTGCCCGTCGCTTGCACAAACCGACAGGCCGCTTCGACCTTGGGCCCCATCGAACCCGCCGGGAACCGATGCTTCGCCAACTCGGCCGGCGACATGTGGCGCAGGGCGCGCTGCCCCGGGCGCCCCCAGTCGAGGTAGACGGCATCGACATCGGTGGCAATCACCAGGCAGTCGGCGTTCAGCTCCGCGGCCAACAGGCCGCTGCACAAGTCCTTGTCGATCACCGCGTCGACGCCGTGCCGGGTGCGGCCGTCGCCACCCACCGCCACCGGGATGCCGCCACCGCCGGCCGCGATCACGAGTGCCTGGTGGCCGAGCAACCAGCGGATGGGGTCGAGCCCCAGCACGCGCTGCGGCTGCGGCGAAGCAACGACGCGCCGAAAGCCGACGCCGCCTGCCGCCCCGTCTGCGGCCCCCTCCGCGGTCATCACCCAGTGCCGCTCGGCCGCGACACGGTCGGCCTCATCGCGGCTGTACACCGGGCCGATGGGCTTGCTGGGTTTGGCAAAGGCCGGGTCTGCGAGACTCACCTCAACACGCGTCAGCAGCGTGACCACCACCTTCTCGGGCGGCAGCAGGTTGCTGAGCTCTTGTTCGAGCAGGTAGCCGATCATGCCGTCGGTCTGCGCGCCCAGCACGTCCAGCGGATAGCCCTGGACGGCGGTGTAGGCCGCGGCCTGCAGCGCCAGCAGGCCGACCTGCGGTCCGTTGCCGTGGGTCACCACGAGGTCGTGCTTCAACGCCACGCGCGCCAGTTGGGCCGCGGCCACGCGCACGTTGGCCAGCTGGTTGTCGGCACTCAAGGCCTGGCCCCGGCGCAGCAGCGCATTGCCACCGATCGCAACCACCAGCTTCATGGGGCGGTGCTCATCGGGTCGCCGTCAGGCCAGTGTCGCCACCAGCACCGCCTTGATGGTGTGCAGCCGGTTCTCGGCCTGGGTGAAGACGATCGAGGCATCCGACTCGAAGACTTCGTCGGTGACTTCGATCTCCGTCAGCCCGAAGCGCTGGTGCACCTGGCGCCCGACCTCGGTGTCCAGGTTGTGGAAGGCGGGCAGGCAGTGCATGAAGCGCGTGCGCGGCTTGCCGGACGCCTTCATCAACGCCGTGGTCACCTGGAACGGCAGCAGCTGGTCGATACGCTGCTTCCACACGTCGTCAGGCTCGCCCATCGAGACCCACACGTCGGTGTAGATGAAGTCGGCGCCAGCCACGGCCTTGATCGGATCGGTCTCCAGCGTGATGCGGGCCCCGGTCGTCAGTGCCAGCTCACGCATCTGCGCCACCAACTCGCCTGGCGGCTGCAGCGCCGTGGGCGCCGCGATGCGGACGTCCATGCCCATCTGCGTGCCGCCCACCAGCAGCGAGCAGCCCATGTTGAAGCGGGCATCGCCGAGGTAGCAGAACGACATCTCGTGCAGAGGCTTCTCGCCGAACTCCTCCATCGTCAGCAGGTCGGCCAGCACCTGCGTGGGATGCGCTTCGTCGGTCAGGCCGTTCCAGACCGGCACGCGCGAGAAGCGGGCCATGTCCTCCACCACGGTCTGGTGAAAGCCGCGGTACTCGATGCCGTCGTACATGCGGCCGAGCACGCGGGCGGTGTCCTTCAGCGACTCCTTGTGGCCGAGCTGCGAAGCCACGGGGTCGATGTAGGTGACGTGGCCGCCCTGGTCGTGCACGGCCACTTCGAAGGCGCAGCGGGTGCGCGTGGACGCCTTCTCGAAGATCAGCGCGATGTTCTTGCCCTTCAGGCGCGGCAGTTCGTTGCCCGCGTACTTGGAACGCTTCAACTCGGCCGCGAGGTCGAGCAGGAAGCGGATGGCCCTGGGCGGAAAGTCTTTCAGGTCCAGCAGGCTGCGGTTGCGCAGGTTGAAGCTCATGGCGACTCCGGGTTCAAAGGCCAGATTCAGACGGGGTCGCGCTCGATGGGGCAACTCATGCAATGGCTGCCGCCGCGCCCGCGGCCCAGCTCACCGCTGGGGATGGTGATGACCTCGACCCCCGCCTTGCGCAGCAGGGTGTTGGTGTAGGTGTTGCGGTTGTAGGCCATCACGACACCGGGGGCGATGGCCAGCAGGTTGTTGCCGTCGTCCCACTGCTCGCGCTCGGCTTCGTAGGCGTCGCCGCCCGTGGCAACGCTGCGCAGCCTGGGCAGGCCCATGGCCTGGGCCACGACTTCGAGGAAAGGCCGTGTCTCGCTGCGCACGTCCAGGTGGCCCGCGCTGCGCTGGGCGCCGCTGCCGGGCCGCAGGCTGTGGACACGAATGCCGTCGACGACATCGGGGAACACGGTCACCAGGTCGACATCGCAAAAGGTGAACACGGTGTCGAGGTGCATGGCCCCGCGCGACTTGGGCAGCTGCGCGGCCAGCACATGCGTGGCTGCGCCTTGCTCGAACAGGCGGCTGGCCAATTGGCTGACAGCCTGCGGCGAGCTGCGCTCACCCATGCCCACCAGCACCACGCCCTGGTTGCGTCCATGGTCCACCGGCATGACGTCGCCGCCCTCCAGCGTGGCCAGGCCGTGCGGGTGTGTGAGGTCGGGGTCGGGGTCGCCCCACCACTCGGTGACAGTGCCCGCAAACGCCGGGTGAAAGCGATAGATGGCCGTCAGCAGCAGCGTTTCCTGCCGGCGCGCGGGCCAGTACATGGGGCACAGCACCACACCTTGGCCGATCCAGCAACTGCTGTCGCGCGTGAACAGGGTGTTGGGCAGCGGCGGCAGCAGCAGATCGGCCGATGCTGCGCAGCGTGCCACCAGCCCGGCCACGTCGAACGGCAACTCGGCGCGCGCCACGCCACCGATCAAGCGCTCGGCCAGTTGTGCCGCTGGCATCGCTTCCAGCCACGGGCGCAGCTGGGCTGACGTGTCGACGTCGACGAACGCGGGGCCGAGCGTGCGGTTCAACAGCCAGGCGCGGGCCGCGGCGTCACTCACCGTGGCGGCCAGCAGGTCGTGCAGCTCCAGCACTTCCACGCCGCGCTCGATCAGGGCGCTGGTGTAGGCGTCGTGGTCGTTGCGCGCCTGCGCCACCCACATCACATCGTCGAACAGCAACTCCTTGCAGTTGGCCGGCGTCAGGCGCTTCTGCGCCAGGCCCGGCCGGCACACCAGCACCTTGCGCAGGCGCCCCACCTCCGACGCCACCCCCGGCCTCCCCGTGCGGGCCGCGCCGGCTTCTGTGAACGGGCTCACAGCGTCAGGCTCCCCGCCGCCAGCCCGTAGGCTGCGGTCAACGCCAGCAGCAGCAAGACCCCCAGCACCGCCAACTCGCCCGGGGTGAACGGCCGCTGTGCGCGCTGTTTCTTGGCCCACAGGTAGAGCGCAGCGCCAGGTGCGTACAGCAAGGCGCTGAGCAGCAGGTACTTCCAGCCCGCGGCGTACAGCAGCCACAGGCAGTAGAGCGTCGCGATGGCGGCCACCGGGGCGTCGCTGCCCGATTTCGCCGCAGCCCCTGCCGAGGCCTGGCCCGCCCCGTTGGCCTGCCATGCGAGCAGCAGGCCGTAGCCGGCGCTGAACAGGTAAGGCACCAGGATCATCGCGGTCGACAGCGAAATCAGCGCCAGGTAGGAGGCCTTGGAGAACAGCGTGACGATGAGGAAGACCTGCACCATGCCGTTGGTCAACCACAGTGCGTTGGCCGGCACGCCATGGCTGTTCTGCTGGCCCAGCCACTTCGGCATGACGCCGTCGCCAGACGGCGTGAACAGCGACTCCGCGGCCAGCAGCGTCCAGGCCAAGAAGCCGCCGCCCACCGAGACGATGACGCCGACGTAGATCAGCACCGCGCCCCAGGTGCCGACGGCGCGCTCGAGCACGCCGGCCATCGAGGGGTTCTTAAGACCGGCCAGATCAGGCTGCGTCGTGATGCCCAGCGACAGCAGCGACACCGCCATCAGCAGCAGCAGGCAGATCACGAAGCCGGCCACGGTGGCACGGCCCACGTCCTGCCGCTCTGCCGCGCGCGCCGAGTACACGCTGGCGCCTTCGATGCCGATGAAGACCCACACCGTCACCAGCATCGTGCTCTTGACCTGCTCGAGCACCGGGCCGAGCTTGGCGCTGCCCCAGAAGTCGAGCCTGAAGGTGTCGATCTGGAAGGCCAAGGCCACCAGCACGATGAACAGCAGCAGCGGCACCACCTTGGCCATCGTGACGACGGCATTCAGCAACGCTGCGCCCTGGATACCGCGCAGAACCAGCGCATGCACGAGCCACAACACGATGGACGCTCCGAGCACGGCCGAGGCGCTGTTGCCTTCGCCAAAGGCCGGGAAGAAGTAGCCCAAGGCGCCGAAGGCCGCCACCAGGTAACCGACGTTGCCAAGCCAGGCGCTGACCCAGTAACCCCACGCCGAATTGAAGCCGACGTAATCGCCCGACAAGGCCCGGGCATAGGCATACACGCCGTTGTCAAGATCGGGCCGGCGCAGCGCCAGCACCTGGAACACGCGCGCCAGCATCAGCATGCCGACGCCCGTGATCGTCCACCCGATCAGAATCGCACCCGCGCCCGCACCTGCGGCCATGTTCTGCGGCAAGCCGAAGATGCCGCTGCCGACGATGGAGCCGACGACCAGGGCCACCAGCAGGCCCAGACCCAGCTTGCCCGGAACAGCGGATGCACGCGCCGCCACGGGGGCAGCGCCGATCGGCGGCACAGCCAAAACTGTTTTCATGATGAAGCTCTAGGGCTGCAGAGGGGATGCCATCGTGCGCGCTTGATCGCGCCTCGGGCTTGACCGATATCAAGCGCCTGCCGCGGCGCGCCCGCGCTCGGGCCGAAGGCTCGGATTGAAGCGGTGCTACGGCAGTGCCGCCAGCGACGCCTTGACGCGGCGCACGAAGGCGGGATCGGCATTGCCCAGCTGCGCCGTGCGCGCCGCGATGCGGCCCTCGCCGTCCAGCAGGATCAACGCGGTGCTGTGATTGAACTCGCCATTGGCCAGCGCCCGGTACTGGATGCCGAGCACCGCCGCCAGCTTGCGCACGCTCGCGGCGTCGGTGCGCGCCAGCGACCAGCGCCCGGTGTCGAGCTCGCGCTGGCGCGCCGTGCGCTCGAGCACCGCAACGCTGTCGTGCTCGGGGTCGATGGTCACCATCAGCACCGTCACGCGCGCGCGCTCGGCCGCGCTCAGCTGGGCCTCGGTTGCGCGCAGGGCCTCGACCAGCATCGGGCAGACGAACTGGCACGAGGTGTAGAACATGCTGACCAACACCGGGTGGCCGCGCCCGGCGGCCAGCGCCAGCGCCCGCCCTTGCTGGTCGGTGAGCGTCAGCGCCAGCTGATAGACGGAATCTGCGGGCAGTCGCGCCTCGGCGACGGTAGCAACAGGGGCCGCTGTCTGTGGCGCTGCGGCGGTGGCCGTCGCCAGGGTGGCCAAGGAAACGAGCAAGCCGGCCACGATGCGGCCCGCCCTCGCGTGCATGCGGTCGGTCTTCATGGCTGCTCCAGCGAGGCCGGACGCACGCAGCGGAAGCCGAGGCTGCCGGTGCTGTCCGCGCCGTTGAGGGACGACAGCAGCGCAATGCGCATCAGCACCGCGTAGTTCTGCCGGTCCTGCAAGTTGATGGCCCCGGCGCCGCAGAACTTGAGCCTGTCGGGGTCGCTGCCGCTGCGGCTGTCGGCGTCGACGAGCAGGGCGTTGAAGTCGTCGACCCATTCCCAGACCAGGCCATGCACGTCGCGCACGCCGTACACGTTGGCCTCGCCGCCAACCGCCGGCAGCGCCGTACTGGCCGGCCGTGCGTACCAGGCCAGGATGCGCGCCAGCCAGGCCGGGTCGCTGCGGGCGTCGGCCCGGGCGCGGTCGGCCGCGGCCACGTACTCCCACTCGGTCCAGCTCGGCAGGCGGGCGCTTTCGCTCTCGCAGTAGGCCTGGGCCGCGAACCAGCTCACCTGCGTGGCGGGCTGTGCCCCTGCCGCGTCGTCCGGCCAGGCCGCAGCCGCGGCAGGCCAGCCCTGCAGGTAGCCGGCGGTGGCGAAGGTGCGTGCCACCCGGGCACGCTGCCACTGCGGCTGGGCGCGCAGGAAACCCTGGAATTCACCGCGGGTGACCGGCAAGACCCGCATCGAGAATGCGGGCACCACCACCGGCCCGGGTTCGGCATCGCCGGCCAGCACGCTGGCCAGCGTGCCCGCGGGCACGCTCACGTAATCCGCAGCGGGCTGGGCTGCGGCCGCAACCGTGGCCAGCAGCGCGGCGGCAAGCATGGCTCGGGCGCGGCGAGGGACCGGCACTGCGCGCATCGCACTCAGTGTCCGGGCGCCGTTGCGGGCGCCGGCTTGGCCGCGCGAACGCTCTTCACCTCCTCGGTGAGGATGCGACCGCCGCCATTGCCGAAGCTGTTGAGGACATAGGTCAGGATGTTGGCGACCTCGTCGTCGTTGAGCTGGTTCATCGGCGGCATCACCGAGTCGTAGTCCCTGCCGTTGACCGTCAGCTTGCCACTCAGGCCGTGCAGCACGGCGGCGATGGTGCGCTTCGGGTCGCCCTTGAGGTAGTCCGACTGCGCCAGCGGCGGGAACACGCCGGGCAGGCCGGCGCCGTTGGCCTGGTGGCACACCGAGCAGGTGCCGGCGAACAAGGCCCGGCCGGCCAGCACCTGGTCCTGCTGCGTCAGGGTGCCGCTGGCCGCGGCCTTGGTGGCGGCAGTCACCGCGTCGAGGTTGGGCTGCGAGCGATCGCCGAGGTAGACCGCATCCAGCTCCTTGCCCGAATAGATGGTCTTGTCCTCGGGCCCGCTGACCTTGAGGATGGCCAGCGCGCCCTTGTTGAAGGCGCGGAAGATCGAGTGGTCGACCAGGACATAGCTGCCCGGCACGCGCAGCTTGAACTCGACCGCTGCCGCGCCGCCGGCCGGGATCAGCGTCGTCTGCACGTTGCGCTGCACGTGGGTGCCGCCCTCATAGCGCACTTTGTCGAAGATGGCCCCGATGACGTGGAAGCTCGACACCAGGTTGGGCCCGCCGTTGCCGACGAACAGGCGCACGGTCTCGCCGGTCTTGGCGGTGATGGCCTTGTCGCCGGTCAGTGCGCCCTCGGCGCCGTTGAACAGCACATAGGTGGGCTGCTCGGCAATGGCCTTCTCCATGTCGAAGGGCTGTGCGCCCTTCTCGCGGTACTTGCCGGCGGTGTAGAAGTCACCCTGCATCACGTAGTACTCGTGGTCGACCTTGCTCAGGCCTTCCGGTGGCTCGACCAGGATCAGCCCGTACATGCCGTTGGCCACGTGCATGCCCACCGGCGCGGTGGCGCAGTGATACACGTAGATGCCCTCGTTCAGCGCCTTGAAGGTGAACTGGGACTCGTGGCCGGGCGCGGTGAAGCTGCTGGCCGCGCCGCCGCCGGGGCCGGTGACGCCGTGCAGGTCGATGTTGTGGGGCATCTTGCTGGTGGGGTGGTTCTTGAGATGGAACTCGACCGTGTCGCCCTGGCGCACGCGGATGAAGCTGCCCGGCACCGTGCCGCCGAAGGTCCAGAAGGTGTAGCTCACGCCCTCGGAGATCGGCATCTCCTTTTCCACCACCTCGAGCTCGACGATGACCTTGGCCGGCGCGCTGCGGCCGGTGGCCGGCGGCACGTGCGGCGGGCTCGTCAGCACGGCCTTGACCGGTTCGCCTTGCGGCGGGCCGAAGTCGCCTTTGGTGGCGGAAGCACTCGCGTCGGCTGTGACCGCCGGCGCTGTTGACGCAGCGCTCGTGTCGCGCCGCGAACAACCGCTGACGGCGATCGCTGCCCACAGGCACAGCAGCACGGCAAGTCGGCTCATGGGGTGGTTTCCTCGATGCGTTGGTTGTCGGTGAGGTGGAGCTTGTCTCGCCCTGCCCCTGCGCGGCTTGCGCCATGTCAAGCGCAGGCCACGGCGCAGAGACAGCGACAGCTACCGCACCGGCTGCCCCGGACCTTGCGTGCCGTCGGCGCGTGCCGAGAGATAGGCGTAGAGGTCGGCGATGTGCGCGCTGACGCGGGGCTCGCCTTGCCACGCCGGCATCGCCAGCGCGCCGTCGCGGCGCTTCATGATCTCGTCGATCAGCGCCTCGCGCGCGGCATGGCGTTCTCCTTGTGCGCGACGCACGACGATCGGACTCGGGTGCGGCATGCGCATTGAGCACGATCAACGGCGCTGCACAATGCACGCGTGGCCACGCCTTCGCACATTGCCGTGCTCGACGACGAACCCGAGATCACGCTGTTGATCGCGCGTTACCTCGGCGCGCAAGGTTTTCGCGTCTCGCAGGTTCATCGCGGCGCCGACCTGCTGGTGATGGGCTGCTACGGCCACAGCCGCGCGCGCGAGTGGGCGCTGGGCGGCGCGTCGCGCAGCGTATTGCAGTCGATGACGGTGCCGGTGCTGATGTCGCACTGAAAGCACCCCCAGGCCGACGAGTACGTCGTCCGCCCCCCGAGCAACT
>JANMMD010000051.1:0-4152 GCA_031372905.1 Betaproteobacteria bacterium
GGGCGGGGCGGGGCCGGCGCTACCACGGCATGAGCTACCCGGCGCTGCGCGGCGCCAACCAGCTGTTGAATGCCGCGGGCGCCATTGCCGCGCTGGAAGCCTTGCGCGACCGTCTGCCCATCAATGCCCAGGCCATCCGCACTGGGCTGGCGCTGGTGGAGTTGCCCGGGCGTTTCCAGGTCGTGCCCGGGCAGCCGGCGCTGGTGCTGGACGTGGCGCACAACCCGCAGGCGGTGGCGGCCCTCGCGCTGAACCTGGATGCGATGGGATTTTTCCCGCGCACCCATGCGGTTTTCGGTGCCATGCGCGACAAGGACATCCCCGGTCTGCTGGCCAAGCTGATGCCCCTGGTCGACGTGTGGCACTGCTGCACCTTGCCCACAGCCCGTGCCGCGGGCGCCGATGAACTGGCCGTGATGGTGCGCGCTGCCGCAGCCGGCCGTGTGGGTGAGGCCGTGGCCGTGACAGTGGCCGTACACACGCACGACAGCCCCGCCGCGGGTCTGGCGGCGGCGGCAGCCGCGGCAGACCCCGCCGATAGAATCGTGGTCTTCGGTTCCTTCTACACCGTGGGGGGCGTGCTGAAGGACGGACTGCCCCGTCTGAGCGCTGCTCACGTCGCTTGACCGCAGGGCGGTGACCCTGCGTTCACTGCCTGCACGCCCGCCTGCCAGCCTCCCTCACCCGCCGCATGCGATTCCCCTTCTTTCGCGCCAAGCCCGCGCCCGCGCCCTCTGCCGAGCCCGTACGGCCGGCATCCAAGCGGGCTGATCGAGCACGGGGCCCGGCCATGGACGCAGGCGTTGCCGAAGTGGCCGCAGCGCGCACGCGGGCTCGTCAGCGCCTCGTGGGCGCCCTTGTGCTGCTGCTGGTCGGCGTGGTGGGCTTTCCGGTGCTCTTCGAGACCAAGCCCCGGCCGCTGCCGCTGGACATCCCCATCCAGATGGGCGCGCGTGACGGAGGTGAGGCCACGCCGGGTCCCGCCCCCATCCGACGTCCGCTGCCGGTGACCAGCCTGCCGGCCGACGCCGGCAGCGATGTGGTGCCCGCCCCGACGGAGGCCACGCCCAACGCAACGACGCCTGTGGGTGGTTCGACTTCCGCCGTTGCCGCGCCTGCGGCCAGGCCTTCAGCGCCGGTGATCGCCGCCACTGCGCCGTCCAGGGTTGCGGCCTCGGTGCCGGCCCGCAGCACGGTGGCGTCGGCCGCCGCTCCGGCGCCCGCGGTGGCGCCAGCAGTGACGCCCGCGCCTGCTCCCGCGCCTGGCCCCGCGTCTGCACCGGCTGCGGCCGGCCGTTTCGTCGTGCAGGTGGGCGCCTACACCGATGCGCGCACGCTCAAGGAAGCCCGCGGCAAGGTCGAGAAGCTGGGCCTGCAGACCTACACCCAGGTCATCGAAGGCGACGCCGGCAAGCGCACGCGCGTGCGCCTCGGGCCGTACGCCACGCGTGCGGAAGCCGAAGCCGCCGCCGACAAGCTCAAGCGTGCAGGGCTGCCGGCCAACATCCTGGCGCTGTGATGGAGGTGCTGCACGCCTTGTCGTGGGTCGACTGGGCCCTGCTGGCGGTGCTGGCGGTGTCCGTCGTCATCGGCCTCGTGCGCGGTTTTGTATTCGAATGTCTCTCGCTGGCCGGTTGGGTGGTGGCCTGGTTTGCCGCACAGTGGGGTGCGCCCTGGGTGGCGGCGCAATTGCCGGTCAGCGACCCCACCTCGGCCATGAGCCATGGCGCGGCCTTCCTGCTGGCCTTCGTGGCAGCGCTGGTGGTGTGGGGGCTGCTGTCGCGGCTGGTGCGCATGCTCATCCACGCCACGCCGCTGTCCATCCCCGACCGACTGCTGGGCGCCGGCTTCGGCGCGCTGCGGGGCGGTGTGCTTTTGCTGGCGCTGTGCACGGTCGTGCTGCTGACGCCGGCCGCACAATCGGCAGCGTGGCAAGGCTCGCGTGGCGGGCCGTGGCTGGCCCAAGGGCTGACGTGGCTGAAGCCGCTGCTGCCCGAGAGTGCGGCGCGACTGTTGCCCGCCTAAGAACCGCCCGCTGAACACGGACCTTTTTCGACCCCGACCCCAGGACACCCAACACCATGTGCGGCATCGTCGGCGTCATCTCGCGCCAGCCCGTCAACCAGCTCATCTATGACGCGCTGCTGCTGCTGCAGCACCGCGGCCAGGACGCAGCGGGCATCGTCACCATGCTCGGCACCAAGTGCTTCATGCACAAGGCCCGCGGCATGGTGCGCGATGTCTTCCGCACCCGCAACATGCGCGGCCTGCCCGGTGCGGTGGGCCTGGGCCAGGTGCGTTACCCCACGGCGGGCAATGCCTACAGCGAGGAAGAGGCGCAGCCCTTCTACGTCAATGCACCCTACGGCATCGTGCTCGTGCACAACGGCAACCTCACCAACGCACAGACACTGAAGGCCGAGCTCTTCGACATCGATCGCCGCCACATCAACACCGAGAGCGACACCGAAGTCCTCATCAATGTGCTGGCGCACGAGCTCGAGATGGTGGCGCCTTCGTCCAGCGGCGTGGCGTTGCCGCTGACGCCGGAGCACGTGTTCAGGGCCGTGGGCGCCGTGCACAAGCGCATCAAGGGCAGCTATGCGGTGATTGCGCTGATCGCCGGGCATGGCCTGCTGGCCTTCCGTGACCCCTACGGCATCCGCCCGCTGTGTTTCGGCGAGGGCGTGAACAACGAAGGCCAGCGCGATGTGATGGTGGCCAGTGAGTCGGTGGCGCTCGACGGCACCGGCCACACCCTGACGCGCGACGTGGCCCCGGGCGAGGCCATCTTCATCGACCTGGCCGGCCGCATCCACAGCCGCCAGTGCGCCGAGAACCCGACGCTGAACCCCTGCATCTTCGAGTACGTCTACCTGGCGCGGCCCGATTCGGTGATGGATGGCGTCTCGGTCTACCACGCGCGCCTGAACCTCGGCGAGACCCTGGCCCAGCGCGTCATCAACGCCATGCCGCCGACCGACATCGACGTCGTCATTCCCATTCCCGAAAGCAGCCGGCCCAGCGCCATGCAGCTGGCGCACCGCATCGGCAAGCCCTACCGCGAGGGCTTCGTGAAAAACCGCTACGTCGGCCGCACTTTCATCATGCCGGGGCAGGGCGTGCGCAAGAAGAGCGTGCGCCAGAAGCTCAACGCCATCGGCATGGAGTTCAAGGGCCGCAACGTGATGCTGGTGGACGACAGCATCGTGCGCGGCACCACCAGCAAGGAGATCGTGCAGATGGCCCGCGAGGCTGGTGCGCGCAAGGTCTACATGGCGAGTGCGGCGCCGCCGGTGCGCTTTCCCAACGTCTACGGCATCGACATGCCGACCAAGGAAGAGCTGATTGCGCACGGCCGCAGCGTGGAAGAGATCCGCCAGTACATCGGCGCCGATGCCTTGATCTACCAGGACGTGGATGCGATGAAGCGTGTGGTGGCGGCGCTGAACCCGAAGATCCATGCCTTCGAGGCGAGCTGTTTCGACGGCCACTACATCACCGGCGATGTGACGGCGCACGACTTCGCCACGATGCAGGCGCAGCGCAAGCTGCAGTTCGACGAAGAAGAAGAGAACAACCGCTCGCGCCTGGCCTTGCAGGGCGAGGAGGCGCCGCGATGAGCATTCCGCGCGTGAGCCTGCCCGCTGATGCGCGGCTGGACACCCTGGCCGTGCGCGAGGGCCTGCCGCCTTCGCAATACGGCGAAAACAGCGAGGCGCTGTACCTCACGAGTTCCTTCGTGCACCCCGACGCAGCCACCGCCGCACGGCGTTTCGCCAACGAAGAAGAGGCCTTCGTCTACAGCCGATTCTCCAACCCCACCGTGACGATGATGGAGCGCCGTCTGGCTGCGCTGGAAGGCACCACCGGCTGCATCGGCACCAGCAGCGGCATGTCGGCCATCACGCTGCTGATCATGGGTCTGCTGAAGGCCGGCGACCACGTGGTGTGCTCGCAGAGCGTGTTCGGCAGCACCATCAAGCTGTTCCAGGATTTCGCCAAGTTCGGCGTCGAGACCAGTTTCGTCTCGCAGACCGATGTGGCCGCCTGGCAGGCCGCGATGCGTCCCAGCACGAGGCTGCTGTTCGCCGAGTCGCCCACCAACCCCTTGACCGAGGTCTGCGACATCCGCGCGCTGGCCGACATCGC
>JANMMD010000057.1:0-4091 GCA_031372905.1 Betaproteobacteria bacterium
CGCGCGGAATGCCCACGCCGTTGGCACGCCCCACTGCCGGCGCCATGGCGAACCACTCCAGGGGCGCGCCCTTGGCCTTCAGCTTGTCGGCGCCATGGCTGTAGACGGTCAGTGCCATCGGCACCTCGCCCGAGCCGACCAGCCCCGCCAGCAGCGTGTGGCCCTTGCGCACCGAAAAACCGTTGACGCGTGCGATCTCGCGAAACAGCTTCAGGCCGGTGTCTTCGCCGAGGCCACGGATGACCATCGCGAACCAGTCTTCATCTTCGGCCTCGATGCCCAGCCGGCCTTTCCAGCGCGGGTGCACGAGGTCGGCATAGCTTCTGGGCAGCTCCTCCTTCTTCACCAGTTGCGTGTTGTAGGCATGCACGAACATGTTCACGCGCGTGCCTACCCAGTGCCCGTGCGTGCGCAAGGCCTGCGGCAGGAGGTCGGGTGCGTGCGGCGATGCGAAGGGGAGCAGCAAGCGTTCTCGGTACAGCGCTTCGAGTTCGGGGCCGTTGGTCTCGATCACGTCGGCCTCGAAGCGCGACGAGCGCGCCTCGGTCACCGTGCGCTGCAGGATCTTCTCGGAGCTGGCGCGCCAGGTCTTGAGCTTGACGCCGTACTTCTTCTCGAAGGCTGCAGCCAGCCCGGCGATTTCTTCCGCCGTGAGCGAGGTGTAGAGCGAGACCTCGCCTTCCTTGCGCGCGCCTTCCAGCAGCCTTTTCTCGCGGTCGGGCGACAGCGTGCGCGCCAGCGCTGCGGCATCGACCGCTTGCGCCAGCGCAGGCGTTGCAAGGTGAGCGAGGTTGCCGGCCGCGGCCAGCATCAGCAGGCGGCGGCGAGCTGCGTCCTGAGGTTCAGTGGGTTGCGTCATTTGTCGAAGTACCCTGAATCGATGAAGCTCAGCCAGAGTTTGCCGACGACATCGATGCTGTCCTGTGTGTAGAGGTAGTGCTGCAGGCCCTGCACGCGCAGCACGCGGTACTTGCGTGATGCGGGCTCCATCACCACACGGTGAGCGTCCACCGTCTTCGGCGGGATCGCTTCGTCCAGCGTGCCGTTCATGTCCAGGACGGCCACCTGCGCCAGCTCGGGGGGCGGAAAGCTCGGCGCCAGCATGGCCTGCACGAAGGCGCCCAGCCCGCCCTGGCGTTCGGCGGCAGGCAAGGTGTCGCTCATCCACAGCAGCATCGCGTTCTCGGTCAGCGCCGCCACGTTGAACTGCATCGGCGCGTCTTCGCCGCTCTTGAAGCGCGGCCCGCGCTGCGCCTGGCGCCACCAGGCCTGGCGCGTCGGTTCATCCAGCTCGCGGGTGTAGAAGTTGAAGTCGTCGTAGCCGCGCTCGCGCAGGCGCAGCGCCGTCTTGGCGTAGGGGCCGCTGTAGTCGCCCTGCGTGGCCTTGCGGTACAGATAGGCCAGGCCGGTGCTGCTGGTGCCCCAGCCCAGGTAGCCGTCGGGCGGCAGCGTGCGCGCCAGCGGGTAAAGGAAAGCTCCGCCCGTGGACATGCCCCAGTACAGCAGGAAGACGTCCTTGCGCTCGGCCTTCGGCACGGCGCGCTCGATGCCGAGCTGGTAGCCCTTCAAATAGGTCAGCGGCGTGGCGGCCAGCATCTGCGCGTGCAGCGCCGTGCCCTTCTTCGGGAAGCGGTACACCGCGCTGTCACCCGAGCCCGCGGCCTTGCCTTTTTCCTCCTGCACCTCGTAGTCGGCGCGGCTCCAGTGTGCCGTTTGCTGGCGGTTGAAGATGGGCATGCGCTCGGCGAGGGGCACGTCGGCCCACGAGCCGCTGCCGTCGCGGGCGAGGAAGTTCCAGCGGCCCACGCGGGTGACGGCCACGAAGGTCACGCCGCGGCGCGCAAGCCACACGCCCGGGCCTTCCTTGCCCTCGGGGGTCTCGATGAAGTCGCCGGCGTATTCGCTGCCCGGCTCGGCTGCCACCACCACGATGCGTTTGCCGCGGTGCAGCCGCGGCTTGTCGGGCACGAGCGTCACCACGACCTGTGTGTAGCGCTGGCCGTGGTTGTCGAAATCGATCATCTCCACACGCTGCCGATAGGCTGTGGTGGCCGGTGCGTCCGTGGCCGCGCGCACGGCACGCACGGCTTCGCGGTCCATCGTTGCGCCGTCGGCGGGCAGGGTGAAGGCGCGGGCCGTGGGGACCACCGCCAGTGCGGTGACAACAGCAAAACCTACAGCGATCAGCGGATGCATGCGGCTCCTCGATTGGAAGCCCGCATTCCATCACCGAGGCGGTCTGCGGTTACTCGGTAACAACCCGTCGTTGCAAGCGACGCCCGCCGTCAGTCCTGTTCCGCCCAGCGACATGCGGTGAAAGGCGCACACCTTGCGGCCGTCCGGGTCGTGCCGGTAGGCCAGGTACAAACGGGGGCCCATGTGCGGGTGCGACCGGCGGCCTCGGGGCAGCGAGATTCTGAGGGCCAGTGTCGGTTCGGGGTCTCGAAGCGTCCATCGCCCGGCTCCACGAAAGCAGACTCTCGGCCTCGGCGGTGCCCACGGCTGCAGCCCTGCCGATGAGCACAGAACAGTTCGGCGCACTGCGCTAGGCTGGCGCCATGAACGCCGCCGAAGTGCTTGATTTCTGGTTCGGCCCCGCGCCGCTGTCGACACGCCGCGAGTGGTTCGTGAAGAACGCCGAGTTCGATGTATCGATCCGCCGGCGCTTCGGCCCGCTGGTCGATCGCGCGCTGGTCGCGCCGCTGGGCTGGGGCGACGACGCGCTGTCGACGCTGGCGGAAGTCATCGTGCTGGACCAGTTCACGCGCAACCTGTTCCGCGGCCAGGCGCGGGCCTTCGCCGGCGATGCGCGTGCACTGGAACTCGCGCTGCGGCTGACGGGCAGCGGACAGCACCTCAGCCTGCACCCGCTGCAGCGCTGGTTCGCTTGCATGCCGCTGGAACACGCCGAAGACCTGGGGCTGCAGGACCGCTGCGTGGCCCTGTTCGAAGCGCTGGTGGCGGATGCCGGCCAGCATGCCGACGCGCTGCAGGGCGCTCTCGACTACGCGCACAAGCACCGCGAGGTCATCCGCCAGTTCGGCCGCTTTCCGCACCGCAACGCGGCACTGGGCCGCAGCAGCACGGCGGCGGAAGCGGCCTACCTCGCCCAGCCCGGCAGCGGCTTCTGAGCGCGCGCTAGCCTTCCAGCTGCTTCTGGAACACCAGCCCCGCGTGCTCGCGCAGCGCGTGGAACTGGATCTTGGGCCAGTTGTCCTGCATCGCGCGCAGTTCGCCCGCGTATTCCAGCAGCACGGTGGGCGCGTCCACGGCGTCGAGTGCCACGCGGTGGCTGTTGCCGTCGATGAAGCGCTGCAGCTCCTTCTGCCCGCCGTTCTCTTCGGGGCAGGTGACCCAGCGCGCCACGTTGTAGCGCGCCGGCATGATGCGCGCCTTGCAGCTGTACTCGTGCTCCAGGCGGTGCGCCACCACCTCGAACTGCAGCTGCCCCACCGCGCCCAGCAGCAGCATGCTGCCGGCCACCGGGCGGAAGACCTGGATCGCGCCTTCTTCGCCCAGCTGCGTCAAGCCCGCGCGCAACTGCTTGGTCTTCAGCGGGTCGGCCACTTCGACGCTGCGGAACATCTCCGGCGCGAAGAACGGCAGCCCGGTGAACTGCAGGCTTTCACCTTCGCTCAGCGTGTCGCCGAGCTGCAGCACGCCGTGGTTGGGGATGCCGATGATGTCGCCGGCAAAAGCCTCTTCCAGCAGCTCGCGGCGCTGGCTCATGAAGGTCACCACCGTGTTGGGCCGCAGCTCTTTGCCGCTGCGCACCACCTTCAGGCGCATGCCGCGCTCAAAGCGGCCGCTGGCCACGCGCAGAAAGGCGATGCGGTCGCGGTGCGCCGGGTCCATGTTGGCCTGGATCTTGAACACCACGCCGGTGAACTTGGGCTCGTCGGGTTGCACGGTGCGCTGCATCGACGTGCGTTCACCGGGCGGCGGCGCCAGGTCGACCAGCGCGTCGAGCACCTCGCGCACGCCAAAGTTGTTGACCGCGCTGCCAAAGAACATCGGCGTCTGGCGGCCAGCCAAAAAGTCGGCCTTGTTGAAGGGCGGCGCGGCGTCGGTGAGCAGTTCGATTTCGCCTT
>JANMMD010000069.1:0-16262 GCA_031372905.1 Betaproteobacteria bacterium
CACGTCCACGCTCAAGGCCACGCCGCTGCGCAGTCTGGGAGCCTTGTTCGCCCTGACCGCCATGACGGGGCTGGCCGCTTGCGGCGGCGGCGACGACGGTGTTCCACCCGGCCCCGTGGCTGGCGCTCCGGCGCCAGCGCCCGCCGCACCGGCGCCTGCAGCGCCTACGCCCCCGCCGCCCCCGCCGGCAGCCGTCAGCACCACTGTCACGGGCGCTGTCGTCAAAGGCCCTGTCAGCGGCGCGCAGGTCTGCGCGTACACCGTGGTGGCCAACGGGCGCGGCTCGGCGCTTGGCAGCTGCACCACGTCCGACGCCAGCGGCAACTACAGCTTCGCCGTGCCCGCCGGCACCGGGCCGCTGTGGGTGGAAGCCACGGGCGGCACCTACACCGACGAAGCCACCGGCGCCACCGCCACGCTGCCCGCGGGCAGCACGCTGCGCAGCATCGTCACCGCCAACGCCGGCACCGTGACCACCATGCTCACGCCGCTGACGACGCTGGCGCTCAACGCCGCCGCTGCCACCGTGGGCACGGGCGGCACGCTGAATGCCGCTGCCTTCAGCGCCGCGGCGACGCAGCTGCTCAGCACTTTCAACCTGCCGTCCACGCTGAACATCGCCGGCACCGTGCCCACCTTCGGCAGTGGCATCAACAGCTACGGCACGGCGCTCACCGTCATTTCACAGATGGCCGTGAACGGCACCACGCTGGCGGCCATCTTGGCCAGCGGCAACCCGCAGGCGCTGGCCGCCGCCTACGCGACCGCGGCCACGCCCCCGGCGCCGCCGCCCCCGCCGCCCCCCCCAACCGGCGGCGGCAGCCCATCGGCCAGCGGTACGCTCACGGTCAGCGGGGCCACGGCCGCCAACGCGGCCACCAGCCTGACGCCGCGCGCCGACGGCTTCGAGGTCAAGATCGACCAGGCCGCCAACACCAGCTACCGCTTTGCCAGCGCCGCCAATGGCTCGCCCAGCCAGGTCGAGGTGACGGTCTACGTGTCTTACAGCGGTGCCATCACCGTGGGCTACTACGACGCACCGACACGCACCTTGGGCCAGTGTGCTGCCAACTGCGGCGTCACCGTCACCCCCGCCAGCGGTGCCACGCACCCGGTCACCGTGGCCTTCAGCAACACCCCGCTGGGCGGCAACCTCAAGCTCAATGGCAGCCTGGTGGGCGACGCCCCGGGCGCAGCCTGGGTGCCGGCCGACCTGGCCGGTGCCACCACCAGCAGCCTCACGGTCGGTGGCACCGCCGTGCGGGCCGTGGCCAGTGGCGACAGCACCACCGACCTGGGCGGCGGCAACAGCGTCCGCTCGCTCTTCGTGCGCTTGGCGGACGGCTCGACGCTGTCGCTCAGCAGCCAGACCGGCGTCGCTGGGTTCACGGTCAGCCGCGTGGTGCCGCCAGGCACCATCAGTTCCTGCACGGCGGCCTGCAACATCACCGTGGCGGACAGCACCGGCAGCACCCGTGTCACCTTCGCCAACACCGCGCTGGGCAACGGCGGGCCGGTGCTGACCGGCACGGTGGACATCGCCCGCACCAGCGGCAGCCTGACCACCAACGACGCCGTCGGCGGCTTCACGCCAGTGGCCAGCAACATCGAGTCCATCAACGACACCCGCACGCTCACCTTCAACGTGCTCGGCACCGCGGCGCAAGCCGGCTTGAGCCTGGTGACGGTGGAAGCGAGGGGTGGCCGTGTGGTGCGGGCGCAAGCCACGGTAGGCATCGCCACGCAACTGTTCACGTGCCTGGACAACGGGGCCGGCATCAATACGCCGGCCTGCAACGGTGTCACGGTGGCCAGCGACGGACGCACGGTCACCTTCACCAATGCCGTGCTGCGCGGCGGCGCCTTGGGCACCGCCAGCCGCGATGTCACCTTCAACGGTACGGTGGTCGCGAAGGGCCCCTGAACGGCCTGTACAGCCAAGCACGCGCTTCCACCGCCTCCTACCCACCTACCTCGAGCACCCGATGAAACATCACCTCCTGCACCTGAGCTTGGCCGCGGCGCTGTGCGCTGGCGCGCCAGCCGCCCACGCTGCCGACACGCCCACGCCCGTGGCCGTGGACGCGAGCTTCAATGCGGCCACCGTGGCCTCCCAGGGCTTCACCATCGGCGACACCAAGGCACTGAAGGGCATCACACGCCTGGCGGTGCCGGTGTTCGTGGTCGACTTCGTCACCGCCGACAACGTCCGCACGCAGACCTCGGGCTTCGGCAGCGCCGGGCGGGCCAGTTCGGCGATGTACTACAAGCTGCTGGGCGTGGCCGAGCCCGACTTCCAGGCGCTGGCCGACGCGATGCATGCCGACTTCCTGCAGCGCCTGAAGGACAGCGGCCTGCAGGTGCTGGGCGCGGATGAGCTGCAGGCCTCGGCGGCCTACCGCAAGCTGGCTGCCGGCGGCAAGAAGATGCCGTTGAAGAGCGACACCAACACGGTGGTGTCGGCCCAGGGCTGGAACGTCTACGGCTTTGCCCGTGCCGGCACGGGTGCCGCCAAGACCTCGTCGGGCCTGTTCGGTGCCCTGGCCGGCATGGGCGACGGCTTCTCGGCCGTGGGCGACGTGATGGACAGCATCACGCTGGCCAAGGAGTTGAACGCCGCCACGCTGGAGATTCGGCTGCGCGTGAACTTCGTCGAGCTGACCGACCACAACAAGGGCTTCTTCGGCCGCATGGCGGGCGTGGCCACCACCAGCGGCAAGGCCTTCCCCAGCATCGACGGCGTGATGGTGCAGGTGCAGCAGGGCGACTGGCGCAGCGTGATGACGCTGAACCACGTGCTGGTGCTGGACCCGGCGGTGTTTGCCGAGGTGCGCGAGAAGCCCACCACCGCAGCCGACGTGGCCGGTGTCGTGGTGGCCGGGCTGCTGCGCTTTGCCGCCGGCAACAAGGACACCAGCGACAGCAAGGAGATGGAGGCCATCGCCGACCCCGCCCGCTACAGGCAAATCGTCGGCGCCGGCATGAACAGCCTGTCCGACGTGGTGGTGGCCCGGCTCAAAGCCGAGCGCTGAGCCGCCCTTTGTTCTTTGCAAGCACGCCCTCTCATTCCTTCACAGCCACCGGGAACTCCCCCCATGCCCTCAAGCTCGACGTTCAAGCCCGCACTCCCTCTGCAGAGCCGGCCCTGGTTGCAGCGCGCAGCCATCCCCTGGATGGCCGTGGTGCTCAGCGCCTGCGGCGGCGGTGACGGCGACCCGCCAGCCAGCACCCCGGCGGGCACCGGCGGTGGCTCGGTGGCAGCCGCGCCGCTGGTGGTGTCGGCCGCCACGCCGGACAGCCTGAACGGCACGCTGGACAAGGCCGTCGCGCAGTTCGAGCACGGCAGCAGCAACGCGCTGATGACCACCTTCGCCAGCACCGACGACCACTGCCGCGTCGGCGCCTTCGCCCTGCTCGGCAGCAACGGCACGCGCTATTACGTCGAGATCTCTTTCAGCAAGGCCGCCAAGGTGGTGGGGCGCGTCAATTTCGGCGCTGACACCGGGCTCGTGCTGCTGGCCCGGTCGGTGGCGCCCGTGGCTGGCGTGACGGTGGACACCACCAGCCGCCGCATCGGCTTCGTCAACGTCGTGGTGGGTGGCGCGGGCAGCACCAACAGCGTCACGCTGAACGGCTCGCTCGAATACCCCACCCACATCGACGCAGCAGCCCGCGCGGCCTGCGGTTGATGGTCATACTCCGGCGCGCTGCGGCAGGGTCTGCGGCCCCTGCTGCCCCGCCGAGTGCCCATGACGCCGACACCTGACACCGCCCGCTGGGCCCGCCTCAAAGCCCTGTTCGAGGCCGCGATCGAAGCGCCGCCGGCACAGCGTGAAAGCTTGATCGCCGCGGCCGGGCTGGATGCCGCGGCCCTGGCCGAGCTGCACAGCCTGCTCGCGCACCACGAGGCGGCCACCGGCGGCGCTGCGTTCCTGGCCGAGAACGCCGCGGCGCAGCTGAGCGAGGCCGCGGCGCGCGTGGGCCAGCGCCTGGGTGCCTGGGAGATCGTGCGGGCGGTGGGCACGGGCGGCATGGGCGAGGTCTTCGAGGCCCGCCGCGCCGACGGCAGCTACGAAGGCCGCGCTGCGGTGAAGCTGCTCAAGCGCGGCATGGACAGTGCCGCCGTGCTGCAGCGCTTTGCGCAAGAGCGCAAGGCGCTGGCACGGCTCTCCCACCCGCACATCGCGCGCCTGCTCGACGCCGGCGCCAGCACCGAAGGCCTGCCCTACTTCGTGCTGGAGTACGTGGACGGTCGCCCCATCGACGAAGCCGTGCGCGGCCTGCCGCTGGCCACCCGCCTGCAGCTCTTTCTGCAACTCGCCGACGCGGTGGCCCACGCCCACCGCAACCTGCTGGTGCACCGCGACCTGAAGCCCGGCAACGTGCTGGTGGACCTTGAAGGCCAGGTCAAGCTGCTGGACTTCGGCATCGCCAAGGCGCTCGACCCCCTGGAGCACCACGACGGCAACACCACGGTGGGCGGCGTGCGCCCCTACACGCCGAACTACGCCAGCCCCGAGCAGGTGCGCGGCGAGCCCGTGAGCACCGCCACCGACATCTACAGCCTGGGCGTGCTGCTTTACCAGATGCTGACCGGCACGCGCCCCACCGGCCGCCACGCCACCACGCCGGCCGAAGCGGCGCGCAGCGTGCTGGAAGACGAGCCGACGCGGCCCAGCCGGCTGTCGGCCGCCGAGGCGCTGGACCCCGAGTGGCTGCGCACGCGCAAGAAGCTCGAAGGCGACCTCGACAACATCCTGCTCAAGGCGCTGGAGAAGGCACCCGAGCGGCGCTATGTCAGCGTCGATGCGCTGGCCGGCGACGTGCGGGCTTATGTCGAAGGCCGGCCCGTCAGCGCGCGGCCCGTCAGCGCGGCCTACGTGGCGGCCAAGTTCGTGCGCCGCCATCGCGTGGGCAGCGCGCTGGCAGCGCTGGCGCTGGCTGCGGTGTTAGGCAGCAGCGCCCTGGCCTGGCAGCAGGCGCGCCGCGCCGAGCTGGCACGGGCCACGGCAGAGGGCCACCTCGCGCAACTGCGCAAACTCAGCCGCGACGTGGTGGTGGAGTACGGCGACGCCATCACCTATGTGCCCGGCGGCATGGAGCGCAAGGCCACCATGCTCACCACCACGCTGAGCTATCTGGACCGCTTGTTGAAGGAAGGCGGCGACGACCCGGCGTTCCGTGGCGAGATCGGCAGCGTCTACGTGCGCCTGGCCGAACTGCAGGGTCCGGGCACTTACAACGCCGTCGACCGCCCCGACGACGCGGTGCGCAATGCGCGCCGCGCTGTCGAGTTGATCTCCAGCGCCCAGCCCGAGCGCAGCAGCGACCCCGAGGTCTACCGCTGGTGGGCACGCGCGCTGTGGATGCTGGCCAAGGGCGCGCAGCAGAAGCAAGAGCTGCCGCAGGCGCTGGCACTCCTGCAAGAGGCCGATGAAGTGCTGCTGCGCGGACTGCAACGCTTTCCCGGCCAGCGGCTGCTGCGCACCGCGCTGGCCGAAACGCTGACGTTGACCGCGCGCCTGCAGAACGGCTATGGCATTCCCAACCTGGGCCAGCCCGATGCGTCGCTGGTGAGCCTGGAGCGCGCGCAGGAAGTTCTGGCCGAGGCCGTGGCCGATGCCGCGGCGAACGGCGTTATGCCCGAGCAGGCGATGGAAGACCAATTTACGCTGGCTGGCGTCTGGGCCTCGCGCGCGTTGACGCTGGCGCGGCTGGAACGTTGGCCGGCAGCGCAGGCCGCTGCGCGCGAGGCGCTGTTGCAGCGGCTGCGCGCCAGCGATATCGCCCCTGAGAACCGCGTCGTGCATGGCGCGGTCGCCGGCGACCACAACCTGCTGGGCGGCTTGTGCCTGAACATCGGCGACTGGGTCTGCGCCTTGTCGCACACCCGCGCCGCGCTCGGCGGCCTGCAGGTGCTGGTGGAGGCCGACCCGGCCAACAACGCCTGGCAGACGCAACGCCGCTTCCTGTCGCTGAACCACGGCCGCGCGCTGCTGCGCACGGGCGATGCGCGCGCTGCGCTGGTGGAGCTGCGCGTTTCGGCCGACTGGCTGAACGCGCTGGTGGCCAGCGGCAAGGCCGCGCCGCTGCACCGCCGCCGGCTGGCGCAGACGCAGCTGGCGCAGGCCGAGGCGCTGCGGGCCACTGGCGGCAGCGCCGACGCCGTGGCGCTGGCCCGCCGCGCGGTGGAGGCGCTGGAAGCCCTGGTGGCCGCCAACGCCCAGGACCGCGACCACTGGATGGTGCTGGGCGAAGCAGCGGTGGTGCTGAGCGGCTGGACCAACGATGCCGCGGCCGAGGGCTGGAGGCAGCGGGCCCGCAGCGCCTACGACGCTGCGAACCAGCTGCAGCCGCTCACTGGCGAGCACCTGCGGCGGGCCCAGGCCGCTTTGCGGCGATAGTCGGCGCCTCCACCTCGCCAGGCCGCAGGCGCGGCGCCACCGCATGTTTCTGGACCTCCGCCCACTGCGGCACAACACGGCATTTCGCCGGCTCTTCGCCAGCCAGTTCATCTCTGGCATGGGCACGATGGTCAGCTACGTGGCGGTGCCCTGGCAGCTGTATCAACTGACGCACTCCAACGCCCAGGTCGGGCTGCTGGGTCTGGTTCAGCTCGTGCCGGTGATCGTTTGCGGGCTGCTGGGCGGCGCGGTGGCCGATCGCGTCGACCGCAGGCGGCTGCTCATCGGCTCCGAGGCGCTGATGGCGCTGTGCCTGGCGGGCTTGCTGGCCAATGCACTGAGCTCGGCCCCCAGCGTGCTGGCAATCTACGCGCTGGTGGCGGTGCTGCAGGGTGCCAGCGGCTTTCACCGGCCGGCGCTCGAGGCGCTGACGCAGAAGCTCGCGCGGCCCGAAGAATTTGCCGCCGTCGCGGCGCTGTCGTCGGTGCGCGGCACCGTCGGCATGGTGGCCGGGCCGGCCCTGGCCGGCGTGCTGTTGGCGCGTTATGGCGCGGTGGGTGCCTACCTGTTCGATTTCGCCACCTTCCTTGCGGCGATGTTCTTCCTCGTGCGCATTCCGCGCGAGCGCATCGGCACCATCGAGCGGCCCGCCGAGCGGCCCCACCTGCTGGCCGACCTGGCCGAAGGCGTGCGCTTCGCGCGGGCGCGGCCCGAGCTGATGGGCACCTACATCGTCGACATCGTGGCAATGGCGTTCGCGTTCCCGATCGCGCTGTTCCCGGCCATGGCCGCCGCGAACGGCAGCACCGAGTCGGTGGGCTGGCTGCTCTCGGCGATGTCTGTGGGGGCCTTGCTCATCGGCCTCTTCAGCGGCTGGACCAGCCGTGTCACGCGCCACGGCCGCGCGGTGGTGATCGCAGCGGCCGTCTGGGCCCTGGGCATCGTGGCGCTGGGCTTTGCGCCCGGCCTGCTGCTCGCGCTGCTGTGCCTGGCCGTGGCCGGTGCGGCGGACATGGTCAGCGGTGTCTTCCGCGGCACGATCTGGAACGAGACCATCCCGAACCCCCTGCGCGGGCGCCTGGCGGGCATCGAGATGATCAGCTACCTCACCGGGCCGCTCATCGGCAACGCACGCGCCGGCTTCATGGCCGATGCCTGGGGCGTGGCACCCGCCATCTGGGTGGGCGGGCTGATGTGCCTCGTGGGGGTCATCGCCACGGGCTTTGCGCTGCCGCGCTTCTGGGCGCATCGCAGCGTGGCGGTCCAGGCTGCGATGCGATGAACGGCGCAGCGAGCATCACGACAGGCGCGACGCTCAGGCCTTGGCTTCGATGTGGCTGCTGGGCGTCGACCGCATGATGGCCAGCTCGGCCTCGTTCATCTCGGCGCCCACATCGGCAAAGAGGGGCGTGCTCAGGTAGCGCTCGCCGGTGTCGGCCAGCATGCACAGCACGGTGCTGCCGGCCGGCGCCTCGGCGCACACCTTCAGCGCGCCGGCAAAAGAGCCACCGCCCGAGATGCCGGTGAAGATGCCTTCCTTCTGCGCCAGCTGCTGGCTCCAGTGCATGGCCTCGGCACCGGTGATCTTGATGACCTGATGGATCACCCCCGAGGCCACGGCCTCGCCTGCCAGCTTGGGCACGAAATCGGGGCTCCAGCCTTGCAGGGGATGCGGCTTCCATGACGCGTTGGGCTTCACGGGCGTGCCGTCGGGGTGGCGCTCCTGGTGCGCACCATCGCTCAACATCGGCGCATCGGCGGGCTCGCAGACCATGATCTTGGTGTCGGGCCGCTCACCGGCCAAGACGCGCGAAACGCCCAGCAGCGTGCCGCCCGTGCCAAAGGCGGTGACCCAGTAGTCCAGCCGCCGGCCGGCGAAGTCGTCGACGATCTCGCGTGCCGTGGTGCGGCTGTGGATGTCGGCATTGGCCGCGTTCTCGAACTGGCGCGTCATGAACCAGCCATGCGCCTCGGCCAGCTCGGTGGCTTTCTTCACCATGCCGAAAGCGCGCTCGGCGGCGGGGGTGAGCACCACGCGCGCGCCCAGGAAGCGCATCAGCTTGCGGCGCTCGACGCTGAAGCTCTCGGCCATGGTGATGACCAGTGGATAGCCCTTCTGCGCGCACACCATCGCCAGGCCGATCCCGGTGTTGCCGCTGGTGGCCTCTACCACCGTCTGCCCGGGTTTCAACACACCGCGGCGCTCGGCGTCTTCGATCACGCCCAAAGCGAGGCGGTCTTTCACCGAACCCAGCGGGTTGGCCGCCTCCACCTTGACGTAGAGGTCGACGCCGGCAGGCGCGAGGCGGTTGATCTTCACCACGGGCGTGTTGCCGATGGTGTTCAGGATGCTGTCGTGGATGGTCATGAAGCAGTCTCCGGCCTGTGCGATGGCGTGTGCAGTGGCGTGTGCAGTGGCGTGTGCCGTAGCCTGCACACGAGTATCGCGCTGACAGGCTTCACGGGCTGCGCCAGACGCCGAAGGGGTTGATCGGCGTGCCGCGCCACCACTGCTGCTCGGGGCCGAGGCGGAAGATCGCAAAGTGCAGGTGCGGCGCCGCGGGCGCTGCATTGCCGGTGCTGCCGACGTAGCCGATGACCTGCCCCTTGCGCACCTGCATGCCTTCGCGCAGGTCTTCGGCATAACTGTCGAGGTGAGCGTAGTAGTAGGCGAACTCGCGGGCGTCGTCGAAGTGGTAGAGGGTGAGCCCGCCCGGCTGGCTGGTGAACTTCTTGACGATGCGCCCGTCCTCGACCGCCAACACCGGCGTGCCGCGCGGGGCCGCGATGTCCAGCGCCTCGTGCTCGCGCGCGCCGCCGCCGCGGGCTTGCAGGTAGGTGTCCTGCAGGTCCGAAGCCCGGACCGAAGCCACCGGGATCAACAGCGAGCGCTGGCGCAGCCGGGTGATGTCGCTTTCGGCCATGGCCCCCACGGAGACCGGGGGCACGGCGGAGACAAGGGGCAGCGCGGGCGCGGCAGGCACCGCAGGCGACGCGAGCGCCCGCGGCGTGGACGTGAGCAGTGCCGCCAGCGTCGCCGCCAACGTCGCCACCAGCAGCGCCGCCAGCAACAGCGTCATGCCCCAGCGCCCGCGCGTCATGGCCGCACGGCCACCTTGAAGCCGGTCTTGGCCAGCGTGGCCACCCGTTCCGCGTCCCAGTTGGTCAGGTGGATGCAGCCGTTGGTCTCGGAGTGCCCGACATGGGCCGGCACGGCCGTGCCGTGGATGCCCCAGTGCGGCCTGGACAAGCCCAGCCACATGTTGCCCACGGGGTTGTTCGGGCCGGGCGGCAGTTCCATCTTCTCTGCGTTCTTCGGCTGGTTCTTCAGCAGCACGGGGTCATAGGTGAAGCTGGGGTTCCTGACTTCGCTCCTGATCGTCATCACGCCAATCGGCAGCGGGTCGCTCTTCTCGTTGCCGATGCTGATGGGGAAGGCCGCCAGCGGGCGCTGGCGCGCATCGAGCACGTAGAGCACACGCGCGGACTTGTCGATCTCGATCGACGCCGCATTCACCGGTGGCTTGCCGCCCATGACGTTGGGCACGACGATCTCGCTGCCGGCCTCGACGCGTTGGCCCGGGTTGATCTGCTTCAGGTAGGCCGTGCTGGTGTGGAAGCGTTCGGCCAGCGCTTCTTCGAGCGTCTCGTAGGGCATGGCCTTGAGCTGGCGGCGCGCATCATTGGCCGCGGGGATGCGCTCGAACGGGCCCGTCGCATCCTTGGCGGTCACCGTGTACCGCGTCAGCACGGCGCCGCCGTCCTCGCGCAGGGCGGCCCAGGTCGGCGCCGTGAGCGTGCCGGTGTCCTTGAGCCCGTGCGCCAGCTGGAAGGCCTTGACGATGCGCTGCATGTTGGCGGCAAAGCGGCCGTCGATTTCGCCACTGGAGAACCACGCGCGGTCCAGAAGAATCTGCGCGCGCACCACCGCAGGCCCACGGCTGCCGCTCTTCAGCAGCGGCGTGTCTTGCGCGCCGTTGAAGGCGTCGAAGTCGAGCCGCTGAGGTGCCGCGGCCGCGCTCTTCGCAGCCAGCGCGGGTTGTGCCACGAAGGGAAGCGCGCATGCCAGCACGATGGCGCAAGCCACGGCAAAAGGGCGGCGCAGCAAGGCGCGAAGGGAATGGGGCAGGACCATGGATTTCGCTCCTCGAGCTTGTTCATCCAGTGTGCCGCGCTGCTGCCGCCACGGCTGTAGGACGAGGGCCCGAGCGCGCCCCACCAGCGCTGTCTCAAAACGCGGGCTGGCCCTTCGCGTGCTGCCAGATCGCCCCTGGCGTGGTGACCCAGACATCGCCCGCATCGCGCGCCGCCGCCACCTGCTGCAGCGCGTGCCGCAGGTGGCGCAGCCGGTAAGGCTGGCCGACGATGTAGGGGTGCAGCGCGATGCCCATCACCAGCGCTGGCGCCTGCGCCGCCCGCGTCTGCGCCACCATCTCGTGCAGCTGGGCGACGATCATCTGCGCGAAGTCCTTCGCGTCCATCTGCCGCGCCATGATCATCGGGATGTCGTTCAGCTCCTGCGGGTACGGCACCGACCACAGGGCCTGCCCGCTGCGCGTGCGCATCGGATGCGGCTGGTCGTCGTGGCACCAGTTCAAGGTGTAGCCGTAGCCGGTTTCGGCCAGC
This sequence comes from Betaproteobacteria bacterium, assembly GCA_031372905.1. Lineage (GTDB taxonomy): Bacteria > Pseudomonadota > Gammaproteobacteria > Burkholderiales > Burkholderiaceae_C > Rubrivivax. The sequence continues at coordinate 11,031 of JANMMD010000069.1, forward strand.
AGGTCGGGCGTGTGGCGGCTCTCGGAGATCCACGGAGACAACCAGCCCGCGGGCGGCTGCCCGCTCGCGCGCGCGATGCGCTCGCGCGCGCGATGACCTGTGCCTGCGCGTGTCCCACGCGCTGGAGGCAGCGGGCGTGGTGCGCGCGCCCGTGGCCGCCCTGTGAACTGCTGAATCGACCCGACATGGACATCAACCTGCCCGACGTGCTGGCCGAGATACAGGCCGCGTTTGCGCGCTACGAAGACGCCCTCGTCACCAACAAGGTCGATGAGCTCGACGAACTGTTCTGGACCAGCGAACACACCGTGCGCTACGGCGCCGCCGAAAACCTGGTGGGCATCGCCGCCATCCGCGAGTTCCGTGCCGCGCGGCCTTCGCAGGGGTTGGCGCGCACGCTGCAGCACACCGTCATCACCACCTTCGGCCGCAGCTTCGTCACCGCGATGACCGAGTTCAGCCACGAGGGCAGCGCCAAGGTCGGCCGGCAAAGCCAGACCTGGGTGTGCCGGCCCGAAGGCTGGCGCGTGGTGGCCGCGCATGTCAGCCTCATCGACCCGCCCGGCTGAAGCGTTGAGGCGGGCGTGGTCGTGAACGCCGCGTGCCCGTCCGGCATCCACGGCAAGGGCGCCGGCTTGAGCAGCCAGCGCCTCGGCAGACCGCTCTGGCGGCGGGCACGGGGCTGGGCTAGAGCGCCTCGTCGCCTCGCAGCGTGGCTGCTGCGCGCTGCAGGGCGGCATGTTTCGTGGCCCGCCCGCGCACGCGTTGGCGCCAGAGGCGGTAGGAACTCGGTTTCAGCTGCTGGCGCATCAGCGCGATGACCACGGCCTCGTCCAGGCCGAACTGGGCTTTCAGGGCCTCGAAGGGCGTGCGGTCGTCCCAGGCCATCTCGATGACCCGGGACACGGTGGCGGCGTCAAGTGACAGGGGCGTGTTCTGCATGCGTCGTCGCAGTCATGAGATCGGTGGGCGCGCGGGCGGGCGGCTGCCGGCCCCCGCCCTCTGCGTAGGCCGACGCCAGTTGCAGATCGGCCAGCCACGCGGTGTAGGCCGCGCCACGCTCGGCGTCGTCCAGGCGCAGCAGCGCCGAGGGGTGCAGGCTCACCAGTACAGGCACGCCATCTGCGCGCGCCAGCCACTGGCCGCGCTCGCGCAACACCGCCACCGGCCGCCCCAGCAGCTGCCGCGCCGCCGTGGCGCCCAAGGCCACGATCGCCTGCGGGGCGACGCTTCGGATCTCGCTTTCCAGCCAGTGCAGGCAGGCGTCGGCCTCCATCTGTGCCGGTGTCTTGTGGATGCGGCGCCGGCCGCGCGGTTCGTACTTGAAGTGCTTGACGGCGTTGGTCATGTAGACGGCATCGCGCTGCCAGCCCAGCTGCGCCATCGCGCGCATCAGCAGCTGCCCCGAGGGGCCGACGAAGGGGCGCCCCTGCAGGTCTTCCTGGTCGCCGGGTTGCTCGCCCACCAGCATCAGCGCGGCGCGCGGCGGGCCCTCGCCGAATACGGTCTGGGTGGCCAGGGCGCCCAAGGGGCAGGCGCGGCAGCGCAGCGCGGCCTGCCTGAGCCCGTCCAGGCCCGGCAGAGGGCCGGTGGTGATGGCGGCAGCGGGGCGCGCAGGCAGCCGGCGCGCCGTGGCTTGCGGCTCACGCTCGACCATGCGCCCGCTGCGCTCGGGGGCCGTGGCCGACAGCGCGCCGATCAGCGCCGCCTCGGGCAGGTTGCTCCAGCAGCGGCGCGGCATCTCCTTTTCCATCGCCTTCAACTTCAAGCGCGCCGGGTTGAAGATGCTGGCGTAGTAGGTCAGCCACAAGGCCTCGCCGTCGTCTGCGGGCGGCGCCTGGTGGCGCCCTGCCCCGGCCGCCAGGCTCAGCGTCTGGCCGTCCCAGTGCACGGAACGCGCTGGCGTGAGGATGGCGAAGCGCATGCCGGCGAAGCGCCGCATGAAGAAGGGCGCCACCGCTTCCACCACGTGATGCGCGGGTTCAAACCAGGCCACGTGCAGCGGCGCGCCGCTGGCCGCGGCGCCCGACTCGTGAACCTCGTGCACTTCGCGGAAGCGCACGAAGGCCTTCATCTTGTGCCGCTCCCGCCGCACCGCCTGCGCCATCCAGCGGGCCTGCGCGAGGGCGGGGTCGAACGCGTCGTTCAGCAACCCCGGCTCGTCCTGCAGCTGCCACAAGAGCCGGTAGAGGCGCTGGAAACGGCCCGGGTCTGCATGCTGCAGCACGTCGTTGCACAGCGCGATGAACTCGGCCGGCACCCGCAACGGGGTGGCTGTGCGCGTGGATAGCTCGGTGTCGGCGGTGGCATCAGACGCTGCGGCGGCGACGTCGTCGAACAGGCCGGGTGCTGCGCTGCCGGCCACGGCCCAATCCACGAGATCGGGCGCCACGCCGGCGTGCAGCAGGCGCCGCGCGGCGGCGCGGAAGCCGTCGATGTCGACCTCACTGGCCAGCACCACATGCCGCTGCACGTTGGGCTCTTTCAGGCGTCGGCAAACAGATCGGCCTGCTGGGGCGCAGCACGCAGGGCCAGGCCGAGCGTCGCTGTCTCGGGCTCGCCGCTGGGCCGGTGGTCGGCGAGTTCGACGAAAGGCAGCACCTTCTTCAAGCTCACGCGCAGCTGCGCCAGGTCGCGGCAGCGCACGCGCCGCACGCGGCGCGTGCGCACCAGCTTGTCGACGGTCTTCACGCCCAGCCCGGGCACGCGCAGCAGCATCTCGCGCGGCGCTCGGTTCAGGTCGACCGGGAACAGCGCGCGGTGGGCCAGTGCCCAGGCCAGCTTGGGGTCGAATTCCAGCGACAGCATGCCGCTGCCTTCGCCCGCGCCAGCACCCTTGTCGGCGGGCAGCAATTCATCGTGGCGGAACCCATAGAAGCGCGTCAGCCAGTCGGCCTGGTAGAGCCGGTGTTCGCGCAGCAGCGGGGGCGCCTGCAGCGGCAGCGCGCGCGACGCGTCGGGTATCGGGCTGAAAGCCGAGTAGTAGACGCGGCGCAGCCCGTAGCTGCCGTAGAGCGCCGCACTGGTGGCCAGGATGCTGCGGTCGTCGGCGGCATCGGCACCGACGATCATCTGCGTGCTCTGCCCGCCCGGTGCAAAACGCGGCGCCGGTGTGCGCCGCGCCGGCAGGCCCGCTGCGGCGCTGGCCGCCACCGGCTTGCGCGCCTCCCTGGCCTCGTCGATGTGCAGGCGCATGCGCGCCATCGAACGCCGGATCGCCTCGCCGTTCTTTTCAGGCGCCAGGGCCTGCAGGCCGGCAGGCGTCGGCAGCTCGATGTTGATGCTGAGCCGGTCGGCGTGGCGCCCGGCAGCGGCCAGCAACTCGGGGCTGGCATCGGGAATCGTCTTCAGGTGGATGTAGCCGCGGAAGTCGTGGTCTTCGCGCAGGCAGCGCGCCACCTCCACCAGTTGCTCCATCGTGTGGTCGGGGCTCTGCACGATGCCCGAGCTGAGAAACAGGCCTTCGATGCAGTTGCGGCGGTAGAAGTCGAGCGTGAGATGCACCACCTCTTCGACGCGGAAGCGGGCACGCGGCACGTTGGAGCTGACACGGTTCACGCAGTACAGGCAGTCATAGGTGCAGAAGTTGGTCAGCAGGATCTTCAGCAGGCTGATGCAACGGCCGTCGGGCGCGTAGCTGTGGCAGATGCCCATGCCCTCGGTCGAGCCGATGCCCTTGCCGCCCAGTGAATGGCGCTTGTCCGCACCGCTCGAAGCGCAGGAGGCGTCGTACTTGGCGGCGTCGGCCAGGATCGCCAGTTTGGCTTGGAGTTGCACAGGATGCTGTTGCGGGATGGCTGTACGAGGTCTGTATGAATATACAGCTTTAACGCCCGCCTGCGAGGCACCGGCGACAACATCGGGAACGGTTGCGCCTCACCCGGCTGAGCCGGGCACGATCGATACCAGGCCCGCAAGCTCACTCGCATCCTTGAGCGCCAAGCCTGTGGCCAGCAGCCTGCGCGCGGCAACCAGCAACCACGCGATTCGGTGCGCGGCCGCGGCCATGTTCAACCCGGCGGGCCGGATGTTGGACACGCAGTTGCGCTCGGCGTCCATGCAGCCGATGCGCGGCGCCCAGGTGAGGTAGGCGCCCAGGCTGTCGGGCGACGACAGCCCCGGTCGCTCGCCCACCAGCACCAGCACGGCCTGTGCGCGCAGCAGCGCCCCGACCTCGTCGCCCAGCGCCACGCGGGCCTGCTCGGCCACCACCACCCAGGAAGGCGCTTGCTGCTGCGCCACGAGCAGGGGCTGCAAGGCGCGCAACAGGGGCAGGCCGTGGGCGGCCACGGCCGTGGCCGACAGGCCATCGGCCAGCACCACCACCAGCGCCGGCGGCTCGCCATCTGCCTGCGCGGCCAGTTCGGCGAGCCGCGCTGCCGCTGCCGGGGCCAGGCGGCGGCCGAGATCGGGCCGCCGCAGATAACTCGCACGGTCAGGCGCGGCGCTGTGCACACGAGCGACCCGGTAACCATCACCGGCCAGTGCGTCGCGCAGTGCTGCGGCGTCCAGCGCGGCGTGCACCGCATCGCGCGCCATCGCATGCGCCTGGGCGAAGCGCAGGCTCTCGGCGGTGGGCAGGCTGACGCCGCTGCGCCCCAGCGCAATGCGCGCGGCAGTCAGCCGCCGCAGATCGAGCCAAAGGTCGGGCGCGCTCATGAAGCGCTCACGGCCGCACTTGCGACTTCCAGCTGCAAGCGGCGTTGCGCCGGTGCCGGCAGCAGGCGGCCCTGCACATCGGCTATGCCCACGCGCGCCAGCCAGGCCTCGAACTCGGGCGCGTGGCGCAGGCCAAGCAGTTCGCGCAGCACGGCAGCGTCGTGGAAGCTCGTGCTCTGGTAGTTCAGCATGATGTCGTCCGCGCCCGGCACGCCCATGATGAAGGTCACGCCGGCGGTACCCAGCAGCGTCATCAGCGTGTCCATGTCGTCGCTGTCGGCCTCGGCATGGTTGGTGTAGCAGATGTCCACGCCCAGCGGCAGGCCGAGCAGCTTGCCGCAGAAGTGATCTTCCAGCCCGGCGCGCACGATCTGCTTGCCGTCGTAGAGGTACTCCGGGCCGATGAAGCCGACCACGCTGTTCACCAGCAGCGGCGCGTACGCGCGCGCCACGCCGTAGGCCCGCGCTTCCATCGTCTGCTGGTCGACGCCGTGGTGCGAGCCCGAAGACAAGGCCGAGCCCTGCCCGGTTTCGAAATACATCAGGTTCCGGCCCACCGTGCCGCGCGCGAGC
>JANMMD010000072.1:0-4561 GCA_031372905.1 Betaproteobacteria bacterium
GGCGTGACGCCGCAGCAGCAAGGGCACAGCTTGCGCAGGCCCCAGCAGTGAAAAAGCCCCGACCGGTGAACCGGGCGAGGCTTTGCATGGGGCTGGTGGCCTGGGGCGGAATCGAACCACCGACACGCGGATTTTCAATCCGCTGCTCTACCAACTGAGCTACCAGGCCAAAACAGCCCTCGAGTATAACAGCGCGCCGGGGCAGGCCGCTCTCGGGGTGCAGGCCCGAGAAGCCGCTCAGCCGCCGCCGCGCTTGTTGCGCGAGAGGTCCACGCCCAACTGTTTCAGCTTGCGGTAGAGGTGCGTGCGCTCCAGCCCGGTCTTCTCTGCCACGCGCGTCATGCTGCCGCCCTCTTGGGCGAGGTGGAACTCGAAGTAGCTCTTCTCGAAGGCGTCACGCGCCTCGCGCAGCGGGCGGTCGAGGTCGAACAACTGTTCCGAGCGGGGGCCCTCGTTGGCCTGCGGCATCAAGGCATGACCCAGGGGGTGCGGCGGCAGTGTCAAACCATCTGCCCCCAGGCCGAGCGCACCGTCGCTGCGCCCTCCCTGCAAGGCCACCGCCAGCCGCTGCGCGGGCTTCACCAGCGCTTGCTCCACCGCTCGCAGCAGCTTCTGCAGCGTGATGGGTTTTTCAAGGAAAGCGCTGGCGCCGTACTTGGTGGCTTCCACCGCGGTGTCGATGGTGCCGTGGCCGCTCATCATGATCACGGGCATGCTCAGCTGGCCACCGGCACTCCATTCCTTCAACAGCGTGACGCCGTCGACGTCGGGCATCCAGATGTCCAGCAGCACGAGGTCAGGGCGCAGCATCTCCCGAACCACGCGCGCTTGAGCGGCGTTTTCGGCCAGTTCGACCGTGTGACCCTCGTCGGTCAGGATCTCGGACAGCAGGGCGCGTATGCCCAACTCGTCGTCGACTACCAGGATAGTTGCCATGCGTTCTAGTGCGTCACGCGTTGCCAGGGGCCGAGATGGCGCCGGCTTCGGCAGCCTCCTGCGGGCCACTCGGCGTTGCGGCGAAGTTGGAAAATGATAGCGAAACACGCGCCCCGGTGACCGGGCCATCGGGTTCGTCCCCCGCGTGCAGGTTGGCGGCACGCAGGCGCGCGCCATGTTCGTCGGCGATCTTCTTCACCACCGCCAAGCCCAGACCCGTGCCCTTGGCCTTGGTGGTGACGTAGGGCTCGAAAGCGCGCTTGAGCACCTTGTCGGCGAAACCAGGGCCATTGTCAATGACGGTCAGGCGCACCGCGCGCAGCTCGCCGTTTTCGCCGCGTGCCGTGCTGGTGATCAGTTCCACCTGGCCGTCGGGCCGGTCGGCCACGGCGTCCAGGCTGTTCTGCACCAGGTTGTGGATGACCTGCCGCAGCTGTGTGGCGTCGCCCAGCAAGCGCGGCATTCCGGGCTCCAGCCGCGGCAGCAGCAGGCCGTTGTCCAGCGCCTGGCCGTAAAGCGCCAGCACTTCCGAGGCCAGCTCGTTCAGGTCCAGCGGCAGCATCTTTGCGGCGGGCAGGCGCGCGTAGTCGCGGAACTCGTTGACCAGCGTCTGCATCGCGCCCACCTGGTTGACGATGGTGTTCACGCTGCGCGCCAGCAGGGCCTGGTCGGCGCCTTCCAGCTTGTGGCCCAGCCGGTGCTGCAGGCGCTCGGCGCTCAGTTGGATCGGCGTCAGCGGGTTCTTGATTTCGTGCGCCAGGCGGCGCGCCACCTCGGCCCAGGCCGCGCTGCGCTGCGCGCTGACGACTTCGGTGATGTCGTCGAACACCATCAGGCGCATGTCGGCCTGCAGCGTGGCGCCGCGCACCAGCAGCGTCAGCGTGGTGCCGTCGCCGCGCTGCAGGTCGAAACTCTCCTGCCACTCGTCGCGCTCGCCGGCTTCGGGGCTGGTGGCCAGCAATTCGAAGCGCTGCTCGACGCCTTGCGAGAAGTCCTTGAGGTCGGGCAGCTCGCTCAGGCGGCGGCCGCGCCAGCTGGCCAGCGGCCGCTGCAGGATGCGCGTGGCGCCGGGGTTCACGGTGTCGATGCGGCCCTCGCGGTCGAAGACGATGACGCCGGCCGTCAGCGTGTCGAGGATGGTCTGCAGCCGCGTGCGCGCGGCCTCCAGCTGCTGCACGCCGCGCTGCACCTGGCTGCGCGCGTCGGCCACCTGCGCCGTCATTGCGGCAAAGCTGCGCGTCAGGCCCCCGAGCTCGTCGCCGCTGGCAAACACCGGTTTGGCGCGCAGGTCGCCGGCGGCCACCTGGCGCACGCCGTCGGCCAGCAGCAGCAGCGGCTTGGCAAGCTGGTTGCCCAGCACGATGGCCAGCAGCACGGCCGCGAACACCGCCAATATCAAGGCCAGCGTCAGCGTGCCCACATACATGCGCCGCAGCGCGTCGCGCGCAAGAAAACGCTGCTGGTACTCGCTGTATGCGGCCTGCACGGCCAGCGCGTTGGCGGCCAGCGCGCGTGGCATCGGCTGCACCACCATGAGGTAGCGCTCGTCGCTGCGCGCCAGCGCCGTGCCGGCGCGCGGCACGCGAGCCAATGCGCGCACGCGCGGGCCTGGGCTGAAGGTTTCCAGCGATTCATCGTCCAGGCCCTCCACCTGCGCGGCGGCGCCGGTGTCGCGCACCTGTCGCATCAGGTTGGCATGCGGGCGGTCGGGCGGACCCGCGCCCGCGCCACCGCCGGCGGTGAAGAGCACTTGGCCGTTCGGGCCGACGAGCGAGGCTTCGCTGGCGCCGATCTGCTCGCGCAGGCGTTCCAGTGTCAGCGGCGCTACCGCGGTGCCGGCATCGGCCAGCCGCTCGGCGCCGATGCGGGCCTTGCCCACGAGGTCCGTGGTCAGCGTGTCCAGCGTGCCCTTGCCCAAAGCCAGGCCGGCGTCCAGGGCGCCGGCCACCTTCACGTCGAACCAGGCGGCGATGCTGCGGCTGGCGAACTGGTAGCTCACGGTGTAGATCACCAGCCCCGGCAGCAAGCCCACCAGCGCAAAGATGCCCGCCAGTTTGATGAGCAGCTTGCTGCCGAACTTGCCGCGCCGCACGCGCACCGCCAGGCGCAGCGCGACGACGGCAATCACCAGCGTCAGCAGCACCGCCACCGCCACGTTGACCCAGAACAGCCAGACGAAGTGGCGTTCGTAGAAGCCGCCGCCCTGGCTGCTGAAGCTGATGACGAAGGCCAGCACCAGCGCCGTGCCGGTGGCGGCCACGATGGCGATGATCCAGGCCCAGCGGGCCGAGTTGCTCACGGCGCGCCGAGCTCCACCTTCAGCGTGGTGTTCACGCCCACGGCCCAGTCGCCCTGGCCGGTGAGGCCGAACTGCATGGGGCCGGGCAGCTGCGTGGTGTCGAGCCGGTAGCTGAACTGCAGGTAGTAGCCCTTGTCGCCAGCGTCCAGCTGCGAGAGCTCGGCCAGCTTCCACCCCGCGCTGCGCGAGGCGATGGCCAGCGCCTCGGCCAGCGTCGGCACCGTCTGGTACAGCCCGCCGAGGCCGACGCGCCAGGAATTGGTCAGCGGCTGGTAGGCCAGGCGCCACGAACGCGCGACGCGCGCCACGCGCTCATCGCGCCAGTACCAGCGGTCGCGCAGCAGCTGCGCCTGGGCCACGAAGTAGATGGGCACGCCGCGCTGCAGCGCATCTTCCACCGCGCGCGGCAGGTTCACACGCGCATTGAAGTCGATCGTGAGCGCACCTTCCAGCTTCTGCACCTGCAGGCCGGCCAGTTCCACGCCCTGCGCTCGCGCGCCGCCGCCGCAGACGAGCAGTGCCACAAGCACGATGCGCCACAGTGCCGGCACCAGCATCCAGCCCCGCAGCAGGCGCTGCAGGTGGTGAAGGTGAACCGGCAGCAAAGGCATGGGGCTGGGGGTGCGACGTGGACTTCAAGGACCGTGGGTCTGGCTCGCCGCCTCCTGCCCTGACTGAGGCCCCGGCTGAGGCCCCGTCTTCTTCAACAGCGCATAGAAGAACCCGTCCTGCAGTGCGACGGGGCGGCTGGCGACACCCACCGGCGCATTGTCGGGCAGAGGCAACAGGTGCCCGGGAGACTGCGGTTCCAGCAGGGCTGTGCCTGGGGGCTGGCGTTGCAAAAACGCGTCGATCTGCTGCCGGCCCTCGGCCGGGAAGATGGAACAGGTGGCGTAGAGCAAGCGGCCACCCGTCGCCAGCAGCGGCCACAAGGCGTCCAGCAGCTCGGCCTGGATGCGCGCCAGCGCCTGGATGTCGTCCTGCCGGCGCAGCCAGCGCACGTCGGGGTGGCGGCGCACGATGCCGCTGGCGGTGCAGGGCGCGTCCAGCAGGATGGCGTCGAAAAGACGACCGTCCCACCAGGCCTTGGGAAAGCGGCCATCGCCGGCCTTGAGCTCGGCCTTCAGCTGCAGGCGGTTGAGGTTGTCCTGCACGCGGGCCAGGCGCAGCGGGTCGCTGTCCAGGGCCAGCAGGTCGAGGTCGGCCAGCTCCAGCAGGTGCGCGGTCTTGCCGCCGGGTGCCGCGCAGGCGTCCAGCACGCGGGCCTTGGGCGGCAGGTCGGCGCCCTGCAGCAGCAGCACCGCGGCGCGCTGGGCGGCTGCGTCC
>JANMMD010000094.1:0-3022 GCA_031372905.1 Betaproteobacteria bacterium
AGCATCACTCGGTCGGTGCTCATGGGCGGGTCTTCATTGCAGTTTCCAGTTCAGGGTTTCGCCCGCACGCAGCGGCTTGATGGTGGCATCACCGAAGGGCAGCGCCTCGGGCAAGACCCAGGCTTGCCGCTTCAGCGTCACCGTGCCGGTGTTGCGCGGCAGGCCGTAAAAATCAGCGCCGTGGTGGCTGGCAAAGCCTTCCAGCTTGTCCAGCGCCCCGGCGGCCTCGAAGGCCTCGGCATACAGCTCCAGCGCGGCCGGCGCGGTGTAGCAGCCGGCGCCGCAGACGCTTTGCTCCTTCATCACCGCCGCGTGCGGGGCGCTGTCGGTGCCCAGGAAGAAGCGCGGGCTGCCGGAGGTTGCGGCCTTCACCAGCGCCACGCGGTGGCGTTCCTTCTTCAGCACCGGCAGGCAGTAGTAGTGCGGACGCAGGCCGCCGGTGAAGAGCGCATTGCGGTTGTAGAGCAGGTGGTGGGCCGTCAGCGTGGCGGCGGTGTGCGGGCCGGCTTCGGCCACGTACATCGCCGCTTCGGCGGTGGTGATGTGCTCGAAGACCACCTTCAGCTCGGGGAAGTGGCGGCGCAGCGGCCCCATCACGCGGTCGATGAACACCGCCTCGCGGTCGAAGATGTCGATGTCAGCGTCGGTCACTTCGCCGTGCACCAGCAGCAGCAGGCCTTCGCGCTGCATCGCTTCCAGCGTGGCGTGGCACTTGGCCAGGTCGGTGACCCCGGCGTCGCTGTTGGTGGTGGCGCCAGCCGGATAGAGCTTCAGTGCCACCACGCCGGCGGCCTTGGCCCGCGTGATTTCCTCCGGCGGCGTGTTGTCGGTGAGGTAAAGCGTCATCAGGGGCGTGAACGTCAGCCCGGCCGGCAAGGCCGCTTCGATGCGCTGGCGGTAGGCCACCGCCGCGGCCGCGGTGGTGATGGGCGGGCGCAAGTTGGGCATGACGATGGCGCGCGCAAACTGGCGCGCCGTGGCGGGCAGCACTGCGGCCAGCGCTGCGCCATCGCGCAGGTGCAGGTGCCAGTCGTCAGGGCGTGTCAGGGTGATCACTTCGTGCATGCCAGGATTCTCGCATCGGTAAATTTGCAACTTCGAGCCTTCAGGTCGGGCCGGCTCTTCCCGATACTGAGCATGTCCACCACACGATCAGGCCCTGACCCATGAAATTTCGACACCCCGCCCTTGCGCTGAGCAGCGCCGCTTTGCTGGCCGCCTGCGGCTCGACGCAGAAATCCGAAACCGTCGGCCCCGCGGCCAAGGAAGAGATCGTCGCGGTCTCTGTGAGCAACCACCTGCTGCGCTTCAACGCCGGCCAGCCGCAGCAGGTGCGCGAGCGCAAGCTGCTGCAGGGGCTGCGCAGCGGCGAACGCATCATCGGCATCGATTTCCGCGTCGCACGCGGTGAACTCTTCGCGCTGGCGTCATCTGGCCAGCTCTACAAGATCGACCTCGCGCAAGCGCGCGCCGCCGCCGTCGGCAGCCCGGCCGCACTGCCCTCGGGCGAAGGCGCTGCTGCCGCCACCGAATGGGCCTTCGACTTCAACCCCACGGTCGACCGCATCCGCGTGGCCAACAACGCCGGCTTCAACCTGCGCCTGCATCCCGACACCGGCGCCGTCATCGACGGCGACCCGGCGCAGGCCGGCGTGCAGTTCGACGGCAGCCTGACCTACGACAGTACCGACAAGAGCGCTGGCAAGACGGCACGCATCGTGGGCGCCGGCTACACCTACAACAAGCAGAACGACAAGATCACCACCAACTACGCGCTGGATGGCGAACTGGGCATGCTGGTGCACCAGGGCACGAAGGAAGGCGTGGCGCCGGCGGTGTCACCCAACACCGGGCGCCTGTTCACGGTGGGCAGCCTGGGCATCGGCAGCTTTGCGCATGCCACCTTCGACATCTCGGATGTGTCGCCCACCGCCTACGCGGGTGTTCACAACAAGGGCGACAAGGCCACGCGCTGGCATCGGGTGGACCTGGCCACCGGCAAGGCCAGCTTCATCGGCACTGTGGGCGGCGGCGAGCCGCTGGTGGGCGCCGCGATAGCGCCATAAACGTCAGTGCTGCAGGATTTTCGAGAGGAAATCCTGCGCCCGCGGCGAACGCGCGGCGGTGTCGCCGAAGAAGGCTTCCTTCTTGCAGTCTTCGACGATCTTGCCGGCGTCCATGAAGATGACGCGGTGGCTGACCTTGCGCGCAAAGCCCATCTCGTGCGTGACGACCATCATCGTCATGCCTTCCTTGGCCAGCAGCACCATCACGTCGAGCACCTCGCCCACCATCTCGGGGTCGAGCGCGCTGGTGGGCTCGTCGAACAGCATCACGATGGGGTCCATGCTCAGCGCACGTGCAATCGCAACGCGCTGCTGCTGGCCGCCGGAAAGCTGCCCGGGGAACTTGTCCTTGTGCGCCATCAGGCCCACGCGGTCGAGCATCTTCAAGCCGCGCGCCTTGGCCTCGTCGGTGCTGCGGTTCAGCACCTTGATCTGCGCCAGCGTCAGGTTCTCCGTCACGCTGAGGTGCGGAAACAGCTCGAAGTGCTGGAACACCATGCCGACGCGGCTGCGCAGCTTGGGCAGGTCGGTCTTGGGGTCGCTGATGCTGATGCCGTCGACCGTGATGTCGCCCTTCTGGAAAGGCTCCAGCGCGTTGACGGTCTTGATCAGCGTGCTCTTGCCCGAGCCCGAGGGGCCGCACACCACCACCACCTCGCCCTTGTTGACGGTGGTGCTGCAGTCGGTCAGCACCTGGAAGCTGCCGTACCACTTGCTGACGTTCTTGATCTCGATCATGGGCAGGCCCTATCTGATGATGGCGATCTTCTGCTGCAGCCGCCGCACGAGCATGCTCAGCGAGAAGCAGATGACGAAATAGACGACGGCGGCGACGAGGTAGGTTTCCACCGGCCGGTTGAAGTTCTTGCCGGCGATCTCGAAACCCTTGAGCAGGTCATAGGCGCCGATGGCGTAGACCAGGCTCGTGTCCTGGAACAGGATGATGGTCTGCGTCA
>JANMMD010000123.1:0-12677 GCA_031372905.1 Betaproteobacteria bacterium
CGCATCGGCATCGAGACCATGGACACCGCGGCGGCCTGCCGCACCTACAACGTGCTGGTCAGTGAACACCGCCGCGCACTGGCCGCGCTGCTGCTTGCACCAGCGGCTTGATCGGCTGTTTGAGGGGGACGGTGGCGGGAAGCCTTGCCGAAGACTTTATAATTTCGGATTGGCCGGCTAGCGTGGAGAGCAGCACGAAGAAGTCGGCTTCCTACAGCGCAGTGCGAGAAAACCGTCCATGACGCCTGTCATCAACAAAGCCCTACCGGAATTCGAAGCCCTGGCCACAGGCGGCGTGAAATTCACGCCCCAGTCGCACATCGGCAAGGCGGTGGTGCTGTACTTCTACCCGAAGGACAACACTCCTGGCTGCACGACCGAGGCCATGCAGTTCCGCGACCAGCACAAGGACTTCATCAAGGCCGGTGCCGTGGTGTTTGGCGTGTCGCGCGACAACATGGCCAGCCACGACAAGTTCAAGCAGAACCTGGAGTTGCCTTTCGAGCTGATCGCCGACACCGAAGAAAAGCTCTGCCACATGTTCGGCGTGGTCAAGAACAAGATCATGTACGGCAAGAAGGTCAAGGGCATCGAGCGCAGCACCTTCTTGATCGACGCCGAAGGCGTGATGCGTGCCGAGTGGCGCGGCATCAAGGTGGCCGGCCATGTCGATGAAGTGCTGAAAGCCGTGAAGGCGCTCAAGAAGGCCGCTTGAAACTTTTTCCTCCGCCTGACCCACGAAGCCGTACAGCAGCCTGTGCGGCTTTTTGCTTTTTATCCTGATCGGTTCTAAACCCATGCCCCTGCCCAAGCCGCCCGCGAAAAAAGGTGACCTGCTGCGCTCTGCCGACTACGAGGCCCAGGCTGCACCGCGCGCTGAAAAGCGATCCCTCAAGACCCGTGCCGCCGAGGCGCCTGCGCAGGCCGCGCTGGAACTGCACGACGACGCGCCAGTGCTGGCTGCGCGGCCAGCCCCGCCCGCGCCACCCGCCGTTGGCAAGCCGGCACCGGCGGCCTTTGCGCCGCTGAGCCGCGCGCCCACGCCGTCTGCCGCGCCGCGCGTGCGCAAGCCTCGCAGCACCGGCCCGGCCAAGCTCTTCGTGCTCGACACCAACGTGCTGATGCACGACCCGATGTCGCTCTTCCGCTTCGAAGAGCACGACGTCTTCCTGCCGATGATCACGCTGGAAGAACTCGACGGGCACAAGAAGGGCATGAGCGAGGTGGCGCGCAGCGTGCGCCAGGTCAGCCGCGAGCTCGATGCGCTGGCGGCCCTCGCCGCCAAGGAAGGCCCGCTGGGCAAGATGGACGCGCATGCCGGCATTCCGCTGGCCGGCACCGGCCACCGCGAGGCCGGCGGCAAGCTCTACTTCCAGACCACCTTCCTCGACTTCAAGCTGCCGCCCGGCCTGCCCCAGGGCAAGGCCGACAACCAGATCCTCGGTGTGGTGCAGAGCCTGCGCGAGCAGCAGCCGCAGCGTGAAGTGGTGCTGGTGTCGAAAGACATCAACATGCGCGTCAAGGCGCGCGCGCTGGGCCTGGCGGCCGAGGACTACTTCAACGACAAGACGCTGGAAGACGGCGACCTGCTCTACACCGGCGTGCTGCCGCTGCCCGCCGACTTCTGGGACCGCCATGGCAAGACCATGGAAAGCTGGCAGCAGGGCGGCCACACCTACTACCGCATCAGCGGGCCGCTGGTGCCGGCTTTGATGATCAACCAGTTCGTCTACCTGGAAGTGCCGGGCGCTGCTGCGCTGTACGCACGCGTCACCGAGATCACCGGCAAGACAGCTGTGTTGAAGACGCTGCGCGACTACACCCATACCAAGAACTCGGTGTGGGGCGTGACGGCGCGCAACCGCGAGCAGAACTTCGCGCTCAACCTGCTGATGGATCCGGACTGCGACTTCATCACCCTCACCGGCACGGCCGGCACGGGCAAGACGCTGATGACGCTGGCCGCGGGCCTCTCGCAGGTGCTGGACGAGCGCCGCTACAGCGAGATCATCGTCACGCGCGTGACGGTGCCGGTGGGTGACGACATCGGCTTCCTGCCTGGCAACGAAGAAGAGAAGATGGGCCCCTGGATGGGCGCGCTGGACGACAACCTGGAGGTGCTGGCGCGCACCGACGCCAGCGCCGGCGAATGGGGCCGCGCGGCCACGAATGATCTGGTGCGCAGCAAGATCAAGATCAAGAGCTTGAACTTCATGCGCGGGCGCACCTTCCTGAACAAGTTCGTGCTCATCGACGAGGCGCAGAACCTGACGCCCAAGCAGATGAAGACGCTGATCACGCGTGCTGGGCCCGGCACCAAGATCGTCTGCCTGGGCAACCTGGCGCAGATCGACACGCCCTACCTCACCGAAGGCTCGTCGGGCCTGACCTACGCGGTGGACCGCTTCAAGGGCTGGCCGCACGGCGGCCATGTGACGCTGGCCCGCGGCGAACGTTCGCGCCTGGCGGACTTCGCGTCAGAGGTGCTCTGAGGCCCGGGGCGATGCGCTCGGCCCTGCGCACCGCCACCACCGCCAGCGCGCTGGCCGCCCTGCTGCTTGCCAGCGGCTGCGCGATGGTGCCGCCACCAGCAGGCACGCAGCGCGCTGCGCTGCAGGGTACCTGGGGCATGCCCACTGCAGAGCATGCGCTGCCTGAAGGTGCCCGTCGCCTGGAGTACGCCAGCGGCCCCTACGGCCGCACCACCTGGATGGTGGACATCGACGCGGCCGGCCGGGTGCAGCAGGCACGGCAGGTGTTGAACGAAGCCGAGTTCGAAGCGGTGATGTCGATGCCCCAGTTGCGCCGCGACGAGGTGCTGCGCCGCCTGGGCACGCCAGGTGAGGTGCGCGGCTACGGCTGGCGACGTGAGGACCGTGGCAACCAGATCTGGTCTTGGCGCTACCCCACCAACGACTGCCTCTGGTTCGAGCTGACACTGGCCGCCGACGGACGTGTCACCGGCGGCGGCTACGGCGTCGACCCCGCCTGCGACCGGCGATCGGACAGCGACTGAGGCACTGGCTGAGGCAGCGCCGGTTCGCGCACCCGCAAAAAACTTGCGAAGCGTGGCAGCCCGGCCTCGGTGTGGCCGCGGTGGCGGGAGGTGACGACGCTCCCGGGGGCCGGTGGCGCGGCGCGCTCGGCATCGCTGAAACCGGTGCCAAGCAGGAATTGCCGGCCCTCGGGGGTACGCACGCGCAGCGCCCCCATGCGGCCCACGTGGCGGCCGCGGCCGGGCACGGCGCCGAGCACGAGCGCGTCGGCGTCGTGCACCGGCTTCAGCTTCTGCAGCGCCGGGCTGCGGCCCGTCACATCGGCCGCGTCAGCCCGGTGCAGCATCAGGCCTTCACCGCCGGCCGCCACCACTTCGTTCAACCAGCGCTGCAGTGCCGCGCGGCTGCCCACGCGGCGCTGCTCGACGGCCTGGAAACCCGGCCAGTCGATGGCCTGCCCCAGGCTGGCCAGGCGTTCGGCACGCTCGCTGAACGGGCCGCCGGCGCGCGGCATGTCGAAGGCCATGTAGGTGATCTGCTGCCACTCGGCATCGCGCGGTGTGCTGCGACGCACGGCGCCGGACAGGCTTTCGAAACGCCCACGCCCGGCCCAGAGTTCACCGTCCAGCACCACGGGCGGCAGATGGCGCAGGAACCACGGCGGCGCGGCGATGGGGGTGCCGCTGCGGGTGCGAAGTCGGTCGCCATCCCAAATGGCGCGCACGCCGTCGTACTTTTCGCTGACCAGATAGCCTGCGGGGTCGATGTCTGCGTCGGCTTCGACCGCGAGCAGCAAGACCGGCGCGGCCGCCGTCGCCCTCGTGGCCCACGGCAACAGGCACAGCGCAGCCAGCACGCCGCGGCGCTGAAGGGTGAAGTTGGGATTCATGGCGGTCCTGTGAGCGACAAACAGGACCACAGTCTTCTGCGCGGTGCGGCCCGCGGCCATCGCCCACCGGCAGGCTCGAGGCGGGCCCCCCTGCGGGGCCACCCGTGCGGGGGTCAGCCGGCCCGGCCGCTCAGCCGGCGCTGAACAGATCGCGTATCTGCTGCACCGCCGCCGGGTCTTCCACCGTCGTCAGGTCGCCGGCATCGCGCCCTTCGCACAAGGCCTGTATCACCCGCCGCAGCATCTTGCCCGAGCGTGTCTTGGGCAGTGCGCTGACGAAACGCACGCGCGCAGGCCGCGCCACGGCGCCCAGTTGTGCGTCCACCACCTTCATCAGCTCGCCCTCCAGCGCCAGCGCAGCGGCCGGTGTGGCGGCCAGGCTGCCGTCCTTCAGCACCACGAAGGCCATCGCCACCTGGCCCTTGAGCGCATCGGCCACGCCGACCACGGCCACCTCCGCCACCGCCGCGTGGCTGGAGAGGCTCTCTTCGATCTCGCGCGTGCCCAGGCGATGGCCGGCGACGTTGATCACGTCGTCGGTGCGGCCCAGGATGAAGTAGTAGCCGTCCTCGTCGCGGATGCCCCAGTCGAAGGTGCTGTAGAGCATCTGCCCCGGCACGCTCGTCCAGTAGGTGTTGACGAAGCGCGCGTCGTCCCGCCACACGGTTTGCATGAAGCCCGGTGGCAGCGGGCCGGCGATGACCACCACGCCCTTCTGGTTAGCCCCGGTGAGTTCTGCGCCGGTGTTCTCGTCGACGATCTTCACGTCGTAGCCCGGCATGGCGATGCCCGGGCTGCCGAAGCGGCTGGGCTTGTGCTCGACGCCGTTTGCGATGGTGAGGATGGGCCAGCCGCTCTCGGTCTGCCAGTAGTTGTCGATGATGGGCACGCCTAAAGCGCCGCTGATCCAGCGGCCGGTGGGCTCGTCCAACGGCTCACCGGCCAGGAACAGCGCGCGCAGGCTGCTGAGATCGTGCTTCTTCAGCGCCGCCGGGTCCTGCTTCTTCAGCACACGCACGGCCGTCGGCGCGCTGAACATCGCGGTGACCTGGTACTTCTCGACCAGGCTCCACCAGATGGCCGGGTCGGGCTGTCCGTCCATGCCGCGGGTGGGCAGGCCTTCGTAAAGGATGGTGGCCATGCCGTGCAGCAGTGGGCCGTAGACGATGTAGCTGTGGCCCACCACCCAACCGATGTCGCTGGTGCTGAAGTAGGTCTCGCCGGGTTGTCCCATGAAGATCTGGTCCATGCTCGCGGCCAATGCCACGGCATAGCCGCCGGTGTCGCGTTGCACACCCTTGGGCCGGCCCGTCGTGCCGCTGGTGTAGATGGTGTAGCTGATGGCCGTGCTGTCCAGCCACACCACGGGCACCTCGGCGCCGCGGTGCTGTTCGCGCAGCGTCGCGTAGTCGACATCGCGCCCCGGGTGGCGTTCACTGCGCGCCATCGGCGCGAGCCCGCGGTCGACGATCAGGACGCTGGGCACCTTGTGCTTCGACAGGCTCAGCGCCTCGTCGAGCAAGGGCTTGTAGGCCACCACCTTGCCGCCGCGGCTGCCAGCGTCGGCGCTGATCACCATCGCCGGCTCGGCGTCCTCGATGCGCTGTGCCAGGCTCACGCTGGCAAAGCCGCCGAACACCACCGAATGGATGGCGCCGATGCGTGCGCAGGCGAGCATCGCAAACACGGCCTCGGGGATCATCGGCATGTAGATCAGCACCCGGTCGCCCTGATGCACGCCCTGCGCCTGCAGGATGGCAGCCATGATCTGCACCTCGGCCTGCAGCTCGCGGTAGCTGTAGACGCGCTCCTGGCCGACCTCGGTGCTGACCCAGATCAGCGCGTTCTGATCACCGCGCGTGGCCACGTGGCGGTCCACCGCGTTGTGGCAGAGGTTGGTGGTGCCGCCTTCGAACCAGCGCGTGAAGGGCGGCTTGTCGTCGTTGCAGACGCGCGTGAAGGGCGTCTGCCAGTCGATGCGGCGGGCCTGCTCGGCCCAGTAGGCATCGCGATCATTCAGTGAACGTTGGTGCAGCTCGGCGTAAGCCATGTCTTGTCTCCTGGCTGGCGGGCCTGATTTTTCTCGGCCTGGTGTTCAGGTGTTCGCGGCTGAACGCACTGACCTCGTTCAGACACGCACGACGATGCGCCCGCGCACCTGCCCCGCCATCAGGCGCTGCGCAGCTTGCACGGCGCTTTCAAGCGGCACTTCCTCAAGCATGCTTTCGAGCAGCGCCGGGTCGAGGTCGCGCGCCAGGCGCGCCCAGGCCACTTCACGTTTGGCGTGCGGCGCCATCACGCTGTCGATGCCGGCCAGCGTGACGCCGCGCAGGATGAAGGGCATCACGGTGCCGGGCAGGTCGTGGCCCTGTGCCAGGCCACAGGCGGCCACCACGCCGCCGTAGCGCGTCTGCGCCAGGGCATTGACGAGTGTGTGGCTGCCCACGGCGTCCACCACGGCGGCCCAGCGTTCCTTCTGCAGCGGCTTGCCCGGCGCACCCAGCTCGGCGCGGTCGATGACACCGGCAGCGCCCAGCTTCGTGAGGTAGTCGGCCTCGGCCGTCTTTCCAGTGGCGGCGATGACGCGATGGCCCAGTTTCGCCAGCAGCGCGATGGCCACGCTGCCGACGCCGCCGGTGGCGCCCGTCACCAGCACTTCACCCTGGCCGGGCTGCAGCCCGTGTTGTTCCAGCGCCAGCACGCACAGCATGGCGGTGTAACCGGCAGTGCCGATGGCCATGGCCTGCCGCGGCGTGAAGGCGGCCGGCAATCTCACCAGCCAGTTGCCCTTCAGGCGGGCCCGCTCGGACAAACAACCCCAGTGCGTTTCGCCGACGCCAAAGCCGTTGTGCACGAAAAGGTCGCCGGGTTTCCAGTCGGGGTGGCTGCTTTCCAGCACCGTGCCGGCGCCGTCTATGCCCGGCACCATGGGCCAGACGCGCACCACGGGCGACTTGTTCGTCAGCGCGAGGCCGTCCTTGAAGTTGAGCGTCGAGTAGGCCGGCTGCACCAGCACCTCGGCTGCCGGCAGGCGGCTTTCATCCAGCGTCGTGACCCCGGCACGGAAGCCGGCGTCGTCTTTTTCTAGCAGCAGGGCCTTGAACATTTCGTAGCAGCGGTGGTGGCGGGTGCTGCGATGCTGCCATGGCTGCGGCGCGCTGCCGCGGCAACGCGTGTTGCGACGCGCTGTTGACGTTCCTCCACCCGCTGCTATCCTGCCGCGCCGATGCCCAAAACACCCCTCCGTCCTATCCTGCTGCTGTCCGTGCTGCTGATGTGCCTGCCGGCACACGCCGCACCCGACGCGCCGCCACCGGGTGACGCAGTGCTGCACCTGCTGCAGGACAAGGGCCTGGTGCCGGCTGCCGGCAAGCCGGAAGAGCGCAGCGATGGCCACGCCCTTGTGCAGCAGATGCGCGACGGCGCCACCGAGATGGTGCTGTCGGCGATGAACTTCCTGGGCGTGCGCTACGTGCGCGGCGGCACCTCCGCCGAGCAGGGTTTCGATTGCAGCGGCTTCACGCGCTACGTCTTCGAGCACAGCCTGGGCCTGGTGCTGCCCCGGCGCGCCGACGAGCAGGCCAAGATTTCCAGCCTGCTGCAGGTCAAGCGCGACGAGCTCAAGCCCGGTGACCTGGTGTTCTTCAACACCATGCGCCGCGCCTTCTCGCACGTCGGCATCTACGTCGGCGAGGGCAAGTTCATCCATGCACCGCGCGCCGGCGCCGAGGTGCGCATCGAAGACATGCGCGCCAGCTACTGGGCCAAGCGCTTCAACGGCGCGCGCCGCGCCGAGCTGCCCGGCACCGAAGCCCCCGTGCGCCAGTAGGGCGCAACGCCGCCGCTGCCCAGGCGATTGCGGCGACAGCAGCGACAATGCCAGCATGGGCGACAACGTGATTCCCTTGGCCGACCTGCGCTACGCCGCAGCCCTTCCGCGCATCCCTGAACAAGGGTTTGCGCCCGGCGGCCTGCTGGCCGACCGCCTGGGCCGGCCGCTGCGCGATCTGCGCATCAGCGTCACCGACCGCTGCAACTTCCGCTGCAGCTATTGCATGCCCAAGGACGTCTTCGACGGCAGCTACAAGTTTCTGCCGCAGACCAGCCTGCTGAGCTTCGAGGAGATCACGCGCGCGGCGCGGCTGTTCGTGGCGCACGGCGTGACCAAGCTGCGCCTGACCGGCGGCGAGCCGCTGCTGCGCAAGCACATCGAGGCGCTGATCGCGCAGCTGGCCGCGCTGCGAACCCCGGACGGCGAGCCGCTGGACATCACGCTCACCACCAACGGCTCGCTGCTGGAACGCAAGGCCGCGGCGTTGCGCGAGGCGGGCCTGCGGCGCGTGACGGTGAGCCTGGATGCGCTGGACGACACCATCTTCCGCCGCATGAACGACGTCGATTTTCCGGTGGCCGACGTGCTGCGCGGCATCGACGCCGCGCTGGCCGCAGGCCTGGCGCCGATCAAGATCAACATGGTCGTCAAGCGCGGCACCAACGACCACGAGATCGTGCCGCTGGCCCGCCATGTGCGTGAGCGTTACGGCCCGGGTGTGGTGCTGCGTTTCATCGAGTACATGGATGTCGGCGCCACCAACGGCTGGCGCATGGACGAGGTGCTGCCCTCGGCGCAGGTGGTGCAGCGATTGCACGAGGCCTTCCCGCTCGAAGCACTGGAGGCCAACGCGCCGGGCGAAACCGCGCAGCGCTGGCGCTACCGCGACGGCGGCGGCGAGGTGGGGGTGATCAGCAGCGTCACGCAGGCCTTCTGCGGGGATTGCAACCGCGCACGCTTGTCCACCGAGGGCAAGCTCTTCCTCTGCCTCTTTGCCAGCCGCGGCCACGACCTGCGTGCGCTGATGCGCGGCACGCAGGCCGATGGCAGCGCCTACAGCGACGCACAGATCGCGCGCGCCATCGGGCTGATCTGGAGCGAGCGCGACGACCGCTACTCGCAGCTGCGCAGCGGCCAGGCTGCCGATGCCAGCAGCGGCGAGCGCCGCGTGGAGATGCACTACATCGGCGGTTGAAGCGTCGCGCGGCTTGTTGCGCACGAGGGAAACAAGGGCGAACCCCGATGCGTCCGGCCGTGGCCCGTCCCGTATAAACCCTGGGCAGCCAACCCAACCGGAAGTTCGATGGAACCCTCACTGATCCGCATGCTCTCTGCCGCCGCCGACGACACGGTGGCCATCACCGCCCCGGGCCGCCCGGGCTTGAGCTACGGCGGCCTGCGCGCGCTGGTGCAGCGCACCCTGGGCACGCTGAACGGCCTGGGCATCGGCCGCAACGACCGGGTCGCCATCGTGCTGGCCAACGGCCCCGAAATGGCCACCTGCTTCATCAGCGCCGCCTGCGGCGTGACCACCGCACCGCTGAACCCGGCCTACCGCGGCGACGAGTTCGAGTTCTACCTGTCCGACCTCAACGCCAAGGCGCTGATCGTCGAACACGACAGCGCCTCGCCGGCCATCGAGGTGGCCAAGAAGCTGGGCGTGCGCTTGATCGACCTGCGCGCGGGCGCGGTTGCCGGCGACTTCACGCTGCAGCCCCGCGACAATGCCGGTGGCGCGGCAGCCGCGCATGGCGGCGCGGCGCGGCCCGACGACATCTCGATGATGCTGCACACCAGCGGCACCACCTCACGGCCGAAGATCGTGCCGCTGAGCCAGCGCAACCTGTGCGCGTCGGCGCGCAACATCGCGGCCACGCTGCGCTTCACGGCGGCCGACCGCGGCCTGAACATCATGCCGCTCTTCCACATCCACGGCCTCATCGCCGGGGTGCTGGCACCGCTGGCGGCGGGCTCGCAGGTCTATTGCACGCCCGGCTTCAACGCGCTGAAGTTCTTCGGCTGGATGGACGAGGCCAAGCCCACCTGGTACACGGCCGTGCCCACCATGCACCAGGCCATCTTGAGCCGTGCCAGCAAGAACGCCGAGGTCATTGCGCGCCACCCGCTGCGCTTCATCCGCAGCAGCAGCAGCAGCATGCCGCCGCAGGTCATCCGTGAACTGGAAGAGGTGTTCAAGGCGCCGTTGATCGAAAGCTACGGCATGACCGAGGCCTGCCACCAGATGGCCAGCAACCCGCTGCCGCCGGCGGTGCGCAAGCCCGGTGCCGTCGGCATCGCGGCAGGCCCCGAGGTGGGCATCATGGGCGAAGACGGCAGCCTGCTGCCGCGCGGCGAGATCGGCGAGATCGTCATCCGTGGCGACAACGTCACCGCCGGCTACGAGAGCAATCCCAAGGCCAACGCAGAGGCCTTCACGTCCGGCGCCAACCCCGGCTGGTTCCGCACCGGCGACCAGGGCGTGATGGACGCCGAGGGCTACATCAGCCTCACCGGCCGCCTGAAGGAAATCATCAACCGTGGCGGCGAGAAAGTCAGCCCGCGCGAGGTCGATGAACTGCTGATGGACCACCCCGCCGTCGCCCAGGTGGTGTGCTTCGGCATGCCGCACCCCAAGCTGGGCGAAGAGGTGGCCGCCGCCGTGGTGCTGCGCGAGGGCCAGAGCGCCACCGAGCGCGAGCTGCAGGATTTCGTCGGCCAGCGCGCCGCCGACTTCAAGGTGCCGAAGAAGATCCTCTTCATGGAAGAGATTCCGAAGGGCGCCACCGGCAAGCTGCAGCGCATCGGCCTGGCCGCCAAGCTCGGCCTGGGCTGAATCTCTCATCCGGTTTTCGTTGGCCTTCTGCCGTTCGCCAGGCGCGCCGGCACGGGCACGAGCGCAGCTCAAACCCAGGGTTTTCCTGAATGCTGGGCGGCATTCGTTAAGGAAAGGCTGATGAATAGGGCCAGAACTTGTGAATATACGCAGCGCAATCCCGCAGATACATTTTGTTCGCGGCGCCCTGCGGAGTCACCGGGGTCGCATCGCCCATCGCATCTAGGAGACGACATGAACTGGACCCTGAACAAGCCCTTGCCCGCCGTGAAGCGGCACCTTGCACGCCGCATCACGGCCCTGGCTGCTGGCGTCGCCACCCTGGTTGCGGCGCCTCTCGCGCAGGCCTGGGAACCGGCCAAGCCGGTCGAGTTCGTCGTGCCCGCCGGCACTGGCGGCGGCGCTGACCAGATGGCGCGGTTCATCCAGGGCGTGGTGGCGAAGAACAAGCTGATGAATCAGCCCATCGTCGTCGTCAACAAGAGCGGCGGCGCGGGCGCCGAGGGCTTTCTCGACGTCAAGGGCGACAAGGGCAACCCGCACAAGATCATCATCACCCTGAGCAATCTGTTCACCACGCCGCTGGCCACTGGCGTGCCTTTCAACTGGCGCGACATGACGCCGGTGAGCATGCTGGCGCTCGACCAGTTCGTGCTGTGGGTCAACGAGGAATCGCCGCACAAGACGGCCAAGGCCTTCTTCGACGCGCTGAAGGCCAGCCCCGACAAGACCGTGAAGATGGGCGGCACCGGCAGCAAGCAGGAAGACCAGATCATCACCGTGCTGCTGGAAAAGGCAGCCGGCAAGAAGATGACCTACATCCCGTTCAAGGGCGGCGGCGACGTGGCGGTGCAGCTGGTGGGCAAGCACATCGACGCCACCGTGAACAACCCGATCGAAGCCGAATCGCACTGGCGCGCCGGCAAGCTGCGGCCGCTGTGCGTTTTCGACAAGGTCAAGATGCCCTACCCGGCGAAGCTGACGGCCACGCAGTCCTGGGCCGACATCCCGCCCTGCAGCAGCGCAGGCATCCCGGCCGACTACCTGATGCTGCGCGGCATCTTCATGCCGCCCGGCGTGACGCCCGACCAGACCAAGTTCTACGTCGAGCTGTTCGCCAAGCTGCGTGCGCTGCCCGAATGGAAGGAATTCATGGCCAAGGGCGCGTTCAACACGACAGCGCTCACCGGGCCGGCCTATTTCGACTGGCTGGGCCAGAACGAGCAGTTGCACCGGGTGCTGATGAAGGAAGCGGGCTTCCTGGCGAACTGAGTCCGGCCGCGAACTGTTCTTTGCCCCATGCCCCGCCCTTGCCTTGGATGACGACCGATGAACGACGCCCCTGAATCGAATGACGACGTCGGCGTGCGCTGGCCGGAATTGCTGGTCGCGATGTTCTTGATGGCGCTGGCCATCCTCGTCATCGTCGACAGCGTCCGCGTGGGCACGGGATGGGGTGACGACGGCCCGCGCTCGGGCTACTTCCCCTTCTACATCGGCCTGGCGCTGCTTGCGGCGAGCACCTGGACGGCGGCCAAGCAGCTGCGCCGCTGGAACGTGGTGGAAGTGTTCGCCGAGCGCGCGCAACTCGGCATGGTGATGGCCATCCTGGTGCCGATGGTGGTCTACGTCATCGGCATTGCCTTCCTCGGCATCTACGTCGCATCGGTGGCGCTCATCGCCTATTTCATGGTGCGCCACGGCAAGCACGGCGTGGTGCTCACTGCCTGCGTCGCGGTGGGCGTACCGCTGGCCTTCTACCTGGTGTTCGAACGCTGGTTCCTGGTGCCTCTGCCCAAGGGCCCGCTCGAAGCACTGGTGGGGCTCTGAGACCATGGACGAAATCCAAAGCCTGATCGGCGGTTTCGGCATCGCGCTGACGTGGCAGAACGTCGGCTTCATGCTGGTGGGCATCACGCTGGGCGTGCTCATCGGCGTGCTGCCGGGTCTCGGCGGCGCCAACGGCGTGGCCATCCTGCTGCCGCTGACCTTCAGCATGAACCCCACCTCGGCCATCATCATGCTGAGCTGCATCTACTGGGGTGCGCTGTTCGGGGGTGCGATCACCTCGATCCTGTTCAACATCCCCGGTGAACCGTGGAGCGTGGCCACCACCTTCGACGGCTA
>JANMMD010000152.1:0-5629 GCA_031372905.1 Betaproteobacteria bacterium
GTCGGTGAAGTGGAAATCGCCTTCGGGCGCAAATTCCCAGGCCAGGTCGCGGTCGATCTCGGCGCAGGCAGTGGCGGCTGCGGCCAGCAGCCCGGCCGGGGCGGGCTTCTCGAAGCGCAGCATCACGTTGGCGGCCTTGACCTTGACGCGCTTGCCCGAGTCGAGTTCGACCTGCAGCGAGCTCTCGGCTTCGGACATCAGACGGCCGGCGTGGAATTTCCCCGCATCATCAAAAAGCACATTCATCAGTTCAAGACGCAGAGCAGGCGCTCGCGTTCCTCGGGGGTGGCCAGCAATTGCGGGATGCCATTGTCGAAGGTGAGCAGGCGCGCGCCGTGGCGGGCGGCAGCGGTCAGCAGGTAGGCGTCGGTGATCTGGCGGTGGCCATAGAGGCCGCCGGTGCAGCAGGCTGCCACCTGCTCGAAGCCGAAATCCAGCGCCAGCAGGCGGTGTTGCGGGTGCGCTGTGTTGCGCAGCAGCAACTCGGCCACCTGCGCCACGGAAATCGGGCGACCCGAGAATGTCGGCTGCGAGACGATGCGCACGAAGGCCGCCTGGGTCAGCGCCGTCGTGGCCCAGCCCTCCTGGGCATGGCGCTTGAACCACCCGCGCATGGCCTCGTGGTGTTCATGCGCAGGCCAGCCCAGGGCGATCAAGGCATTGGCGTCGAGCAACCAGCTCAAGACACCTCGTCCAGCAGGTCCTTCACGCGGGCTGCGCTGATCTTGGGCGTGTCTGCGGGCAGCTCGAAGAACCAGACGCCGTCTTGCTGCCGCATCGGCAGGCGCTCGGCGCTGGCCAGGAGAATCAGCTCCGAAACCGCCTGACCCAGCTTCAGCGAGCGTGCACGGGCATAGGCCTGCGCCGTGGCGAAGGCATCGCTCTCCAAAGACAAGGTAGTGCGCATGGCTGATGCAGTTTTGTGTAAATGATGCACTTTAACGCGAAACGCATCGCCTGAAGTCCGGCCGAAGGCGATCAGCGCCCTCGGCCGGGTTGCTTACACGCCCTGCTTGGCCAGCGGCGCCTTCAAGGCTTCGCTCACGGTGGCCAGGCTGTCGGCCAGGTGTGCGCGCGCGATGCTGGTCCAGCCGCTGGCAGCCACGGCCGTCTTCAGCTGTGCTTCCAGGGCCAAGGCAGCCTGGCGGTGCACGGCACGCACATCGGCAGCGGCTGCCGAGCTCGGGCGCAGCACGCCACCGGCCAGGCGGCGCACGTGCTCACGCTGCAGGTTGCGGCGCAGGCTGTCGATCTCGCGCGCGCCGCCCTTGCTCGGTGCCTTCAGCTCCGACCACACCGCCGTGCTCAGCTGTTGCTGCACGTCGGCGTAGCTCAGCAAGGTCTTGGGGTCGTCCACCTTGCTCTCGGCATCGGCCAGGCGCGCGGCCATGGCGTCCCCCATCAGGCCGTCCAGCACGTTGCGCTGGATGCCCAGCACCGCGCCGGCCAGGCTGAAGTCGGTATTGGCCATGAAGCGGCCCGGGGCGGTGCGGTCGAACTGGTCCACGGCCAGGCGGCTCATGAACTTGGGGTCGAAGCGGAAGCTGTTGCTCGACAGCGCCTCGGCCAGGATCAGGTCGAGCGCGGCGCGCTGCTGCGCCGCCGGCACCGGCTCCGCCAGCGCCTTGCCCGAGCCGGCCAGGGTGCGCGTGGTGTACAGGCCACCCACGTACTTGCCCGCGATGGGCACCGCCGCGCCGAAGCTGTTCAAGCCGCGCTGCAGGTTGCGGCGGTAGATGGTGAGGTCGTCATCGGCGGCCAGCTCGCGCTTCTGCGTGCGGCTCCACAGCTCGCGTGCCAGCTTCATCTGGCGCTGCGCGAAGGCCAGCGGGTCGTCGCCGAGGTCGCGCTGGTTCACCAGCGGGTCCATCGCGCCGATGTTGTCCTCGTCGGTGGCGTAGGCCAGCGCGGGGTTGCTCTCGGACATCGCGGCGATGCGCTTCAGCGCGGCCTGCTCGACCTCGGGCGCATGCTCGCGGTAGCCGTAGTCGATGGCCCAGTAGTCATACGCGCCCAAGCCCCCCATGTGGTAACTGGCCACCGCCTCGCCGTCCAGCGGCACGTTCAGCGCGTTGTAGTCCATCACCGAGTTGGAGATGCCGTTGGCGCCGGTGAAGGCCTTGTCGCGCAGCTGCGCCGGCTTGATGCCGGTGGAGGCCTTGAAGTTGTGGCGCAGGCCCAGGGCGTGGCCCACCTCGTGCATGGTCACGTCTTTCAGGCTGTCCTTGATGTACTGCTCGGCCTCGGGGCTGCCGGGCACGAAGGCACCGCGGGCGCTCAGCAGTTCGGCCGCAAATTCAGCCTGCTCCAGCGCGTCGGTGGCGTAGGTGCATTGCAGCAGGCGTTGCGCGAAGTCGCCCACCGGCATTGACGCGGCAGCCTGGCTGCCGAATTCGGCGCTGTTCAGGCGCGGCTCGGTGTCGCCCGACTGGTTGCGGAAGAAGCGCACCCAGTTCTCCGGGATGATGGCCGCGCCGCGCAGGATCTCGCCGCTGCGCGGGTCGCTCTGGCTCGGGCCCACAGCCGTGGCGCCCGGGCCGTCGATGGCAAACCAGCGCACGGCCAGCATGCGCGTGCCTTCCAGCGAGGTCCAGTCGGCGTTGTCGGCCTGCTGTTCCACCGCAATGGCGTTGCGGAAGCCGGCCTTCTCGAAGGCCTTGTTCCATTCGACGATGCCGGACTTCACGGCCTCGCGCCACTTCTCGGGAATGTTGCGGTCCATCACCACACGGATGGGCTGCTTGGGCTCGCTGATCTCGGCGGCCGGGTCTTTTTTCTCCAAACGCCAGCGCTCGATGTTGTGGCGGCGGCGGCCTTCGCTGGCTTCGTCGCCGAAGTCGATGTAAGCGCTGGTGAAGTAGCCCACGCGCTGGTCGGCGGCGCGTGCCTTGGCGGGCACCTCGGGCAGCGGCGCCAGGGTGTAGGTCTGGCTGAGGAAGAAGCTGCGGCCGTCGGGCACGCCCAGCGGCGGGTTGGGCAGGGCGGCGGGGTTGGGCGGCGGCGCGCCCGGGGTGAACACCGGCGGCGCTGGCAGCTTGGGCACGGCGAAGTGCGAACGCAGCGTGATGCTGGTGCCCTCGGCGTTGCTGCGCGCACGCTCGATGGACGAATTGGCGCGGTCCAGCGCATAGGGCAGGCGGTAGCTGGCTTCCAGGGCCGTCTGCAGGCCGGTGATGTCGCCACCCAGCAGGGCCTGGGCGTCCACCAGCAGCGCCTTGCTGTCGGCATGCGGCGCAGCGGCCAGCGGCACGGCGGCCAGCAGGCTGTCGGAGTAGCTTTCGTCCACGGCACGCGCCAGCGGTGTGCCGGCGGGCGCGCGCACGCGGTAGTTGCGCGCCAGCAGCTGCAGGTTGTTGCCTTGGCGGCGCAGCACCACCAACTGCTCGGCGCCCATCATGCCGGGCCAGAAGCCGCGTTCGCCCAGCCCCGAGGCCAGCGAGTTGCCGAAGAACATCGGCTTGTCCAGCAGCGCGGCCGGAATCTCCAGCCAGGTCTTGTCGTCCTTGGTCCACAGCGGCAGATAGCCGTCTGCGCGCTTGGCTTCCTTGATGACCTCGGCAAAGGCCGGTGGCGCGCCGGGCGCGGGCGGGCGTGCAGCCGGGGCCGCCACGGTGCCGCCGGGGCCGGCGGCGCGGGCATTGGCGGATGCCGCACTGCCAGGTGCGGCGACGGCCGCAGGGGTGGCATTGGCGGTGCTGCTGCTGGTGGTGCTGGCCGGTGCTGGTGTGCCCGTGGTGGCGCAACCAGCGATCAGGGCGGCGACGGCGGCCAGCACGGCCGGTGAGGCGACGCGGAAGTGGCGGGACAGGGATTCCGAGGTACGGCTCATGGGTTCAGCATTCCAGGTGGCGAGGACGAAACGGCTGACGCTAGCGCAAACCCGGCCGCGCCCGCTGTGCGTGCGACGAAATGCCCGAGACGCGGATGAACCCGGGCTGCCGCGGCGCCATCCCTGGCGCGCGGCGGGCCCAGAATGCGGCGCTTCGCAGCCACCCCGCTTTTCGCACGCCCGCCATGAGCTTCCCTGCCGTCCGCCCTGTTTCGTCTTTGCCTTCTTTGAACGCTCTGTCGCCAGACCGTCGCCCCGGCCGGCTGGCTGCACTGGCCGCTGCGGTGGCGGCGCTGGGCCTTTCGGCCTGTGCCACCGCGCCAGCGGAGAACACCCCGCTGGCAGCCCCGCGCGCGGCCGCGGCCACCGCGCCCAATGCGGGCGCGGCGGGTGCTCCTGCCGGTGCTGCCACGGGTGCCGCCCCGGGCGCATCCGCTGCCCGCCCCGACCCCACCGCGCCGCGCCCCTTTGCCGAGGTGGCGCGCGACGCGCAGCGCCAGGACGGCTTCGTGCCCCTCTGGCGCAAGGACGACAAGGTCTGGCTGGAGATCCCGAAAGAGCGGCTCAACCAGCCCATGCTGTTCAGCGTCAACGTCGCGCAGACCGTGGGCGAACGCGGCCTTTACGCCAGCCAGATGGGCCCGCGCTGGATGGTGGAGTTCCGCCGCACCGGCAACCAGATGCAGCTGGTGGCGCGCCAGACCGGCTTTCGCGGTGACCGCGACGCCGCCAGCGGCCGCGCCGTGGCGCAGGGCTTCAGCGAAAGTCTGATCACCAGCAGCCCCGTG
This sequence comes from Betaproteobacteria bacterium, assembly GCA_031372905.1. Taxonomy (GTDB): domain Bacteria; phylum Pseudomonadota; class Gammaproteobacteria; order Burkholderiales; family Burkholderiaceae_C; genus Rubrivivax. Next base: position 4,618 of record JANMMD010000152.1, read on the forward strand.
GCGAGTGCCGACCACCCCGAGCGCAAGTCGGTGCTGGTGGACGCCGGCATGCTGCTGGCCGACCTCATCGGCTACGGCTCGGCGCTGGAGCGCACCTTCCGCCTGCCCTTTGCGCCCGACCGTGCCAACTCCTTCTTCCAGGACGCGCGCGCCGAAGCGGGCCTGACCACGCTCTCGGCCAAGGTGCACTACCAGGTGGCGCGCCTGCCGGCACCGCCGCTGCTGCCGCCGGGCGCGCCGGTGCCGCCGCAAACCCCGCCGCCGCTGACCACACCCGACGCGCGCAGCCTCTTCGTCACCTTCGTCTACAACCTGCGTGAACTGCCGGCGCAGCCGATGGCCACGCGCGCCGCCGACCCGCGTGTGGGCTACTTCACCGAGAGCTATGTCGACCTGTCGGACGACCTGCGCGTCAACTCGAAGGTGCACAACATCAAGCGCTGGCGCCTGGAGAAGAAAGACCCGCAGGCCGCGCTGAGCGAGCCGGTGCAGCCCATCACCTTCTGGATGGACCGCAACATCCCGGTGCGCTACCGCAAGGCGGTGGCCGACGGCATCAACGAGTGGAACAAGGCCTTCGAGCGCATCGGCTACAAGAACGCCGTGGTCGCCAGGCAGCAGCCCGATGACGCGAACTTCGACCTGATGGACTCGCGGCATGCGTCCATCCGCTGGTTCCTCGGCGCCGATGTCGGCTTTGCGCAAGGCCCGAGCCACAGCGACCCGCGCACCGGCGAGATCCTCGACGCCGACATCCGCATGAGCGATGTCTTCGGCCGTGGGGGCCGCCGCCTGGTGCGCGACGATTTCTACAACCTCGATGGCAAGAACGAGCAGCCCGCGTGGAAGGCCGGCATCGCGGCGCTCGGCCCCGACGCCTGCACCTATTCGCAGGAAAGTGCGGACGAGATGAACTTCGCCTTCGACCTGCTGGAAGCGCGCGGCGAGCTCGACCCCGACAGCCCCGAAACCGAAGCCTTCGTGCAGAACTACATCAAGGACGTGATCACGC
>JANMMD010000162.1:0-6734 GCA_031372905.1 Betaproteobacteria bacterium
AGCTCGAACAGCTTGCCCACGTCCATGCTGACGAACAGCGCCACCTGCGTGCCGGCGGGGAACAGCAGTTCTTCCTCCAGCACCAGCAGATCGCGGTTCAGGCGGATGACCTCGGCCTTCAGCTGCTGCACCTGTGTGTCCAGCGCGGCGGGCGGCGTGTCGGCGGGTGCGCTGGCTGCGGCGGCCGGGGCCGAGGCCGTGGCCGCAACGGGTGTTGCTGCTGCAGCGGGTGTCGCAGCGGCAGCAGGCGCCACGGCGGCAGCGTCAGCGTCAGCCGCGGCGGCCGGCAGCGCCAGCATCAGCGCGATGAAGGCGGCGGCCAGCCCGGCCCACAGCAAGGCCAGAACGGAGAGTGAGCGCGGTGTCATGGCGGGCATCTTTCAAGGGCGGCTAGAAGGTGGCTTGCGCGGTCAGCTGCAGCACGTTGGCGTCGTAGGCGAACGATTTGCCGTTGCGCAGATCGGTGAAGTCGGCGAAGCGGAAGCTCTTGCGCTCGTACGCCCCGATGAGCTTCACGTCATAGCCTGCCGGCAGGCCTGGCCAGGTGTAGCTGACGCGTGCGCCCAGGGCGGTGCTCTTGAAGCTGCTGAGCTGGCGGTTGCGCGAGACGTAGGTGGTCTCGGCCTGGGCGTTGTCGCTGTAGAAAAGCGCCTTGCCCTGCGAGTAGAAGCGCAGCGTCGCATCCACAAGCCAGCCTTGCCGCACATGCTGCGCATAGCCGAACTCGATGGTGTTGGCCTGGATGTCCCAGTTGTCCCAGTAGCGCCGGAACTCGGCGCGCACCGAACTGCCGGCCACGAGCTCACCGGTGTCGTAGAGGCTGCGCAGCTTGACGGCGCGGCTGCTGCGAGTGCGCGGGTTGCGCTCCGGCACCGCCGCGCCGAAGACGCGCGCGGCGCGGTAGGGGCTGCCGAGGTAGCCGCTGTCGGCCACGGCCTCGCCGTTCAGGCTCACCAGCCAGCGCGGCGTGAGGATCTGCGTCACGCCCGCGCGGTATTGCCAGTGGCTGGCCCGGTCCTTGAAAGCGACTTCGTTTTTCTTGCCGACCTGGTCGCGCGCGCGTGTCGTGCCCAGGCTGAGCACCGTCATGCCGCCGAAGACCTCGTGCGAGACATCGAAACCCAAGGCCTCGGCGATGTAGTCCGGCTCGGTGCTGCGCGAGGCGCTGAGCGAGAGCGTCGAATCCCGCACCACGGTGTCGGCGCTGAAATCCCAGGCGGTGCGCTTTTCCTTGAAGGGGCTGGCGGTGGTGACGACGTCGATGCTGGCGTTGCTGACGGCGTCGATGTAGTACTGGGCCGAGAGCGAGACGCGGTCGGCGATGCTCTTGCGCACCAGCAGCGCGGGGCCGGTGGCCTTGACGCCGCCGCCGTCGTAGACGTGGTACATCACCTCGGCCTTGTCCTCGGGCAGCGTGGCGGCTACCGCCGTCGCCACGCCGCCACCGGCCATGGCCGCACCGGGCAAAGCGCGCAGCAGTTGGCACAGCGCGCGCGTCAAGCGGCGCAGCAGCTCAGTTGCAACCACAGCCGCCCCCTTGCACGCCTGTGGCGCCACGCGCGCCTTCGCGCACGAGGTGGATGTGTTCACGGTGCTTGTCGGCCAGCGCATTGCGCGACCACTGCATCACCGGGTCGGCGAGCTTTTCGCGTTCGTAGGGCTTCACCCAGGGCTGCGGTGCGGCGCAAGCTTGCAGCGCGGCCAGCGCGACGACACTCAAGAGCAGGCGGAGTTGTCGCATCGCTCTCACTCCTTCACCAGGTCACGGATCTGCTGCTCGTACGACAGCTCCATGCCTTCGCGGTAGCCGCGGTGCAGAAAACGCACCTTGCCGTCGCGGTCGATCAGCACGGTGGCCGGCATGCTGCCCAGGTCGTAGCGTTTGCTCACGGCCTTGTCGGTGTCCAGCAGCACCGGGAAGCGCAGACCCAGCTTCGCGGCGGTGGCGGTGGCGGTGCGCGGGTCGTCGTCGATGTTCACGGCCAGGAGCGTGAAGCCGCTGGCGCGGTACTTGTCGTACAGGCGGTTGAGGTGCGGCATCTCCTGCCGGCAGGGGCCGCACCAGGTGGCCCAGAAGTTCACCAGCACCACCTGGCCGCGCTGCTCCTGCAAGCGCAGGTTGCGGCCATCGGCGCCCTTCAACGTGAAGTCGGGGGCGGGGGCTTGCGCGGTGACGCTGGCCTGCGCCAGCGTCACCGCGCAGAGCAGGAGAGTGGCTGCGATGAAGCGCATCGTGCGGCCTCTCAGAAGTAGACCGTGAGGCCGGCAGTGACCTCCAGGTTGTTGGTGCTGCGGCGTTTGCCCAGCAGGTCGATGGAGTAGATGTGGTCGCGCACGTCGGCCTGCATGGCGAACCAGTCGGTGAAGACCACGCGCATGCCGAAGCCGGCGGTGACGGTCTGGCGTTTCTGGCCCGCGAAATCGGTGCTGCCCACGCCGGCCAGCACATAACCCTGCGAGATCATGGCGCGGCTGCGGCCGAAGAACACTTCGCCGGGCAGGATGTTGTAGCCCGCCACCACGTTGTAGTAGTTCAGCTTCTGCGTGGGCGTGGTGAAGATGCCGCCGTTGGGAAAGATCTGGCGGAAGTCTTCGTCGCTCACCTTGGTGCTGGCGTAGGTGGCTTCGACGAACACGTCTTCGGTGATGTGATAGCCCAGCCGCGCGCCGCTCACCGAACTCGTGCCGAAGTTCTGCGTGGCGTAGACGCCGGTGAAGAGCCCCAGCGAAAAATCGCGCGAAGCGAATTTCGGCAGCTTCACGTCGCGGCGCTCGACCTGCGGCACGATGACCTGGTCCGTGGGTGCGGGCGGCGGTGGCGCGGTCTGCGCCTGGGCGACGAGGGACGCGGCCAGACCGGCCAGCAGCAGTGCGGTGTTGTTCTTGGTGGCCATGTTGCGGGTGTTCAGAAGAAGAAGCCAAGACCGGCCGTGAGGCTGCGGTACTCGGTGCTGCGCTGGTCGGAGACAAACGCGGTGTAAAGCGTCCAGTCCAGGCGCGCGGTGAAGCGTTCGCTGAGGTGCCAGCGCAGGCCCAGGCTGGCGTGGGCCAGGTTTGCGTTGACGGTGGTCGCGTCCACCAGGCTGCTGTTCGGGATGTTGCGGAACTTGCCCAGGCCCACCGAGAAGTACGGCGACCAGCGGCGGTCGCTCCAGGGTTCCGACAACAGGCTCACGTGCCAGAAATCGGTGCCTGAAAAGAGGCCCTGCACCTGGCCCACCACGAGCTCGGCGCCCACCGTGTCGGCCAGCCGCGCCTGCAGGCCCAGGCGCAGCATGGGCTCGCCGCGGAAGCGACCCCAGCCGCCGCTGAACTCGATGCGCCGGCCGAGGTAATCGTCGAGCAGCAGATCGCGGAAGGTCTTGTTGCTGCCAGCGGCGGTGAGGGTGGCTTCGAGGGCCTGGCGTGGCACCCAGCCGACCTGGCCGCCTGCGGCGCGCACGCGGTACCAGTCGGTGCGGCGCAGCTCGACGGTGACGCTTTGCGCCTTCTCGACGACGAAGAACACCGGGTAGCCCCGGCCGGGGCCGGTGTGCAGCTCGAGGTAGGGTTCGGCCACCTGCAGGCGTTCTGCGGCGGGCGCCTGTTCTTCGGCAGCTTGCGCCGGCACCAGAGCCGTCAAGGCCAGCCACAGCAGCAGGCCACGCGACCCAGCGAACGCCGCGGAACCGGCTCTGCCGGGCCGCTGGCGTTGCCCCCTGGGGGGAGGCGCCGAAGGCGCTTCGGGGGGGGTGATGTTCATTCGGTGTTGCACGCGCCGGTGGCAGGGTCGGCCGGCGTGAACATGGTGTTGGCCGCGGCGCTGAACTCGTCCTGGCCCTGCGGCATGGGGCGGCTGATCCAGTAGCGGATAAGCTTGGCTTCAGGGCTGGCGGGGTTCTCGAAGATGACGCCGCCGCCATGCAGCACACCGCGCACCAGCGGCTTGTTCAGCATGCGGCTCTGGTCGGGCGCGCCGACCACGCTTTCGCCCAGCGACGAGTAGTAGTTCTTGTACATGTCGGTGGCCCGGATGGCATCGGCCGCCAGCGTGCTGGCGTTCACCGCGGTGGCCTGCCCGAGCAGGCGCAGGGCGCCGCCGGTGCCGCTGGTGTTGTCGTGGCAGCCGCCGGCAGCGCAGGTGTTGAGGGACACCGTGCCGTTCAGGTTCACCGGCAGCGGTGTGTTGAGCACCGGGTTCACGCAGCGCTGGAAGTAGGCGAACGAGAGCTTCTGACCCGTGGTGCCCGGCGGGTTGACGAGGTTCGGCGCGTTGTCCAGCGCGCCACCGCCGCCGCAGGCGGCCAGCAACAGGGAGAAGCCAACGAGGTTGATGGGTAGGCGAAAAACGGTCATGGCGTGCTGCAGCCCCGCGAAATCCAGCTGGCAATCTGCGTGTAGCCCGCACTGCCCACGGGCAGCAGCGCGGTGGTCTGGGTCAGCTCACCGGCCGGGTGGGGCACCGTGGAAGGCCGGCTCAGCAGCGGGTTGTTCGCGGCGTTGCAGGTGTCGTTGACCATCGTCAGCGTGACGTTGAAATCGCCCTCGTCGCTGCCCGTCAGCACGAAGCGGTTGCGCGGGTTTCCGAGGCCCGCCTGGTGGCAGCCGGCGCAGCTGGCGCGCAGCACCGGCTGCACCTGCGCTAGGAAGGTGGCCTGGCTCAACTGCGCCACCGAACGCACGCCGTTGTTGCTGTCGAAAGGGTCGTTGTAGTACTGGCCGCCGAGGTCCATCCATTCGGCCAGCAAGCGCTTCTCGGCCTTGTTCAAGAGCGTGCCGTGGTCGGGGATGCGGGTGACGACGGCGCCAGCGCCCGTGCCCGTGGCGACGGCAGCCGGTGGGTTGGGGTGGGCGGTGCGTGCAGCGCCGCCAGCCAGCAGCATCTGGCCCCACATGATTTCAGTGAGACGGCTCTTGCGCGCCTGGCCGGCGGTGCCGGCGGCACCCGAGCTGGTTTCCACCAGCGGCTCGCCACGCACCAATTCCGGCACGCCTTCGCGCACTCGCACCACCGGCCGGCCGTCGGCGCCGATGACAGGGTCGCCGAGCAGCAGTTTTTCGTACGAAGTCACACGGCCGGTGCCGGAGACGGTGCCGCGCAGGTCCAGCTTGGCGGGGTCGGCATGGCAGCCGGTGCAGGTGTGCGCGCCGGCGGGGCCGCGGGCGCGTGTCCACAGCGGCTGGATGTGCTCGGGGTAGTTGATGACGCCATTGGCCGGGGCGCGGGTGGCCAGGTCGTCGGCGGCGTTCGGGTTGCCCGTGTAGCGCAGGCTGATGGGTGGCAGCGCGGTGACACCGGCGCGGCTGGTGTCGGCCCAGTTGTCGGTGAATACGGCGTCGGCCTGCAGCGTCAGGGCCGCCGGCGTGAGGCGGGTGCGCAGGCTGGCGAGCGTTTCGCCGCTGAGGTGCTGCGCCGACAGCGCGCGCACCAGGCCGTCGGGCAGCGTGTTGACCACGGCGCCGGAGTTCAGCGCGGCGCCGCGGCGCGGGCTGTGGCAGCCGTCGCAGGTGCGGCGCTCACCCGGGCGCACCTGGATCCAGTTGGTGTGCGTCTGGATGGCGCGACCCTCGGCGTCGATGATCGCCAGCGCCAGCGGCACGTCCGCCGGCACCTGCAGCTTGAAGCTGCCGTCGGGCTCGACCGGCGCATAGCCCAGGATCTGCTGCTGCTCGAAATCGGTCTCGCCGATGGCCAGGCGCAGGCCCATCGAGCCCGAAGGCGGCGCCACGGCGCGGATGGCGCGCACGAAGCGCGCCGGCGCGCAGCGGTAGGCCGCGTCGGCCGGGTCTTTCATGCGCGCCAGGTCGGCCACCTGGGCGCGCGTGTCCATGGGGTCGGCCGGGCGCGTCTGCGCGATGCTGGTGGTGCAACCGGCGGGGCGGTCAGCGGCAGTGAGCATGCCCTCGGCCATGCGGTTCAGGCCGTCGGTGTCGTAGACGCTGCGCACCTCGATCAGCGCCAGGTCTTGCGCCGCGAGCGCCGCGTCCACGGTGGTGGGCTCCACCACGTTCGGCTCGGGCCGGGCCTGCAGCGCGATCGGGTCGGTGTACATGAAGCCCGCCGCGGGCGCGGCGACGATCAGCCAGGTGCGGGCCTTGGGGTCGAACATCCAGATCGCATAGGCCGCCGGTGCGTTGTCCTGCACCGCGTCGGTGGCGCGCGCCGTCATCGTGCGGTTGGTGTCGGCCAGCATGGCCTTCTCGGCGTCGGTCAGCGTGGTGCACGAGACCACCACGCCGTTGCGCGTCACGGCGCAGGGGCGCCAGGCCACGAGCACACGCTCGCTGCCGTCCCACAGCGGGTAGGGCGTGGTGGCGCGGCCACCCAGCGCCAGCGCGCGGCCGTCGCTGAGCGCATTGCCCGTGATCTCCAACTGCCCGCCGGCGGCCGGCACGGTGGTGTTGGCCGGCGTGTTGAATTCGCTGTAGCGCGCGGCGTCGATGAGGTGCATCGAGCCGCCTTCCTGCGTGCCCGACAGCGGCATCAGCGAGCTCAGCACCTGGCCCTTGTTCGGGCCGCGCGGGTCCATGTCGCGCGGGTGCAGGTAGCTGTTGCCCGGGCTCTGCGCGCCGTAGAGCACGAACAGGTCGGTGCCGTCGGGCTTGGCCTTGAAGACGGCGAAGCGGTTGCGGTCGGCCACGTGCTCCCAGCGGCTGAACATGATGGTGCCGTCGGGGCGGATGACGGGGTTGCGGTCGTGGCTCTGGTTGAAGGTGATCTGCTGCACGTTCGCGCCCACGGCCGTCATGCTGTG
>JANMMD010000197.1:0-7350 GCA_031372905.1 Betaproteobacteria bacterium
GGAACATGCCGTGCCCGCCATGCCTGCAGCAACCGCCGGCCCCGAGTGCCCGCAGCTCAAGATGCTGCGCATGGAAGGCCCGGTGTGGTTTGGCGCCGTGGCCCATGTGGCCGACGCGCTGCGTGAGCTGCGCGAGGCGCCCGAGGCCCCGCGCCACCTGCTGGTGATGGGCAAGAGCATGAACTTCATCGACCCCGCCGGCGCTGCGCTGTGGGAGCGCGAACGTGAACTGCGCAGCGGCCCCGGTTCCGGCCTCTACTTCCACCGGCCGCGGCCCGAGGTGCTGGCCACCTGGCGCAAGAGCGGCTTCGTGCAGCGCCTGGGCGCGGACCACATCTTTGCCGACAAGCGCAGCGCCATCGCTGCCATCGTGCCGCGCCTGGATCCGGCGATCTGTGCGCGCTGCACCGCGCGCGTCTTCGAGGAATGCGTGGCCCGGCCCGGGCCGCCTTGAGCCTCAGGCCAGTTGAAACACCGACACCGCGCGCACGAGTTGCTGCGACTGGTGACGCAGGCTCTCGGCCGCGGCTGCGCTTTCTTCCACCAGCGCGGCGTTCTGCTGCGTGGCCTGGTCCATTTGCGTCACCGCGCTGCCGACCTGCTGCACACCTTGGCTCTGTTCCCCGCTGGCGGTGGTGATTTCGCCGACGATGTCGCTGACGCGCCGGATGGAGGTGACCACGTCCTGCATCGTGGCGCCGGCCTGGTCCACCAGTGCCGTGCCGCGTTCGGCGCGGCCCACGCTGTCGGCGATCAGGCCCTTGATCTCACGTGCTGCCGCCGCTGCGCGCTGCGCCAAGGAACGCACCTCGCTGGCCACCACCGCGAAGCCGCGACCCTGTTCGCCGGCGCGCGCGGCCTCCACTGCCGCGTTCAACGCCAGAATGTTGGTCTGGAAGGCGATGCCGTCGATGACGCTGGTGATGTCGGCGATGCGCTGGCTGCTCTCGTTGATGCCCTTCATCGTGGCCACCACCTCGCGCACCGAGTCGCCGCCGCGCTGCGCCACCTGCGAGGCGCTGCGCGCCAGCGCATCGGCCTGGCGGGCGTTGTCGGCGTTCTGGCGGACCGTGGTGCCCAGCTCTTCCATCGAGGCCGCGGTCTGCTGCAACGCGCTGGCCTGCTGCTCGGTGCGCGACGAAAGGTCGGCATTGCCGCTGGCGATCTGCGCGCTGGCCGTTGCGACCGAGTCGGCGTTCTGGCGCACGGCCCGCACGGTGTCGGCCAGGTTGTCGGCCATCGCCTTCAGCGCGGCCATCACGCTGGTGGTGTCGCCGGCGCGCAGCGTCATCTGCACGCCCAGGTTGCCCGCGGCGACCCCTTCGGCCACCAGTTTCAGCTCGCCGGGCTCGGCGCCGAGTTGGCGCATCACGTGGACCACATAGGCCGAGAAGCCGAAGAGACCGGCCGCCACCAGCAGGACAGCGCCGCCGACGATGAGGCGCACGCTCGCCGCTTCGGTGCCGACGTCTTGCAATTCGCGGGTCAGCATCTTGCCCTGGCGCTCTTTCTCGGCGGCCAGCGGGGCCAGCAGCAGGTTGCGCGCGGGCACGGTCTTGTCGGCAAGGAACGCAAAGGCTTCGGCTTTCTGGCCGGACTGGATCAGCCGCACGTTCTCCGCGCCGATCTGCCAGAAGTTCGTCATCAGGGCTGCCAGCGGTTCAGCGGCGCGGCGGCCTGCTTCGGTGTGCATGCCGCTCCGGAACTCGTCCAGACGTGCTTCCAGCAGGCGCTTGCGTTCCAACACGTCAGCCAGCGCGGTGTCGCGCTCGGCGTCGCTGCGAGCCAGGATGGCGTGGCGCAGCTGCAGTGACGCGCGCGTGACGTTCAATTCCAGCTCACCGATGCGCTGCAGCTGCGGCGCGCGGTGCAGTTGCACGTCTTCAGCGTGCGTGCCGACCCGGTGCATCAGGGTCCAGACCAGCACGGCCACCACCAGCAGCGCGGCGATCAGCGCGCCGCTGACCCAATAAAGCCGGGCGGCAAGGCCGAGCCCGTTCTTGTTGACGTTCATGTGCGGGCTCCCGGGCCTGTGGATGCGTTGCCACCGTCGACGACTGCACGGTGTGCCCGGATCTTCGGCCCAGAACCCTTATCACTTGAGGGGGAAATGCCCCCAGTCCCCGGTGCAATTGCGCCGGCAGCGATCAGGCGCGCATCAATGTGCTCTTGCCGAACAGGCTTTCGATCAGGTCCACCGCCAGCTCGGCGGTCTGGTTGCGCACGTCCAGCGCCGGGTTCAGCTCCATCACGTCCAGGCTGGCCAGGCGGCCGGTGTCGGCAATCATCTCCATGCACAGCTGGGCTTCGCGGTAGGTCGGGCCGCCGGGCACGGTGGTGCCCACGCCGGGGGCGATGGGCGGGTCGAGAAAGTCGACATCGAAGCTGACATGGAGATGGGTGTTCTCGTCCAGTGTGGCCAGCGCCAACTCCATGGTGTGGCGCATGCCCATCTCGTCGATGTAGCGCATGTCGAAGACTTCGAGGCCCATCTCGTGCACGAGGCGCTTCTCGCCGGGGTCGACGCTGCGGATGCCGATCTGCCGCACCACCTTCGCGCTGATGGCCGGCACTGTGCCGCCGATCTCGATGAGCTCCTGCGGCCCGTGCCCGCACAGGCAGGCCACCGGCATGCCGTGGATGTTGCCGCTGGGGGTCAGCACGCTGGTGTTGAAGTCGGCATGCGCATCCAGCCACAGCACGCGCAGCTTCTTGCCGGCGTCGCGGCAATGGCGCGCCACCGCGCTGATGCTGCCCAGGCCCAGGCAGTGGTCGCCGCCCAGCAGGATAGGCAGGCGGCCCAGGCGCAGCTCGGCATACATCGCGTCGTGCACCGCGCGGTTCCAGGCCACCACCTCGGGCAGGTGGCGGTAACCGTCCACCGGCGGCGCCCACGGGTTGGCGGGGCCGCTCAGGTTGCCGCGGTCCAGCACTTCCAGGCCGTGGCCCTCCAGCGTGGCCTGGATGCCCGCCACGCGCAGGGCCTCGGGCCCCATGCTCGCGCCGCGTGCGCCGGCGCCGATGTCGGTGGGCGCGCCGATGAGGCTGATGTGTTTGTTCATGAGAGGGGTCAGGTATGCGCTCAGATGTCTTCGGCGAAGGCGCCGGTTTGTGTGGCCGGCAGATCGAAGCCATAGTGCTCGCTCAAGGCGGCCCAGGCCTCTTCGGCGGTTTCGACGAACTGGAAGAGTTCCAGGTCGTGCGCGCTGATCATGCCGGTCTCGACGAGGTGATCGAAGTCGATCAACTTCTCCCAGAAGGCGCGGCCGAACATCAGGATGGGGCGTTTGCGGCTCTTGCCGGTTTGCACCAGAGTCACGGTTTCGAAGAGTTCATCGAGCGTGCCGAAGCCACCTGGAAAGCACACCAGCGCGATGCTGCGCATCAGGAAGTGCATCTTGCGCAGCGCGAAGTAGTGGAACTGGAAACACAGCTCGGGCGTGATGTAGGGGTTGGGCGCCTGTTCGTGCGGCAGCACGATGTTCAGGCCGATGCTTTTTCCCCCGACGTCAAACGCGCCGCGGTTGCCCGCTTCCATGATGCCGGGGCCACCACCCGTCACCACGTACAGCGGCGTTTCCAGGGCCTTGGAGCGCTCGGTGGCGATGGCCGCAAAGCGCCGCGCTTCTTCGTAGAAGTGGCTCATCGCCAGCGCCGTTTCGGCGCGCTTGATGGCTGCGGTGTCATGGCCGGCCTGGGCTGCTGCCAGCAGCTCGCGCGCCACCTCTGGCGGCTTGATGCGCGCGCTGCCGAACATCACGATGGTGGAGGTGATGCCCATCTCCTGCTGCACGAGTTCGGGTTTCAGCAGCTCCAGCTGCATGCGCACCGGGCGCAGCTCTTCGCGCAGCAGGAATTCGGTGTCGGTGAAAGCCAGGCGGTAGGCGCTCTCGGGCCCGGCATAGCGTTCGATGCGGGCCAGCGTGCTGGCGTCTTCTTCGGCGCTGGGGAAATTGCGCGCGGTCAGCGACGGCGCGGCGGGGGGCTTGTCAGTCATCCGTGCAGCTTAGCGCGGATGCAGCGCCGGCCCCGCCGCAGACGCTGCAGCCGGGCTGGCGGCGCAAGGCGATGTCGTCCCAGGCCATGCGGCGGGCGTCCAGCATCAGCAGCCGGCCGGTGAGCGGCTCGCCGCTGCCTGCCAGCAGCTTCAGCGCCTCGGCGGCCTGCAGGCTGCCGACGATGCCCACCAGCGGCGCCAGCACGCCCATCGTGTTGCAGGCCACGTCTTCGTGCGCCACGTCGGGTGGAAAGACGCAGGCGTAGCAAGGCCCGGCGGGGGGCTGGTAAACGCTGATCTGGGCGTCCCAGCCCACCGCTGCGCCCGAGACCAGCGGCCTGCCGTGCTTCACGCAGGCCGCGTTGACGGCATGGCGGGTGCGGAAGTTGTCGCAGCAGTCCAGCACCACGTCGGCCTGCGGCACCAGTTCGTCGAGCAGCGCCGCATCCGCGCGGCGCACGAGCGCGCGCAACTTCACCTCGGGGTTCAGCGCCGCCGCGGTGGTGCGCAGCGAATCGGCCTTGGGCTGGCCCAGGCGCGAGGTGTCGTGGGCGATCTGGCGCTGCAGGTTGCCGAGGTCGACGCTGTCGTGATCCACCACCGTGATGCGCCCCACGCCCGAGGCCGCCAGGTAGAGCGCGGCCGGGCAGCCGAGGCCGCCAGCGCCTATCACCAGCGCATGGCTGGCCAGCAGGCGGCGCTGGCCCTCGACGCCCAGCTCATCCAGCATCAGGTGGCGGGCGTAGCGCAGCAGTTGTTCGTCGTTCATGACGCAACCATAGCCGGAAGCATGAAAAAGGCCCGCCGGAGCGGGCCTGGTCGGGCCGTGCGAGCTGCCTTACTTTTTGTCGGCCGGCGCCTCGGCGCGCTGTTCGGCGGGGGCTGTCTTGCTGGCCATCACCGGCATGCCACGCAGCTTGTTCAGCGCCTGCTGCAGCGGGAAGTCTTCCGCGGTGCCGAACTCGGGCAGCGGCTTGGGCGCTTCCCGGGTCTTGGCCTGCTGGTCTTCGAGCTTCTTGCGCGCTTCGTCGCGCGCCTTTTCGCGGTCGGCATCCTTCTTCTCGTCGGCGCCGGTCAGGTGGCGTTCGAGGTCGGCTTCACGCATGCGCAATGCGGCGTAGACGTTGCCGTCGGCGGTTTCATCCAGCCAGATGTCGGGCACGATGCCCTTGGCCTGGATGCTCTTGCCGGCCGGCGTGTAGTAACGCGCGGTGGTGATCTTCAGCGCGGTGTCCGAAGGCAGCGGGCGGATGGTCTGCACCGAACCCTTGCCGAAGGTCTGCGCGCCCATGATGGTGGCGCGCTTGTGGTCCTGCAAAGCACCCGCGACGATCTCGCTGGCCGAGGCCGAGCCTTCGTTCACCAGCACCACCAGCGGCACGTTCTTCATCGCGGCCGGCAGCTTGCGCAGCGGGTCGCTGCTGCCGCGGCGGGCGTAGAACTCGGGGCTGGCGCGGAAGGTGGCGCGGCTTTCAGGCAGCTGGCCGTTGGTGGTGACGACCACCACGTCGGCCGGCAGGAAGGCCGCCGACAAGGCCACCGCGCCATCGAGCAGGCCGCCCGGGTCGTTGCGCAGGTCGAGCACCAGGCCTTTCATGTTGGGGTCTTGCTTGTAGAGCTCTTCCATCTTGCGCACGAAGTCGTCGACCGTGCGTTCCTGGAACTGGCTGACGCGGATCCAGCCGTAGCCCGGCTCGATCATCTTGGCGCGCACGCTCTGCATGCGGATTTCTTCGCGCACGATCGTCACCGGGAAGGTGCGGCTCTCTTGCTTGCGGAAGACCGTCAGCACGACCTTGGTGTTGGGCTCGCCGCGCATCTTCTTCACGGCCTGGTCGACGGTGAGGCCCTTGACCGGGCTGTCGTCGATGCGGGTGATGAGGTCGCCGGGCTTCATGCCGGCGCGGAAGGCGGGGCTGCCCTCGATCGGCGAAACCACCTTCACCAGGCCTTCTTCCATCGCCATCTCGATGCCGATGCCGACGAACTTGCCGCCGGTGCTTTCGCGGAATTCGCGAAAGCTCTTCTTGTCGAAATACTGGCTGTGCGGGTCCAGCCCCGCCACCATGCCGGCGATGGCGTCGGAGATGAGCTTCTTCTCATCGACGGGCTCGACGTACTCGGCCTTCACACGGTCGAAGACCGCAGCGAGCTGTTGCACTTCTTCCAGCGGCAGCGGAGCCAGGGCATTGCGGGCCACGGCCTGCAACTGCATGGTGGCCAGCGCACCGGCCACCGCCCCGACGGCCAGAACACCGGCCAGTTTCAACTTCGAACCCATGAAGAGTGCCCTTTCAAGAGGCTTGTGCAGCACGCACTGTCACGAATCCAGTATAGGACTGCGCCCGGAGTCTGAGCTCGCGGCGGGGAGAAAGTTGCACCCGCGCGGTGTGCGCGCCGTGTGAGATTGGGCAGTGCGGCGCGGCTCAGACCGCCGCCACGCGCGGAAACGTCACCACGTGGTCCACCTCGGCGCGGATGCCTATCCACTCGCCCACCTGGTGATCGTGGTGCGAGGGCACATGCGCCAGCACCTGTTCGCCGCTCTGCAGGCGCAGTGTGTAAAGAAACTCGCTGCCGCGAAAAGCCTTGCGTTCGATCATCGCGCGCACCGTGCTGGCGTCGTCGTGCACGATGTCGTCGGCACGCAGCAGCACTTCGCACTCGCCCAGCGGAAAGGCTTCCGGCAGCGGGCAGTTGTCCATGTCGTGCAACTCGCCCAGCGGCGTCTGCACGCAGGGGCCGTTGGCGCAGGCGACGATCTGTGCCGGCGCGAAGACACCGTGGCCGATGAAGCCTGCGACGAAGCGGCTGACCGGGCGGTGGTAGAGCGTGTAGGCGTCGTCCCATTGCTCGAGGTGGCCGTGGTTCATCACGCCGATGACGTCGCCCACGGCGAAGGCCTCCAGCTGGTCGTGCGTGACGAGCAAGGCCGTGGTGCCGCTGTCCTTGAGGATGCTGCGCACCTCTTGCGCCAGGCGTTCGCGCAGGTCCACGTCCAGGCTGCTGAAGGGCTCGTCCAGCAGCAGCAGGCGGGGTTGCGGCGCCAGCGCCCGCGCCAGCGCCACGCGCTGCTGCTGCCCGCCTGAGAGTTGGTGCGGCGCGCGCTTGGCGGCGTGCGCCAGACCCACCAGGTCGAGCATCTGCTGCACGCGTTGCTGGCGCTGCGCGCGCGGCAGGCTGTGGATGCCGAACTCGATGTTGTCGGCCACGCTGAGGTGCGGAAACAGCGCGTAATCCTGAAACACCATGCCGATGTGGCGCTGCTCGGGCGCCAGGTGCAGGCCGCTGGCGGCGTCGGACAGCACGTCGCCGGCGATCACCACGCGCCCGGCGGCGCAGCGCTCCAGCCC
>JANMMD010000198.1:0-14534 GCA_031372905.1 Betaproteobacteria bacterium
ACGGCGGCCTGCCGGCGGGGCAGGCGCAAGCGCTGGAAGCGGCGCTCGGCCGCCTTTTCGAACAAACGCAGATCAAGACTGAAGCCCTGGCCTGAACGCACACCCATGAACGCACCCGCACTGAATCAACCTGTCGCCCTCATCACCGGCGCTGGCCGCAACATCGGCCGTGAAATCGCCCTGGCCCTGGCGGCGCAAGGCCAGGCCGTGGCAGTGAACGTGCGCTCGTCCGTCGACGAAGCCCAGGCCGTCGTCGACGAGATCACCGCACGCGGCGGCCAGGCCCTGCTGTGCGTGGCCGACGTGAGCGACCGCGCCGCGGTGGCCGCGATGGTCGAGCACATCACTGGCACCTGGGGCCGGCTGGACGTGGTGGTGAACAACGCCGCCATCCGCCGCGAGGCGGATCTTTCTGCGCTGACGGCGCAAGAC
Organism: Betaproteobacteria bacterium; assembly: GCA_031372905.1. Lineage (GTDB taxonomy): Bacteria > Pseudomonadota > Gammaproteobacteria > Burkholderiales > Burkholderiaceae_C > Rubrivivax. The sequence continues at coordinate 433 of JANMMD010000198.1, forward strand.
TGGCACGACACCCTGCGCGTGGTGCTGGACGGCGCCTTCTTCTGCACCCAGGCGGCGCTGCCCTGGCTCAAGGCCTCGGGCCGCGGCGCCATCGTCAACATCGGCGGGCTCACCGCCCACACCGGCGCGGCCGACCGCGTGCACGTCGTCACCGCCAAGGCCGGCCTCGTGGGCATGACGCGTGCACTCGCGCACGACCTCGCGCACGACCAGGTGACGGTGAACTGCGTCGCGCCCGGCCTCATCGACACCGTGCGCAAGGCCGGCAGCGCCAGCGCCAACCCGAAACACCACGCCACGCACCAGACGCTGCTGGGCCGCCGCGGCACCGCCAAGGAAGTGGCCGATGCCGTGGCCTACCTCGCCAGCCCCAGCGCACGCTTCATCACCGGCCAGGTGATGCACGTCAACGGCGGCGCGTATCTGGGCGGGTGACTGGGCGGGTGACGGGGCGGCTGAGCCGCTCAGACCGGCGGCGCCATCAAGGCGCGCAGGTCTTCTTCCCAGCCCTTGAGCGTATCGCGCGCCTGCTGGCGCTGCGCCGCCGGCGCCGCGTTGTGGATGCGCGCGGCCAATGCGCAGTTGAACTCCGTCAACTTCAACTGGTAGGCGCGGTAGGTCGGGTTCGGTGACAGCTCGGTGTGGGCCACCAGCACGCGCATCGCGGCCAGGCGCTGGTCGGCGTCGGCCTTGTCGGCTGTGAGCCGGCGCAGCGTGTCCAGCACCTCACGCTGGCGGCGCTGGCGCTCCTGCAGCCACAGCGCGGGGTCGAAGGGCGAGGCGGCGATGCCCTCGCGCAGCACCTGCATCTGCGCCGGCGCCAAGCGGCCGTACAGACGCTCGGCCCGCTCTGCCGCACGCTGCACCGATTTGGCCTGCCGCTCGCCGAGGTCGGGCTGCAGAAAGTCGTCACGCATCTCGGCGTTGCCTTTGCCATAGCGCTGCTCCAGGTGCTTGAACTGCGCTTCGCCCAGGCCCACGCTCTGCTCGGCAGCCAGCACCAAAGCGCGCTGCAGCGCGGGTTCCAGCAGCTCGCGCACCTGCGTCTGCCAGCGGCAGGCCAGCTCGGGCGTGGTGGGCTCCAGCACCTGGCGCTGTGCCGTGACGAGCAATGCCGCGTAGGCCGGCAGCTGGGTGTTGCGGTGCCAGTCGAACAAGCCGCCCAAGGCCTGCTTCACACGCGGCGACTGCTCAGCACTGAAGTCGACATAGGCGTCCAGCCACCACCACGCCAGCTGGGCACCGTTGCCATAGGCCAGGCGCACGCTGCTGCAGCCACCCAACAGGGCCGCCGCTGCGAGCAGCAGGCCGATAATCGAGGTTTTGATGCGAGACATCTGCATGACCCTCAATGTCGTGATCATGGCCGCGGGCAAGGGCACCCGCATGAAGTCGGCCTTGCCCAAGGTGCTGCACTGCCTGGCCGGCACCAGCCTATTGCAGCATGTCCTGAACGCCGCTGCTGGTGTGGGTGCGCTGCGCACGGTGGTGGTCACGGGGCATGGTGCTGATGAGGTGGAAGCGGCCGTAGCCCGCAGCGGCGCCGTCTTCGTGCGCCAGATGCCACAGCTGGGCACCGGGCACGCTGTGCAGCAGGCCGTGCCGGCGCTGGACGACGAACACGACATCACCCTGATCCTGTACGGTGACGTGCCGCTGATCCGTGCAGAGACTGCCGCCTCGCTGGTGCAAGCCTGCGCCGGCAAGCAGCTCGCGTTGCTGAGCTTCCAGCCCGCCGACCCGGCGCGTTACGGCCGTATCGTGCGCAGCCCTGCCGGCGGCGTGCTGGCCATCGTCGAATACAAGGACGCGACGCCCGAGCAGCGCGCCATCGGCGAGGTCTACAGCGGCATCATGGCCGCGCCCACGGCCATGCTGAAGCGCTGGGTCGCCGACCTCGACAACCACAACAGCCAGCACGAGTACTACCTCACCGACGTGGTGGCCATGGCCGTGGCGCAGGGTGTGCCGGTGACGGCGCAGATCGTCGCCGACGAGGCCGAGGTGGCAGGCATCAACGACGCCGCCCAGCTGGCCGAGCTGGAGCGTGTCTTCCAGCGCCGCCAGGCCGCCGCGCTGATGGAACAAGGCGTGCGGCTGGCCGACCCCGCGCGGCTGGACGTGCGCGGCACGCTTTCCTGCGGCAGCGACGTGCAGATCGACATCAACTGCCTCTTCGAAGGCGAGGTGCAACTCGGCAACCACGTGCAGATCGGCGCGAACTGCGTCATCCGCAACGCGCGCATTGCGGCCGGCGCGGTGATCCACCCGTTCACCCACATCGAAGACGCGGTGGTCGGTGAGGGCGCCATGGTCGGGCCCTATGCGCGGCTGCGCCCCGGCGCCGAGCTCGGCCCCGAGGTGCACATCGGCAACTTCGTCGAGGTGAAGAACAGCAGGCTTGCGCGCGGCGCCAAGGCCAACCACCTGGCCTACCTGGGTGATGCCACGGTGGGCGAGCGCGTGAACTTCGGTGCCGGCAGCATCACCGCCAACTACGACGGTGCCAACAAGCACCGCACCACCATCGGCGACGACGTGCACGTCGGTAGCAACTGCGTGCTCATCGCCCCGGTGACGCTGCAAGACGGCGCCACCATCGGCGGCGGCAGCACGATTGCCAAGGATGCGCCGGCCGGCCAGCTGACGGTGGCACGCGCGAAACAGGCCACGCTGCCGGGCTGGACACGGCCGGCGAAGAAACCGCGCTGAGCCGCGCTAGCGCGGCGGCGGCGGCCGCCGCTGTTGTGTTCGCTGCTGTGTGGTCAGCCAGGCCTCAAAAGGCGCCTGCGCCATCGGCTGGCCCTCGATGAAGCCCTGCTCGGCATCGCAGCCCTCGGCGCGCACCCAGTCACGCTGCGCCTGCGTTTCCACCCCCTCGGCCACCACCTGCAGGCCCAGGCTCTTGCCGAGGCGGACGATGGCCTGCGCAATGGCCGCCGAGCCCGCATCGCCCGGCAGGTCGGTGATGAAGCTGCGGTCGATCTTTAGGCGGTCGACGGGCAGGTGTTTCAGCAGCGCCAGGCTGGTGTAGCCGGTGCCGAAATCGTCGATGGCGATGCCCACCCGCAGGGCCTTCAGCCGCTGCAGCGCCTCGCGCACGCCGGCCACGTCGTCCATCAGCATGCGCTCGGTGAGCTCCAGCTCCAGCATCGGGCCTTCTGCGCCGGCGTCGACCAGGGCCTGCTCCACGGTCTCGACAAAACGCGGCGCCTGGAACTGCAGCGTCGACAGGTTCACCGCCACCGGCACCCGCGCCAGCCCGCTGGCATGCCAGCGCACGGCGCAGCGCAGCGCCTCGTGCAGCACCCAGGTGCCGATGGGCAGGATGAGGCGGTGCGCCTCGGCCACCGGGATGAACTCGTCGGGCCCGACCACGCCGCGTTCCGGGTGCTGCCAGCGCACGAGGGCTTCCACACCCAGCAGCCGGCCATCGGCCAGCGACAGCTGCGGCTGGAAGTGCAGCAGAAATTCACCGTCGCGGATGGCCTGGGCGAGCCGGCTTTCCATCGCCAGTTCGGCGCGCGCCAGCTCGGCCATCGCCGGCTCGAAGAAGCTGCAATGCGCGCGGCCCTGGCGCTTGGCGCGGTACATCGCGATGTCGGCGTGCTTGATCAGCTCGGCCGGCGTCGCCCCGTGTTCCGGATACATCGCCACGCCGATGCTCGGCGTCACCGAAATCAGCGCGCCTTCCACCTCCAGCGGCGCGCCGATCTCGGCCAGCAGCTTGGCTGCCACCGCCTGCACCGCTGCGAGTGCCGGCTTGCCGGCCAAGAGCAGCACAAACTCATCGCCGCCAAAACGTGCCACCAGGTCGGCGCCGCGCGCGCGGTGGCCTTCGTCGGGGTGGGCGTCCTGCGCGCGCAGCGTGTGCGTGATGCGCGCGGCCACGGTCTGCAGCAGCACGTCACCCACCGGGTGGCCCAGTGAATCGTTGACGCGCTTGAAGTGGTCGAGGTCGATGAACATCAGCGCCAGCCCCTCGCCGCGCGTTTGCGCCTCGGCCAGCAGGCCCTGCGCGCGCATGTCGAAGGCCAGGCGGTTCGGCAAGCCGGTCAGCGCGTCGTGCATGGCCAGGTGCTCGATGCGCTGCCGTGCCTGCTCGCGGTCGCGCAGATCGCGCACGACAGTCATGCGCAGCCGTTCGCCGTGGAAGTGCATGGTGCGCACGATGAACTCCACCGGCAGCTCGTGGCCGTCGCGGTGCAGCAGCGCACTGTCGTAGCTGATCTCCAGGCCTGCGGCGATGACCTCCGAGACACGCTGGCGCTGCGAGGGCGCGACGAACTCCAGCGTCGAGCGGCCCACCATTTCCGGCAGCGTGTAGCCCAGCAGCGCCAACAGCGGCGGGTTGGCATCGGTGATGAAACCGCCCTGGTGGAAGACGATGCCTTCCGCGCTCGCGTGCATGAACTTGGCCAGGCGCTCTTCGCTGTCGCGCAGCGCCGCTTCCGACTCGCGGTGGCGCGTGATGTCGCTGATGAGCACGAACGCGCCCACAGGCTCGGGCACATCGCCAGGGCCTGCAGCCTGCAGATGCGGCAGCAGATGCACCTCCAGGTGCCGCTGTTTGCCGGCAGCGTCGATGATGTCGCGCTCATAGCGCGCGCCCTGGCGTTCGTGCAGCACGCGGTCGACCTGCGGCTGGATCTGTGCCGCCGCGTCTTCACCGATGACCTCGGCCACCCTCAAGCCGATGATGGAAGCCTCGGTGCGGCCGAACATCTCGGCGTAGCCGCGGTTGGCATAGCGGCAGGTGTTGCCGACGCGCTCGAAATAGGCGATGGCCGCCGGCACGTTGTTGCACAGCAGGGTGAACTGCGCAATCTGGTCCTGCAGCGCCCGCAAGAGCTCTGGCATCGCCGGGGGCGCGGGCAGAGCGTCGCCGTTCATGCGCCGGCCTTCATGCGTTGGCCTTCATGCGTTGGCCTGCACGGTGTCGGCCGCCAGGCACAGGTCTTCCCAGGCCTTGGCCTTTTCACCCAGGCTGCGCAGCAGATAGGCCGGGTGGTAGCTCACGACCAGCGGCACGCCCTGGTAGCGGTGCACCTGGCCGCGCAGGCGGCCGATGGGCGCGTCGGTGCGCAGCAGCATCTGCACCGCGAAGCGCCCCAGCGCCAGGATGATGCGCGGCTGCAGCAGCTCGATCTGCCGCACCAGGAAAGGCTCGCACGAGGCCAGCTCTTCGGGAGTCGGGTTGCGGTTGCGCGGCGGCCGGCACTTCAGCGTGTTGGCGATGTAGACGCTGCGCTCGGGCGGGCCGTCGGGGCTGCGCGAAAGCTGCAGTGCCGCCAGCATGCGGTCGAGCAGCTGGCCCGACGCGCCGACGAAAGGCTCGCCCTGGCGATCCTCTTCTTCGCCCGGTGCCTCGCCCACCACCATCCAGTGCGCCTGGCGGTGGCCGACGCCGAAGACGGTCTGCGTGCGGCTCTCGCAAAGGCCGCAGGCGCGGCAGGCGGCCACGCTGTCGCGCAGCGCGGGCCAGTCGAGCGCGGCGAGGTCGGCGCGAGCTCGGCCCGTGGCCGTGGCCGGTTGAGCCAGGCGCGCAGGCGGTGGTGAAGGCGCACCGGAACGGGTCGGAGTCGGCACGGCGGCGGCATCGGGCGGCGCCACCGGAGCGACCGCCGCCCCCGCAGCGACCGGTGCGGCCAGCTCGGCCTCGAGCGGCGCCCACACGCGCAAGCCCATGCCCTGCAACAGGGCGCGCTGGCGTTCAGTCCACGTCATGCGCGGCAGGCTCGGGCAAGGGCTCGAACACGAGGCTCATCACCACCGCGTCTTCGCGCCGTGGCGCTGCGGGGTAATAGCCGCGGCGTCGGCCGACCTCTGCAAAGCCGAGGCGGCGGTAGAGCGCGCGGGCGCGGTGGTTGCTCTCGCGCACCTCCAGCCACAAGGTCGCGGCCCCGAGTTGCACGGCCTGCGCCTGCAACGACGCCATCATCCTGCAGCCATGGCCCTGCCCCTGGCGTTCAGGCGCCACCGTGATGTTCAGCAGGTGCACTTCGTTCACGCCGGGCATCGCGACGAAGTAGCCCAGCAGTTCGTCGTCCTGCAACCAGACCTCGGCCAGATAGCCGGCGGCGAGTGAATCGGTGAAGTTGCCGCGGCTCCAGGGGTGGCCGTAGGCACGCTGCTCGACGGCGACCACGGCATCGAGGTCGCGCACGGTCATCGCGCGGCGCGTCGGGCTGGGTGGCCACGGCTCCAGCACTGCGTTCATGGGGTGACAGCCCGCTGCGCCAGCGTTGCGGCGCGCTCGGCCGTGGTCGATGCCACCTTGTCGCGCAGGTAGAGCGGCAGCGCATCGGCCGCGGCCGTGCTCTCGCCGGCCGCGGCGGCCTGCACCGCCAGGCGCAGCAGCGCCGCGGCGCGGCCTGTCTCCTGCGGCCACAGCGTGGCGCCGGGCGGCGGCACGAGGCGGCCGCCAAAGGATGCCCAGGCCGTGCCCGCCAGGGCCTGCAAGGGCAAGTGGGCCCAGGCGGCGCTCAGTGCCGGCAAGGTGTACAGCGCCGGCGCCTGCAGCACCTGCCAGCCGGTGCCATGCCAGCGGTAGGCCGCGGCATAGGCTTCTTCCATACGGGCGTCCATGGCCACGCCGATGCTGAAACCCTCGCCACCGCCGGCCTGCGAGCGGGCGTCTTCGGCCACGATCATCAGGCTGTCGATGCCCACCAGCGGCCGGTTCAAGCCATAGCCCAGGCCCTGCGCCACGGCGCAGGCGGTGCGCAGGCCGGTGAAGGCGCCAGGGCCGCGGCCGTAGGCGATCACATCCAGCGCTGCCATCGGCAGGCCTGCCTCGGCCAGCAGGCGCTGCACCTGCGGCAGCAGCGTGGCCGAAGCGGCGGCACCGCCAGGCGCATCCACGCACCACGGGCCACCCGGGGCCGCCAGGGCCACCGCCAGACGTTCGGTGGCAGTGTCGAGTGCCAGCACGCACGGGGGCATCGCGGGCGTCTGCAAGGGCGTCTGCAAGGGCGTCTGCAAGGGCGTCTGCAAGGGCGTCTGCAAGGGGGCTGACGGGCTCATCCAACGAGTTTATGCCGTGCCATCATCGTCGCCATGCCGAGGTCTTGTGGGTCTGCTTGCGTGGGATGGCGTGCGGCGTCGGCCGCGCTGTTGGCGCTGCTGCTCATCCACAGGCCCGCTGCGGCCCAGCCCACCGGCGCTGCCGCCGCCACCGCCACCGCTCCCACCGCCGCCGCTCCCATCAACCGCCTGCCGCTCGACGTGGTCCGGGCCCTGCAGCGTGCCGGCCTGCCTGCCGCTGCGATGGGCGCTGTGGTGCACGATGCCACCACCGGCCAGCGCGTGCTGGAGTGGCAGCCGGCGCGGCCGCTGAACCCAGCTTCGCTGATGAAGCTGCTGACCACCAGCGCGGCGCTGGAGCGCCTGGGTCCGGCCTTTGCCTGGGCCACCCCGGTGTGGCTGGCCGGGCCCGTGCGGGATGGCGTGCTGGAAGGCCATCTGCACCTGCAGGGCCGCGGCGACCCCGCCTTCACCGCAGACCGCGTGGCCGCGCTGCTGCGCCGCCTGCAGCAGCTGGGTGTGCGCGAAATCCGCGGCGACATCGTGCTCGACCAGAGTGCCTTCGCACTGCCACCCGCCACGGCCGGCGATTTCGACGGCGAGCCGCTGCGCCCGCACAACGTGCAGCCCGCCGCGCTGCTGTTTGCGCAGCGCGCGCTGCGCTACACCTTCACGCCCGACGCCGCAGCCGGCGTGGCCCAGGTGACGGTGGAGCCGGCGCTGGCCACGCCGGTGCTGGTCGACCGCAGCGTGCCCTTGGCGCCCGGCGCCTGCAACGACTGGCGCACCGCGCTGAAGCCGCAGTTCGAGATTGCGAGCACGCGCTTCGGCGGGCCTGGCGCGGCCGGCGCCAACAGCACTTTGGCCCACGCCACTTACGCCAGCGCCTGCGGCGAGCTCTCCTGGCTGGTGGCCGACCCCGACCCCGCCAGCTTCGAAGCACGCCTGCTGCAAACGCTGTGGCGCGAGATGGGTGGCCGCCTGAAGGGCCGGGTGCGTGCCGGGCCGCCGCCGGTGCCGGGCACCGTGGGCAGCACCCCGGCCTTCGAGCTGCGCTCGCCGCCGCTGGCCGAGGTGGTGCGCGATATCAACAAGGCCAGCAACAACCTGATGGCGCAGCAGCTCTTCCTGACGCTGGCGCTGCAGGCGCGGCCGGGCGAGCCGGCCACGCCCGACGGCGCACGCGAAACGCTGCTGCGCTGGCTGTCCGACCGCACCGGACCCCTGGGCGACGAGGTGGTCATCGAGAACGGCTCGGGGCTGTCGCGCCTGTCACGCATCAGCGCACAGCGCCTGGCCCAGGTGCTGCTGCAAGCCTGGGACGGGCCCCTGATGAGCGAGCTGATGTCGTCGCTGCCGATTTCCGGGGTCGACGGTACGCTGCGCCGCGCGCGCACGTCCACGGGGCGGGCGCACTTGAAAACCGGATCACTGCGCGACGTGGTGGCGCTGGGCGGCTATGTGCTGTCGAACAGCGGCCGGCGCTACGTGTTCGTGGCACTCGTGAACCACGAACTGGCCCAGGGTGCCCGCCCGGCACTGGACGCGCTGCTGCAGTGGACCCTGCGCGACGCTCCAGCCTTTTGACGGCCAGCCCGCGCCGCAAGCCCGACAGGCGCTAGAACGGGTTGCGCTGCGCTCGACTGACGGCCAACGACGCCAGCTGCGCATGCCCGCCTGGGGCAAGGCGGATGTCGTCGGACCACAGGTAACCGGAGGGCACGGCCTCGGGCACCAGCGTGGCCGTGGTGCAGGTGGGCAGCGGAGCGGTGCAGATGGCATTGGCCACGTTGGCAATGCCGGCGCCAGGCGGGAAGCGTTCGATGGCCTGAAACTGCAGCTGGGCCTGCATCAGGCCGACGAAACGCCCGTCCAGCAACACGCTGACGCCAAGCTGCTCGTTGTAGGCACTCGTCAGCCGCGTCAGCAGCGCGGCGCGGTCGACGCCAGTGCCGGCCAGCGCGCGCTGGGCACGTGCAAACGGCGTGAGGCCGAGGTCGGGCAGATCGGAAACCACGACCTTGGCGCCCAACGCGACGAGGCGGTTGACGACGCGCGCCGCGCTCCGGCCGCGCGCCCGCGCCTCGGCCAGCAGCGTGTCTTCACCCAGGCCCGGGTAAAGCGCGTAGAGCTCCAGCAGGTCGTTGGTGCCCACCAGCACGGTGGCCAAGTCTTTGTCGCGGAAGCCGCCGGCTGCGACCTGCGCCTCAACCTGGGCCGCCATGTCGGCCACCTTCGCGCCAGGGAAGGCGAGCATGCGCGCCTTGGGCTCGGGGTCGAAGCCGGGGTTGCATTCGGCAAAGACAAAACCATAGACCCGCGCCAGCTGCTGCACCCAGATCGGGTTGCCGTTGCAGTCGAGCACGCCGTTCTCGCCCACGGCGTTGACGCTGCGGCTGCGGCCGTTGGGGTCGAGGTAGCTGTCGTCGTCACCGAAGACGAGCAGACGCTTGGGGATGAAGGGGTCGTACTGCGTGCTGCCGCCACCGCAGGCCGACAAGAAGGCCAGCGACAGCGCCGCTGCCATCACCGCCCAACGGCCTGTCGTGCTGTGCCACCGCGCCAGGGCCTTGCTGCTGAAAATCATCTTTGCTCCGAATTCGGGGTGCCTGGGCAGGCTGGCTCAGCCTACGCCGCGGCGCGCTGCAGGCGGTCACGCACGCCATCCCAGGCTGGGTCGGGCGGCGGCCGCTCGACCCAGATGGCGCTGACGCCGGCGGCATCCAGCTCGCGCAGCACCGCGAAAAGTTCGTGGGCCACCGCGGCTGCCGACGCCGGCATCGGCCTGTGCCGCCAGCCCGCACCGAGGGCGGGGCCGATCGGCGCAGCCCGGGAATATACCCCGAGGCCCCCGGCCGCCCCAGTGGCAACGGGGGCGTGCCCGGGGGCAGACAGCCACGGGGGCTGGCCTGCATCGAACAGCCGCACCGGCGCGCGCGGCGCATAGTGCGATGCCAGCGTGCCGGAGGCGCGCGGCGAATGCGCATCGGGCGCCCCCAGCGGGCCGCCCAGCACGGCTTCCAGCCGCGCACGCCCCAGCTGACCCGGGCGCAGCAGGGCCGGATGCTCGCGCGTGCAATCGACGATGGCCGATTCGATGCCGATGTCACAGGCGCCGCCATCAAGCACCGCCAGCGCAGAACCGAACTCGGCCACCACATGCGCCGCCTGCGTGGGGCTGACGCGGCCGAAGCGGTTGGCGCTGGGTGCGGCCACACCGGCCACGCCCAGCAACGCGGCTTCGCGCAGCAGCGCCAGCGCCACCGGGTGCGCGGGCAGGCGCAGGCCAATGCTGTGCTGCCCACCCGCGGCCGCGCCGGCCACGCCGGCGCGGCGCGGCACGATCAGCGTCAAAGGCCCGGGCCAGAAGGCGTTCATCAGGCGCTGCGCGACGGGGCTGATGCGGTCGGCGAAGGCAGCCACCCCCGTCGCATCGGCCACATGCACGATGAGCGGGTGCCCACTGGGCCTGCCCTTCGCGGCGTAGATGCGCGCCACGGCGGCGTCATCGTCGGCGCGCGCACCGAGGCCGTAGACGGTTTCGGTGGCGAAGGCCGCCAGCTCACCGGCAGCCAGCAGCGCCGCAGCCCGGCGCACGGCATGGGGGTCGCGCCCCGAGAGCACAGGCATCGCAGCGCGCCCGGCGCTCAGAAAGCCGGCAGGCCGAGCAGCGCGGCGGCTTGCAGCGCCACCGCGCGGGCCTGCGCGGCGCTGGCCGCGGTGACGGTGAGGTGGCCCATCTTCCGGCCGCGCCGCGCCTCGCTCTTGCCGTAGAGATGCAGGTGCACACCGGGCAGCGCCAGCACCGCAGGCCAGTCGGGCGTGGTCGCCGGCCCGCCCTCCGCCCGAAACCACAGATCACCCAGCAAGTTCAGCATCACAGCCGGTGAATGCAGGCGCGGCGCCACCAGCGGCAGGCCGGCCAGGCAACGCAGCTGCAGATCGAACTGCGAGACGTCGCAGGCATCCAGGCTGTAGTGGCCCGAGTTGTGCGGGCGCGGTGCCATCTCGTTGGCCACCAGCCGGCCGTCTTCGAGCACGAAGAACTCAACGCACAGCACGCCGACATAAGCCAAGGCCTGCGCCAGCTGCTGCGCCAGCGTGATGGCCAGCGCCGCGGTGGCTTCGGGCACGTCGGGCGCAGGCACCTGCGTCACGGCCAGGATGCCACCGCGGTGCAGGTTCTGCTGCACCGGCAGGTGCACCACTGCGCCATCGGCGCCACGCGCAACGACGACGCTGATCTCCAGCCGCAGCGGCAGGCGCTGCTCCAGCACGCAAGGCACGCCGCCCAGCGCCGCCCAGGCCCTCGGCAGCTCGGCGGCCGACATCACCGTGGCCTGGCCCTTGCCGTCATAGCCCATGCTGGCGGTCTTGAGGATGCCGGGCAGCAAGGCGGCGATGGCCGGGGTGGAGGCGGCGGAGGCCGCCGCGTGCGCGCTGTCGATCAAGGCGTGCGGCGCGCACGGCACCCCTGCAGCCACGAACGCCGCCTTCTCGCGCGCCCGGTGCTGGCAGACCTCCACCGCAGCGGCGGGTGGCGCCACGGTGCAGCTGGCGGCCAGCGTGCGCAGCGCAGCGGCCGGCACGTTCTCGAACTCGGTGGTGACCGCCGCGCAGCTGGCAGCGAGCTCGGCCAACGCAGCGGGCTGCTCGTAGGCCGCGCACAGGTGGGTGTCGGCCGCAGCGCCCGCGGGGCTGGCGGCGTCGGGTTCCAGCACCGTGACGCGGTAGCCGTGCACCTGCGCCGCATGCACGAACATGCGGCCGAGTTGACCGCCGCCAAGCACACCCAGGCGTGCGGCGCCGGGAAGCAGAGCGGGTGGAGGGCGGGAAGACTCCGAAGGCAACTGCACGGGTGCCAACGGCAAGGCGCCGGCTTCTCGGGCGGTCGTACTCATTCCAGGCTCATTTCAGGCTCATCCCAGATCCTGCGTCATTGCGCGCGCCCGCTCTGTTTGGCGGGCACGGAAGTCCAGCAGACGCAGGCGCAGATCGGCATCTTCGTTGGCCAGCATGGCCACCGCGAAAAGCGCCGCATTGGCGGCACCTGCAGCGCCGATGGCAAAGGTGGCCACAGGGATGCCCTTGGGCATTTGCACGATGGAGTAAAGCGAGTCGAGGCCTTGCAGATGTTTGCTGGCCACCGGCACACCGAGCACAGGCACCACGGTCTTGGCAGCCAGCATGCCCGGCAGATGCGCGGCCCCACCGGCACCCGCGATGATGGCCTTCAGGCCACGCGCCGCCGCGCCCTCGGCAAAGGCGAACATATCGTCGGGCATGCGGTGTGCGGAGACGACCCGCTTCTCGTAGGCGATGCCGAACTCGTCGAGGATGGCAGCGGCGTGCTGGAGGGTGTCCCAGTCGCTGGAGGAGCCCATGGCGAGAGCGATTTTTGTATTCACGACGACGTTGAAGGCACTGCAGACGGAGCCGGATTGTCATCCAACCCCTTGGCGAGTGACTCCAAGCTCGCCCGCAATGCGTCCCGCTCCACCGCATGTTGTTTCTGCAAATCGCCGAGCATGCGTTTCAGTTGGGCCTGCTCATCCCATAGTTTCGCCTTCGCCGCAATTTCGGCCAACATCCAACACGCGATAATTTTCTCGTCGATATCGAGGCCATTGAGCTGGTGTAAGACATCTGCGTACCGCTGCACAATGGAGAAGTCGGTGGCTCCCAACATAACTGCACAGAACTGGAGTTCTAGGTCGATATACGACTGGTCAAAATTGTGGCTCGCGAAAGGTTCAGTACTTCGGACTACTTTCAACACTTCGGCGGCTAAGTCATATCGAGCTTCAAGCATCAGCAGTCGTGCGTCGATTAGGCGAATATGCCCCGATAAAGCAACGATACCGGCCAGTTCTTGAAAGTTACGCGCTGAGTTTACTTCTCCGCGGAGTAGCGTGAGCTCATGTGCGTCGATAGGTGCGCTGCATGCCGAGACTCTCGCCCAAGCCGTTGCGAATGCTGCCTTGTTGTATTGGAGCGCCTCGACGCTGGCCCTATCACGATTCTTCACCGCATGATCACGACCCCGCATGAAAAAAGCTTGCATGCGCGTGCGATCGCCACAAATCATGAAAGCATTGGCAAGCACCATAGAAATTCTTGTCTGGGCATCATGATCCGTCGGCTCCACAAACTGCAATGCGACACCCAACGACTCTGCCATGTTCACGAAGTCGGATCGCTCGAACTCAATATGCGCTTTCCAAGCGGAGGCCAGCGCAATAACCGTCGAATATTGCATCGCGCGCCCGAGCGCCAGTGCGCCGCCTATGCGCTCAAGCGCCGCAGGGCTCAAATCCTCGTAATGGAATACGAGCCCCTCCGCGATCATTTTCCAAACAGTGACTCGACCACTCTCGCCTTTTCCGAAATGCTCCTTGATAGCGTTAATTGCCAACCTTGCTTGGTCAAATTGACCCAAACGCGCATGCAATGCCGCGATTCTTGCGATAAGTTGCGCTCGAGCAACGGGATCAGTCAGCGAGCTGAGCTCATGGAGTAACCGCTGAAGCAGCTCACTCATTATTCGCTCCTGAAGCACAAGTTAGGCGATCAGTGACCATCAAGCCCTCCAACTGCGTTGTTGCGGGAAGGTACGCCATAGTTGCCAGTGAATGCAACAAAAAAAGACCCGGCATTGCCGGGTCTCCTGGGACTGAGCGCGTTCGGCAGACTTTCCTGCCGAGACAGTCCAATGCTTAGGGCTTGTTGCCTGTCGGGAACGGCCACGCTGCCGCGGGATTCAAAGCAGTTTTCGCAGGCGTAGCAGCCGGTGCAGGCGCAGGCGCAGTGGGTGCTGCGGGTGCAGCCTTCTTCGCCGCCTTCTTGGCCGCGGGCTTTTTGGCAGCCGGCTTCTTAGCAGCCGCCGCCTTCTTGGCGGGTGCAGCTTTCTTGGCCGGGGCTGCTTTGGTAGCAGGCGCCTTCTTCGCAGCAGCCTTCTTCGCCGGCGCCGCCTTCTTGGCAGGGGCTGCCTTCTTAGCAGCAGCCTTCTTCGCCGGCGCTGCCTTCTTCGCAGCAGCCTTCTTCGCCGGGGCTGCCTTTTTGGCAGCAGCCTTCTT
>JANMMD010000168.1:0-9618 GCA_031372905.1 Betaproteobacteria bacterium
CGCCTTCATCGCGTCGACGATCTGGTCGCTTTCGGCCACGTTCACGCGCGGGTCGTTGGCGCCCTGGCCGATGAGCAGCGGGCGCTCGATGCTGGCCGCGAAGTTCAGCGGTGAACGCTCCTTCAGCAGCGCCTGGCCCTCCGGCGTGCCGGGGTCGCCCATGCGGCGGTAGAGCTGCTTCTTGAAGGCCTCCCAGTACGGCGGGATGGTGCCCAGCAGCGTGAAGAGATTGCTCGGGCCGACGATGTCCACGCCGCAGGCGAATTCCTTGGGCGTGAAGGCCAGGCCGGCCAGCGTCGCATAGCCGCCGTAGCTGCCGCCCATGATGGCGACCTTGTCCTTCTGTGCCACGCCGCGCTGCACGGCCCACTGCACGGCGTCGAGCAGGTCGTCGTGCATCTTGCGTCCCCACTGCAGGTCACCGGCGTTGGTGAAGCTCTTGCCAAAGCCGGTGCTGCCGCGGAAGTTGACACTCAGCACCGCATAGCCCCGGTTGGCCAGCCATTGGTGGTAGCTGTTGTAGCCGTATTCGTCACGCGCCCAGGGGCCGCCGTGCACCAGCAGCACCATCGGCACCGGCTTCGCGCCGGCCGGCGGGCCCGCAGGCACGCTGAGGTAGCTGACCATCGTCATGCCGTCGCGTGTCTTGATTTCGTGCGCCTGCATGGGCACCAGCGGCGCGCCCAGCAGCTCGGGCCGGGTGTCGTAGAGCTTGTTCAGCTTGCGCGCCTTGCGGTCGTACAGGTAGGCCGCGGGCGGTGCGGTGATGCTGTCCACCGCCACCAGCCACTTGTCGTCAGCCTCGGTGCGCGCGGTGATGGTGAACTGGCCGCCGGCCTCGCGCAGCAGGAAGTCGAGATCGGGCTTCAGCGCCGGGTCCAGCGCCACGGGCTCGCTCTTCAGGTAGTTCACCGCGTAACCCTGTACCCGGCCGGTCTGCGGGTCGAAGAGGCCGTCGCTGATGTCGGCGCGGCGGTCTTGCGCCACCACCGTGGTCTGGCCGCTAGCCACATCCTGCGCCAGCAGCGCGGCGGTGTCGCGGCCGCGCGCATCCACCCAGTACAGCGTCTTGCCGTCGGCGGTGTAGCCCAGCGGCGCGGTGGTCTGGCTGTCTTCCAGGCCCACGCTGACGATGGGCGTGGGCTCGACCTTGTTGTCGCTGATGCGGAAGTAGTCGCTGCCGCCGGCGGCATTCGGCCGGCTGGCCAGGCGCAGGTTCAGGTCGCGGTCGGCGTTGAAGCTGCCGTAGCCTTCGTTCTGCAGCACCAGCGTGAGCTTGCCGCTGGCCAGGTCGAGGCTGTGCACGTCATGGAAGCGCGGGTCGCGGTTGTTCAGGCCGATGAGCACGCGGTCCTTCACCTTGGGGCTGATGCCGATGACGCGCACCACGGTCTTCTCGAAGGGCGTGTAGCTCTTCAGCGCGCCGCTGGCCACGTCCACGCCGTAGAGGCGGAAGTTCTCGTCGCCGCCCTGGTCGTTGACGTAGAGCAGGGTCTTGGAATCCGGCGACCAGAAGCTGTTGCGGATGGGGCGGCCGCGTTCGTTGGTCAGCGCACGCGCGGCGGCCGGCTCGTTCAGCGGCGCCACCCAGAGGTTGAGCACGCCGTCCCGCGGGGCCACCCAGCTCAGCCAGCGGCCATCGGGGCTCAGGCGGCCGCCGGCCTTGCTGGGGTTGCCGAAGAACTTGGCGCGTTCGATCAGCGGCACGGCGCCAGTGGCGGCGGCATTCGTGGCGGTTGCCGTGGCGGGTTGGGCGTGCAGCGGCAGGACGGCTGCCAGCACGACGGCGGACAGGCTGGCAGGCAGGAAACGTGGGTGCATGGAGGCGGCTCCGTGGCAGGAAAGGCGCCGATTGTGGCGGCGCCGCCAGCCCTGCCGCCACCCTTTGCGACGAAGTGCCCGCTCAGTGGTACCGACCGCCGCGGCCGCCGCGCGGCTTGGGCTCGGCACCGGGTGCCGAGCCGGGCGCGGCAGGTGCGGCCTGGCTGCGCACCGTTGCCTGCACCGCCAGTGCCGGGCCGCTGACGCCGGCAAACAGCGCCGCGGCGCGCACCTTGATTTCCAGCAGCTCGCTCGCACTCACCGAGTACTGCCCGGTGACGGTGTTGACGTCGATGCGGAACTCGACGTCCTTGCCGTTGTTGGACAGCGTGCCGCAGGTGAACTCGTAGTCTTCGTTCTCAAAGGGCAGGCCCTGCAGCTCGAAGTCGTAGTCCTGGTATTCGACGCGGCCGATCTCGCCGCTGGCCAGGTTCAAGAGGCCCGTGGACGTGATGACCTCGTCGCTGAGTTCATCGGTGATCATGATCGGCACTTTCAGGTCCACGGCTTCGTCCTCGGTTTCAGAGCGCGTATTTTGGACCCAATGGCCATGCTGCCCTGCGTGCGACACTGCTGCGCTGCCTGGCAACAAGGTCTCGTCCCCATGCTCATCAACTGCGTCGCCTACCAGCAAGGTGCCAAGCTGGCCGACATCTCGGTGGCGCAGATCGCCGAGCACCTGCGCCTGCCCGATTGTTTCGTCTGGGTGGCCTTGAAAGATGCCAGCGATGCCGAGCTGCTGGAAATGCAGGCCCAGTTCGGCCTGCACGACCTGGCGGTGGAAGACGCTCGCCACGGCCACCAGCGGCCCAAGATCGAGGAGTACGGCGACACCGTCTTCACCGTGATGCACATGGTGGAGTATTCACCCACCGACGCCCTGCAGGTGGGCGAGGTGGCGGTGTTCGTGGGCCCGAACTTCGTGCTCAGTTCGCGCAGCCGCAGCACGCAGGGTTTTCTCGGTGTGCGTGAGCGCGCCGAGCGTGAGCCGCACCTGCTGCGCCATGGCGCCAGCTTCGTGTTCTATGCGTTGATGGACGCGGTGGTGGACCGCTATTTCCCCGTCATCGACATGATGGAACAGGAGCTGGAAACCATCGAGGACAAGATCTTCGAGCCCGGCACTGCGCGCCAGAACATCGAGCGCCTGTACCAGCTGAAGCGCCGCGTGGGCACCGTGCGCCACGCCGTGGTGCCGCTGATGGAAGCCACCGGCAAGCTCTACGGCGGCCGCGTGCCGGCAGTGTGTGAACGCAGCCAGGACTACTTCCGCGACGTCTACGACCACCTGATGCGCTGCAATGCCACGCTGGAGAGCCTGCGCGAGACCATCGCCACGGCCATCCAGGTGAACCTGTCGATGGTGACCATCGAAGACAGCGATACCACCAAGCGCCTGGCGGCCTGGGCCGGCATCTTTGCCGTGGCCACCTTCTTCGTCGGCGTGTGGGGCATGAACTTCGAGCACATGCCCGAGTTGAAATGGACCTACGGCTACCCCGTGGCCTTCAGCATCATCGCGTTCGTGTGCGGCACCATGTACTGGCGCTTTCGACGCTCGGGCTGGTTGTAGGCCGGGGCATCATCGCGGCGGCGCTTCCTTCAACTGCACCTGGAGTACCCCATGGCTCGATACGTCGACGGATATGTCGTTCCCGTGCCGCTGGCACAACTGCCCGCCTACCGCCGCATGGCGCGCAAGTGCGGAAAGATCTGGATCGAGCACGGGGCCTTGCAGGTGGTCGAAAACCTGGCCGATGACGTGAAGCCCGGCAAGCTCACCTCTTTCCCGCAGAGCGTGAAGTTGAAAGACGGCGAAGCCGTGGTCTTCAGCTGGATCGTCTACAAATCGCGCAAGCACCGCGACGCCGTCAACGCCAAGGTGATGGCCGATCCGCGGCTGGCCGGCATGGGGCCCGACAACATGCCCTTTGACAGCAAGCGCATGTTCTGGGGCGGCTTCAAGACCATCGTGCAGTTCTGATCGGCTCCCGCGTTTTCCGTCCACGCTTGATGCCCCGCGCTTGATACCCCGGTTGCGCCTGCGCACGCTGACGCGCGGCGAAGGCCTGCTGGGCTCTCGCGCCGTGGCAGGCTTCGGCCCGCGTGGGGCACAGCTCACGGTCGCCGAGGTGGCCTGGACCTACCCCCCGGCGGGCGGCAGTTCTCAGCCCGCGTTGCAACTGCCCGCGCCCACCACGCTGCTGAACTCGCGCCCCTGGCCCGTGCCGTCGGGCCGCGACATGGCCGCCGAGGCCGATGCCGCCGAGCAGCTGTGGGCCACCGCGCTGCGCCCGCTGCCCGAGCGCGCGCTGCAGTGGCGCACGTCCGAGGCTGCGGCCGGGCTGGACGACCTGTGGACGCTGCCCGAGGAAGTGCAGTGGGCCGACTTCTGGGCCGAGCAGGTGCCGCGCCTGCAGGCCCGGGGCTGGCAGGTGCTGGTGCTGCCGGGTTTTGCGCACTTCAGCGTACCGGTGCAGCGCTGGAAACTGCTGCTGGATGCCGACGGCGCCGAGACCGGGCGCGAGCCTGCCGAGCGCATTGAGAAGTTCGCCGCGGGCAGCCAGGCTGTGGCCGCACTGCACGGCCCGGCCGGTCCGGGCGGCCAGGGCTCATGGCGCATGAGCCTGGGCGTGGAAGTCGAAGGCGAGACGCTCGATCTCGCGCCGCTGCTGGCCGACCTGATCAGGCGTGATCGCCGCTGGCTGCAGGCCGCAGAGCTGGCGCAAATCGACGACGAAGCGGTGGTCACGCTGCGCGCGCCGGGCGGCAAGCGCATCGAGGCCCGCGCGGCACCGCTGAAGGCCATCGTGGGCGCAATGCTGGACCTGCTGACCGACCCGCGGCGCAATGATGGCCCTATCAAGCTCTCGGCCTGGGAAGCCGCCAACGTGCAGGCGCTGCAGCAGTCGCTGATGGACAGCATGGCGGCGCGCGCTGGCCGCGACGGTGCCTGGCAGCTGCAGGGTGATACCGGCTTGGCCCAGCTGGCGCAGCGCCTGCGCGGCGCCGGCACGCCGCCCGCGGTGGCGGCGCCCGCCGGCCTGGGCCTGAGCTTGCGGCCGTATCAGCTGCACGGCGTGGCGTGGCTGCAGTACCTGCGCGCTCAAGGCCTGGCGGGCATCCTGGCCGACGACATGGGCCTGGGCAAGACCGCGCAGGTGCTGGCCCACGTGCTGCTGGAAAAGCAGGCCGGCCGTCTGGACGCACCCGCGCTGGTGGTGCTGCCCACGTCGCTGCTGGCCAACTGGCAGGCCGAGGCGGCGCGCCATGCGCCGGATTTGCGCGTGCTGGTGCTGCAGGGTGGTCAGCGGAAGGCGCAGTTCGAACACATCGGCGCCCACGACATCGTCTTTACGACCTACGCGCTGGTGTGGCGCGACATCGACATCCTGACCCAGCAACCGTGGCACCTGCTGGTGCTGGACGAAGCGCAGTTCGCCAAGAACGCCGGCAGCCGTGCCGCGGGCGCGCTGCGCCAGCTGCAGGCTCGCCACCGTCTGTGCGTGACGGGCACGCCGCTGGAAAACCACCTCGGCGAACTGTGGACGCACTTCGACCTGCTGATGCCCGGCTTTCTGGGTGATGCGCGCAGCTTCGCGCGCCTCTGGCGCAAGCCCATCGAGACGAATGGCGAAACCCAGCGTGCCGAGCTGCTGGCGCGACGCGTGCGGCCCTTCATCCTGCGCCGCCGCAAGGCCGAGGTGGCGCCCGAGCTGCCGCCGCTGACGGAGGTGGTGCGCCGCGTGCCCTTGCTCGGCCAGCAGCGGGCGCTCTACGAAAGCGTGCGCGTGGCGGTGGACGAGCAGGTGCGCAAGGTGCTTGCCAAGCAAGGCTTTGCTGGCGCGCAGATTGCGGTGCTGGACGCGCTCTTGAAGCTGCGCCAGGTGTGCTGCGACCCGCGCCTCGTCAAAGGCAGCAAGACACCCGCGACGATGGAGCGCGCCAAGATGGCGCTGCTGATGACGATGCTGCCCGAGCTGCTGGCCGAAGGCCGCCAGGTGCTGGTGTTCTCGCAGTTCACCGAGATGCTGGCCTTGGTGATCGAAGAGCTGCAGGCCTTGCACCCCTCGCACAGGCCCCACCTGCTGCTGAGCGGCGACACCCCGCCCAGCCAGCGCGGCGAGGTGGTGCGTCGCTTCCAGGCCGGCGAAGTGCCGCTGCTGCTGGCCAGCCTGAAAGCCGGCGGGGTGGGGCTGAACCTCACCGCGGCCGAGGTGGTGATCCACCTCGACCCGTGGTGGAACCCGGCGGTGGAAAACCAGGCCACGGCGCGCGCCCACCGCATCGGCCAGCACAAGCCGGTCTTCGTCTACAAGCTGGTGGCCGAAGGCAGCATCGAAGAACGCCTGCTGGCGCTGCAGGCGCGCAAGGCGGCGCTGGCCGAAGGGGTGCTGGGGCAGGACGCAGCGCTGGCGCCGAAGTTCGGTGAAGACGACCTGCGCGGCTTGTTGTTGCCGCTGGAACCCGGCCAGGGCTGAGGTAGAAAGAGCCCATGCGCAAGAACCCCAGTGGCACAGACGGCAAAGACGGCGGCGGCCTTGTCTATTCCACCGACACCGGCCGCATGTGCCCGGCCTGCCGCCAGCCGCTGGCCGGCTGCCTTTGCAAGGCACTCGCCAAGGCCACGCCTGCCGGCGATGGCATCGCCCGCGTGACGCGGGAAAAGCAGGGCCGCGGCGGCAAGACCGTCACCGTGGTGCGTGGCCTGCAGCTGCAGGCCGAGAGCCTGGTGGCCCTGGGCAAACGCCTGCGCGCGGCTTGCGGCGCGGGTGGCACGGCCAAAGACGGCGTGCTGGAGGTGCAGGGCGACCACGCCGACAAGGTGCTGGCCCTGCTGCTGGCCGAAGGGCACGCCGCCAAACGCGCTGGCGGCTGAGCAGGCGCGCGTGGCGCGCGTCGGTGCTCGGGTGTGGGCGATGTCCGACGGGCGGGCAGCGCCGCTGCCGACGGCTGCAGGGCCTGCCGGCACCTTTCATCGTGCGCGTTGCAGCGGCAAAGTGACGCTTCGGGCGCGGCCCCATCGACCGGCAGTTCTGCCGTCTGGCGCCCACCCCCGCAACGCATTGGAGCGACGTATGGACAGCAAGGTCATGACCAGCAATCAGAACCTCGACCCCTTGAGCGGTGAGCCCGGCTCGCACCCCGTGGGCACGGGCGTGGGCGCCACCCTCGGTGCGATGGTGGCCGGCGCCGCCGCCGGCAGCGTGGTTGGCCCCGTGGGCACGATCATCGGCATGGCCATCGGCGCCACGCTGGGAGGCCTGGCCGGCAAGGGCCTGGCCGAGAACGTCGACCCCACGGCCGAAGACGCCTACTGGCGCCAGGAGTATCGCGGCCGCCCTTATGTCGAAGCCGACGCCAGCTACGACAACTACGCCCCGGCCTACAGCTATGGCGTGGCTGCTTTCAGCCGCCACGACACGGAGCATTTCGAACTGATCGAGCCTGAGCTGGCGAACGACTGGACCACCATGCGCGCGGGCTCCGACCTGTCGTGGGACCGCGCCCGCCCCGCCGTCAAGGACGCCTGGGAGCGCATGGCCGAATTGCAGCGCCGCAGCCGGGGCGCATCTGCGGTCGGCAGCTGAAGCGCGGGACATCCCGCCCGGGCGGAGACAGACCGTCCCCCTCACGGCATCATCCGCCCCGCAACTGCGGAGTGGCTCTTGATCCTGACCCGTCGCCTGATCCCTCGCTTCATCGCCGGCGCTGCCGGCGTGGTCTTGCTGTGCTCAGGCGCCGCCCGCGCTCAGACCGATGGCGAGAGCACGCCTGCGGCTTCTCTGCCCTTGTGGGAGCTGGGCGTCTTTGCCTTCGGCGTCTCGCAGCAGGCCTACCCGGGCTCGGACGAGCAGCTCGCACGCGGCCTGGTGCTGCCCTATGGCCAGTACCGCGGGCGCTTCCTGCGCGCTGACCGCGAGACCGCAGGGCTGCGCGCAGTGAAGACCCCGGTCTACGAGCTGGACCTGGGCGTGTCGGCGTCCTTTGGCGGCAGCTCTTCAGAAATCGGCGCGCGGCGTGGCATGCCGAACCTCGGCACGCTGGTGGAATTCGGCCCGCGCCTGAAGATCAAGCTCGGCAGCTGGGGCGAGGGCCGCGATGCGGGCCGCTGGCGCCTGGACCTGCCGGTGCGCGGCGTGTTCGATCTGACCGACGGGGCCGCGCACCGCGGCATGGCCTTCGAGCCTGAAATCAACTTCCAGCGCCGCAGCCTCGGCGGTATCGGCTACGAGGTGAGCCTGGGCGCCAGCGTCGGCGACCGGCGTCTGAACCGCACCTTCTACGGCGTGGCGCCGATCTACGCCTTGCCCGACCGCCCGGCCTACGAGGCCAAGAGCGGTCTCGTGGCGTGGCGCCTGAGTGCCTCGGTGTCGCGCGCGCTGACGCCTGATTGGCGCGTGGTCGGCTTCGCGCGTTTCGACAGCGTCGCCGGGGCCGCGAACGAAGGCAGCCCGCTGGTGCGCCGCACCACCGGCGCCACGGTGGGTGTGGGCTTCAGCTACACCTGGTTGCGTTCGGACCAGCGCGCCAACGAGTAGGGCCGAAGAGAGCGGAAGAGGGCGGAAGAGGGCGGAACCGTGCGGCACAGCGCGCCGCCTATCATCCTGCGATGACGGCTGAACACGACGACACCCCCGACACGCTGGCCCCCATCCACGAGCCCCGCCTGTGGCGCGACAACGGCTGGACGGCGCGCGTGGTGAAGAACAACGACGACGAAGGCTGGGCGGTGGAAATGACGCTGGCGGGCCACGCCGAGCCGGCACTCATCGGCCCTTGGACCATGGGCCGCGACAAGAAGAACCCCAAGCCGCTGGACACCAACGCCTTCAACACGCTGGTGAAGACCGCGCACGAGGTGGTGCGCCGCCATGAACAGGCGCAGCACGCACTGCTGCACAAGGAAGTGGTGTTGCGCCGCGAAGCCGGTGATGTGACGGTGACGCTGGACATCGTGCCCGATGAAGACGAGCCGCATGCGCTGCTGGCGGCGCGCGATGCCGATGGGCAGGAGCTGGGATCACAGCGCGTGGCGGCTAACTTCCGGCTCAACGCCGCCAGCGCCGCGGCCTGGGTGGACGGCGGTTGCCGCCGGCCAGGCTGAACCGCCCGGTGCGAGCCGGCCGCGCCACGCGGCCGAAAATTACTGCGTGCGGCGGCGCGCCAGCAGCAGCACCGCACCCAGGCCGGCCAGCATCAGCGCATAGGTGCCCGGCTCGGGCACCACGGTGGCGAAGCGCAGCGTCACGTCCAGCGAGGCGTCGCGCACGGCGGTGCCCGTGGCCACCAGGCGGTAGGTGCCCGGGCCAAGTGCCGTCGTTGCGAAGCTGGAGGTGGCGAAGCCATTGCCGGTGATGACGTTGCTGTCGCTCACCACCAAGGCATTGGACGCATCGAAAACATCCAGGTTCACGCCGATGAGGCGAGGACCGGTGCCCGTGGCGGTGTCGATTTCCCAGCTGCCCTGGCCGCTCAGCGAACCGACGCCAGCGCCCAGCGTGAAGGTGATGCTCTGCAGCAGCGCCCCCACCTGCATGGCGTAGGTGTTGAGCCGCAGCACGTCGCCCGCCACGAAGGGCACCGGCAGCGTCGTCGATGCGTTGAGCTGGTTGAAACTGACCACCTGCGTGGTGGCCTGTGCGCTTGCTGCACCCAAGGTTGCGCACAGCGCGGCGGCCAGCGGGACAAGCTTTTGGGGCATGAACATGCGGATCTCCCAGGTCGACGAGCGAGAAACCTGAACTTACCTTTTCGATGTCCGGCCAGCAAGCATCGGTTCAGGGGATGGGCTGG
>JANMMD010000219.1:0-13184 GCA_031372905.1 Betaproteobacteria bacterium
CACTGCCTGCCACACTTCGTGCGCCACGAAGACCATTGGCGCGGCGCCGTCGCCGGCCTGCATGGTGCTGGTGGCGAGTGGCGCGTGGAAAAGCAGCGTCTGCGCTGGGAAATTCTCGATGCCTTCGCCGCCGCGGCGCGCGAAGCCGGCATTCCCGCCACCGACGACTTCAACGGCGGCAGCAACGAAGGCGTGGGCTACTTCGAGGTGAACCAGAAGCGCGGGGTGCGCTGGAACACCAGCAAGGCCTTCTTGCGCCCGGCGCTGAGCCGCCCGAACGTCGAGGTGTGGACAGGCGCACAGGCCCACCGCATCCGGCTGGAAGGCCGGCGCGCCGTGGGCGTGGAGGTGCAATACGGCCGCGACGCCCCGGTGCTGGTGCGCGCTGCGCGCGAAGTGGTGCTGTGCGCCGGCGCCATCGGCACGCCGCAGCTGCTGCAGCTCTCGGGCATTGGCGCGGGCGAGCTGCTACGCAGCCACGGCATCACGCCGCTGCACGAACTGCCCGGGGTGGGCGAGAACCTGCAAGACCACTTGCAGATCCGCGCGGTGTTCTCTGTGCAGGGTGTGAAGACGCTGAACACCCAGGCCAACTCGCTGCTGGGCAAGGCCGCCATCGGCTTGGAATACCTGTTCACGCGCAGCGGGCCGATGAGCATGGCGCCTTCGCAGCTGGGCGCGTTCACGCGGTCTTCACCCGAACAGCCGCACCCCAATGTGCAGTACCACGTGCAGCCCTTGTCGCTGGACGCCTTCGGCCAGCCGCTGCACCCATTCAACGCCTTCACGGCCAGCGTGTGCAACCTCAACCCCAGCTCGCGCGGCTTCGTGCACATCCGCAGCGCGAGGCCGCAGGACGCTCCGCGCATCCAGGCGCGTTACCTGTCGACGCCGCAAGACCGCCAGGTGGCCGCCGATTCGTTGCGCCTGACGCGCCGCATCGCGGCGATGCCGGCGCTGGCCAAGTACCGGCCGCAGGAGGTGAAACCCGGCGTGCAGTTCGAAAGCGACGAAGAACTGGCACGTCTGGCCGGCGACATCGGCACCACCATCTTCCACCCCGTGGGCACTTGCCGCATGGGCGCGGCCGGCGACGCGGCGGCGGTGGTCAACCCGCGGCTGCAGGTGCAGGGCCTGGCGGGCCTGCGCATCGCCGACGCCAGCGTGATGCCCACCATCACCAGCGGCAACACCAATTCGCCCACCTTGATGATTGCCGAGCGCGCTGCGGCCTGGATGCTGGCCGGCGGGTAACTCCGGATGGTCGGCCGCCGACCCCGGTTGTTACAATTGTGTCACTCGTGGCAGCTGTGGCTGAAAGTCGCTCTGCCCCACGGGGGCCTGAGGAGACAACAGACAGAATTCGAACGTAGATTTTCAGATCGGCCCCTCAGATGGGCCGGCTTTCTGGGGCGCCGCTGGTCGGCGCCTTTTTCATGCCCGCCCGAATCTTGGCCGCGCTTTTCCAGCGATCACGCGCCACGGCCGCCGCTAGCATGTGCGGATGCCCCGCACACGCTGCTCCCAGGAAGGCCGGCCATGTCTGTGAACCCCGAACTGCGCAAGCTGGATATCGACATCCCTTCGCAACCGCAGGCGCTGGTCGAGCTGTCGCTGCTCATGGCCGAGGAAGACATCAACCTGCAAGCCGCCGCCAGCCTGGTGGAGCGCGACATGGCGCTGGCGGCGGCCGTGATGAAGGCGGTGAATTCGTCGCTCTATGGGCTGAAAGGGCGGGTGCAGAGCGTGCACCAGGCCCTCACCTACCTGGGCATGCGCGAGGTTGCGGCCATCACCTTCGAGATGGGGCTGCGCGCGGCCTTCCCGCCGGCCCCTGAGCTCGAGCCGCTGTGGCAGCGCGCGGCGCAGCGCGGCGCGCTGATGGGCCAGCTGGCGACCAAGCTGTCTCTCGATGCCTGGGCCGCGCACTCGGCCGGGCTGTTTGAAGAATGCGGCAAGGCGGTGCTCTTCCGCCACGCCACCGACCACTACCGCGCGATGCTGCGCGCCACCGACAACGATGTCGATCTGGTGGGGCTGGAGCACGCCGGTTTCGGTGTCAGCCACGACGCCTTGGGCGCCGCGCTGTGCGAAAGCTGGGGGCTGGGCCCGGCGGCCGTGGCCAGCGTGCGCCATCACGTGGTGGCGCAGGCGGCCTTTGCGCTGCCCGGGGTCGAGACGCGGCGTGCCATTGCGGCGCTCTCGGTGCTGGCCTGGGTGTTGATGCAGGCACCCGAGCGCGTGGATGAAGCCGTGAACGCGATGGCGCCAGCTGCCGAGCTCGACCTCATTCTGGTGCTGCGTGCAGTGCGCCAGGTGCAGGAACAACGGGCCGAGGACCGCGCGGCCGGCCGCTGAACCATCGGCTTCGTCCCCCCAAAGAGGGATGAGGGCCCTGCGCCTGTCAGGTTCAGGAAAGCCCGCTTTGTTTCCGCGCCCGGCTTGGGTAGGCTCTCCGGCTGTCTTTCATGCAGCCGGCCCCAAGAGCCGCACCCACACCATGGCATCCACCGTCTCGGCCGACGCGCTCGCCCTTCAGCGCCTGTACCACTGGGAAAGCACCGCGCCCGAGCGCCTGGTGTTCACGCAGCCACTGGGCGGTGGTGCCGTCGTCGAATACACCTGGCGCCAGGTGATGGACGAGGTGCGCCGCATGGCCGCGCACCTGCAGGGCCTGGGCCTGCAGCCTGGGGACAAGGTGGCACTGCTGTCGAAGAACACCGCGCACTGGCTGATGACCGATTTCGCCATCTGGATGGGCGGTTTCGTTTCTGTGCCGCTGTACCCCACGCTGGCGGCCGGCACCATCCGCCAGATCCTGGAGCACAGTGGCGCCAAGCTGCTCTTCGTTGGCAAGCTCGACGGCTGGGAAGGCATGAAGCCCGGCATTCCTGCCGGCCTGCCCTGCATCAGCCTGCCCCTGTGCCCGCCCGACGCGGCCAAGAGCTACACGTCGTGGGAGAGCATCACCGCGAAGACCGAGCCGCTGAGGGGCAACCCGCTGCGCGACGCCGACGAGCTGGCCACCATCATGTACACCAGCGGCACCACCGGTGCGCCCAAGGGCGTGATGCACAGCTTCGGCACCTTCGCCTGGGGCGTGCAGAGCGGGCTCAAGCGCGTGCCCATCGACAGCAGCGCGCGAATGCTGAGCTACCTGCCGCTGAGCCACGTGGCCGAGCGCACGCTGGTCGAACACGGATTGCTCGCCAGCGGCATGCACGTGTACTTCGCCGAAAGCCTGGAGACCTTCACCGCCGACCTGCAGCGCGCCAAGCCGACGGTGTTCTTCAGCGTGCCGCGCCTGTGGGTGAAGTTCCAGCAGGGCATCAACGCGAAGATGCCCCCGGCCAAGCTCGACCGCCTGCTGAAGATTCCCATCCTCGGCGGCATCGTGCGCAAGAAGGTGCTCACGGCGCTGGGCCTGCAGGAATGCACCTGGGCTGCTGGCGGCGCCGCGCCCATGCCACCGGAGCTGCTGCGCTGGTACAACAAGCTCAAGCTGGATCTCGTCGAGGTCTACGGCATGACCGAGAACTGCGGCGTCAGCCATGCCACGCTGCCGGGCAAGCAGCGCCCAGGTACCGTGGGCCTGCCGTATGACGGCGTTCAGTGCCGGCTGGACCCGGTGACC
The DNA here is from genome assembly GCA_031372905.1 of Betaproteobacteria bacterium. Lineage (GTDB taxonomy): Bacteria > Pseudomonadota > Gammaproteobacteria > Burkholderiales > Burkholderiaceae_C > Rubrivivax. Next base: position 3,635 of record JANMMD010000219.1, read on the forward strand.
AGCGAGATCCAGATGAAGGCGCCCTGCCTGATGCTGGGCTACTACAAGGAACCCGAGCTTTCTCGCGAGACGCTCACCGCCGACGGCTGGCTGAAGACCGGCGACAAGGGTGCGCTCGATGCCGAGGGCAACCTGAAGATCACCGGCCGCGTGAAAGACCTCTTCAAGACCAGCAAGGGCAAGTACGTCGCACCCGCTCCCATCGAAGACAAGCTGGTGATGCACCCGGCCGTGGAGGCCTGCTGCGTGACCGGCGCCAACCTCGGCCAGCCGCTGGCGCTGGCGATGTTGAACCCCGACGGCGCGAAGAAGGCGCAGACCGCCGAAGGCCGCGCCGAGCTGGAGATGAGCATGGGCGCTCATATCAAGGTCATCAACGAGACGCTCGACCCGCACGAGCAGCTCGATTGCGTCGTGCTGATGGCCGAGCCCTGGACGGTGGACAACGACATCATCACGCCCACCTTCAAGGTCAAGCGCAACCGCATCGAAGACCTGTTTGCGAAGAACTACGACAAGTGGGTCGGCATGCGCAAGAAGGTGGTGTGGTACTCGGCCTGAATCAGCCCACAGGCCGATGGCCGGTGCACCCGATCTCAGGGCGCCGAAGCGGCTGAGGCTGGCTTCGGCGAGTAGCTGGGCACCACCACGCCGGTGGCCAGCGGAATCTCCTCGCTGACGGTGACGCCCGTGACGTAGTAGCGCGTGTCGCCGAAGCAACTGCCTGGCAGGCCGACCTTCTCGGCGTAGTGCAGCGCCACGCGCTTGCCCATCACGCTGCTGACCTGCCGCGCCACCGCTTCGTCCCAGATCGTGAAGGTGAACTTCTCGGGCGTCGAGCCGGGCAGCGACACCAAAGAAAGTTCACCCTCCCAGGTCTTGCAGATCCAGCCCTTGTTGGAGAGCTTCTGCACCCAGCCGGCGCGGTCGCCGGTGGAGTAGCTCCAGCTCAGGGCCACCCAGAAATAGGCCGCGGCCAGCAGCAGCACGACGACCAGGGGCAGGACGACACGTTTGAACATGATGGCGGGCTGGGGCTATGGCCGGGGTTATGCCGTGGACGACGGCGGATTATCAGTGGCCGCCGGCAGAGACAGGGCCATCTCGGCCGCCGCCAGATCTTCAAGCGCCGTGCCCACGGCCTTGAACACCGTGACGTCGCCGCCCTGCTGGCGGCCGGGGTGCTGTTCGCGGCACAACTGGGCCAGCGTGGCCTGCAGGCGTGCCGGGTTGAAGTGGCCCTCTGCCACGGCCTGCACGATGTCGCCGGCCTTGTGCAGCGCCTCTTCGGTGTCGACGAAGACGCGGCTGCGCGCAAAACACGCGCCATCGGCCTCGCGCATCTGCGGTGTGAAGCTGCCGATGAGGTCGAGGTGCGTGCCCGGCGCCAGCCACTCGGCGCGCACGAGCGCGGTGGTGGACAGCGTCGCGCAGCTGACGATGCAGGCGCTGCGCACGGCCATCTCGAGCTCGGTGCTGGCATGGGCGTCGACACCCTGCACGCGCAGGGCCTCGGCCAGCCGCTCGGCGCCTGCGGGGCGGTGGTTCCACACCGTCACCCGCTGCAGGCCAGGGCGCACGGCGCGCATCGCCTCGGGCAGCAAGGCAGCGACACGCCCCGAACCCAGCAGCACCAGGTGTTTCACGTCGGGGCGCGCGAGGTAGTGCGCGGCCAGCGCCGACGCCGCGGCGGTACGGCGTGCGGTGAGCTCGCCGCCATCCATCAACGCCACCGGCATGCCGGTGTTCGCGTCGAACAGCAGATAGATCGCATGCAGCCCCGGCAGGCCTTGTGCGCTGTTGCCGGGGAAGATGTTGACGGTCTTCACGCCGAGGTGGCGCCCCGGTTGCCAGGCCGGCATCAGCAGCACGGTGCCGGCATCGCCGACCGCGTGCGTGTGGCGCTGCGGCACTTCGCAGCCAGCGATGAACATCGCGCGCAGCGCCTGCACCAGCGGGCCCAGGGGGAGGCGCTGGGCCAGGGCGGCGGCGTCAAGTTGCAACATCGCTTGCGCCGCCGGGCCGTCGCTTCTTTGATACCCGGCTTACTTCGCGTTGGCCTTGAAGTTGGTGAAGGTGCGCGTCTGCAGCCGCCGCGCGTTGTTGTCGAGCGCCTTGGGCATGGCCATCTTCTTCAGCTCGGCCGCGGGCGGGAAGATCACCGGGTTGGCCGCCAGGTCGGGCTTCACGAAGGGCTTGCTGGCGCTGTTCGGGTTGCCGTAAAAGACCTGGTTCGTGAGCGCCGCATGCACTTCGGGCTTCATGATGAAGTTGATGAAGGCATGCGCGTTCTTCGGGTGCTTGGCGTCCTTGGGGATGGCCATGGTGTCGAAGAACAGCGTGGCGCCAGCCGGCGGAATCAGCGCCTGCACGTTCTGCCCGGTCTTGCCTTCCGCGGCGCGGCCGCGGGCGATGTTGAAGTCGCCGGCGTAGCCCAGGCTCACACAGATCTGGCCCTGCGCCAGGTCGTTGATGGGGCCGGGGCTGCTGATGCGCGTGACGAAAGGCCGCGCGGTCTTCAGCACCGCGGCGGCGGCTTCGTAATCCTTGGCGTTGTTGCTGTAGCCGTCCTTGCCGGCGTAGATCATGGCCACGGGGATCACTTCACTGGCCGAGTCCAGAACGTGGATGCCGCAGCTTTTCACCTTGGCCGCAAGCTCGGGCTTGAAGATCAGGTCCAGTGCATTTGCCGGCATCGGCGTGCTGCCCAAAGCGGCCTTGACCTTGTCGACGTTGATGCCGACCGTGACGAAGCTCCACAGCCAGGTGACGAGGTGCTTGTTGCCGGGGTCGCTCTCGCCGAGCTTTTCCAGCAGCGCGGGGTCGAGGTTCTTCCAGTTGGGCAGCAGCGCGCGGTCCAGCGGCAAGAAGATGCCGGCCTCGATCTGGCGCTTGGCGAAGTGCGACGAGGGCACGACGACGTCGTAGCCCGTCTTGCCGGCCACCAGCTTGGCGTGCAGCGTCTCGTTGGCATCGAAGGTGTCGTAGCGCACCTTGATGCCGGTTTCCTTCTCGAACTGGGCGATGGTGTCGGGGCCGATGTAGTCGGCCCAGTTCAGCACGTTCAGAACCTTCGGCTCGGCGGCTTGGGCAGATGCTGCCAGGGCTGCGCCGGCCAGGCCGAGCGCGACGAGAGTGCGGGTGAACAGGCGGACGGTGCGCATGGGGTCGAGGCTCCTCGAGATTGGGCGGGAAGGAGGTGATAACGAACGGGGCGGGATTGTGGCCGACCGGCCGGCCCCGGCCGCGTTTCACCACGCAATGGCCGTGCCGTCCCAGGCGAAGAAGCCACCGCTCTGTGCGGGCTGCAGGCCGTCCAGCACCTGTAGCAGGTTCGCCGCCGCGGCGGGCGGGGTGGTCGCTTCGGTATCGCCGATGATGGGTGCCGAGAGCGCCGATTGCACTGTGCCCGGGTGCAGGGCGGCCAGCACCGCGAGTGGGCGTTTGCGCGCCACTTCGATGGCCGACGTGTGCAGCAGCTGGTTCAGCGCGGCCTTGCTGGCGCGGTAGGCGTACCAGCCGCCCTTGCGGTTGTCGCCGATGCTGCCCACCCGCGCCGACAGCACCGCCATCAGGCTGCGTTCTTTCAGCGGCAGCAGCTCGTGGAAGTGCTTCAGCACGAGGGCCGGGCCCACCGTGTTGACGGCCAGGGCCTGCGCCAGCGTCGCCGGGTCGAGATCGGCCAGGCGCTTTTCGGGGGAGCGCGGTCCCAGGCTCAGCACACCCGTTGCGCACAGCACCAGGTGCAGCGGGCCGATCTCGCGCAGCCGCGCGGCGGCGGTAGCGATGCTGGTCTCGTCGGCGAGATCGAAAGACGGTGTGCCGCTGCGCGACAAGCCATGCACCTCGGCGCAGCGCGGGTCGGCCTGCAGCGCCTGCACCAGCGCGCCGCCAATGGCGCCGCTGGCGCCGATGACCGCGGCGCGGTAGCCCTGAGGAAGACTGTGAAGGCTGGGCAGGCTTGCCAAGGCCGTGGTGTTCATGCCGCAGGGGCGGCCATGCCGCGGCGCCCGAACATGCCCCAGCCTTCCATCGTCAGCACCGGTTGTTCGTGCTGGTTGCGCATCGTCCAGCGGCTGCGCACCAGGCCGAGGTGCGGCTTGCTGTTCATCACGCGGGTTTCCAGCACTTCCATGCGCAGGCGCAGCGTGTCGCCCGGGAACACGGGCTTCAGCCAGCGCAGGTTGTCGATGCCGGGGCTGCCCTGGCTACTGCTCTGCAGCAGATACCCGTCGCACATGATGCGCATGGCCATCGCGCAGGTGTGCCAACCGCTGGCGCACAGGCCGCCGAAGACCGAGGCCGCGCCGGCTTCGTCGTCGATGTGGAAGGGCTGGGGGTCGAACTGGCTGGCGAAGGCGATGACGGCTTCGCGGCTGACCGGGCGGCCTTCGAAATCCATCACATGGCCGACGGGGAAGTCTTCCCAACAGTAGCGGTAGGTGCTTGCAGCGTTCATGGGCGGCCAGCATAGCGGCGCCACAATGCGCGCCACGTTCACCGGCTTTTTCATCCTCGCACTGGGCCATTTTCATGACGCTGCTGATCCTCGGTTTGCTTCTGTTTCTGGGCGCGCACTCCAGCCGCGTCGTGGCCGAGGGCTGGCGCGGGCGTTTCATCGCACAGCGCGGCGAGATGGCCTGGAAGGGCCTGTACGCCGTGGTCTCGATCGCGGGCTTTGCGCTCATCCTCTGGGGCTACGGCCAGGCGCGGCAGCAGCCGGTGGTGCTGTGGGCCTCGCCCACGTGGACGCGCCATCTCGCGGCCTTGCTGACCGTGCCGGCGTTCGTGTTTCTCGCGGCGGCCTACGTGCCCGGCAATGCCGTCAAGGCGCGGTTGAAGCACCCCATGGTGCTGGGCGTGAAGGTGTGGGCGCTGGCGCATCTGCTGGCCAACAACACGCTGGCCGATGTGCTGCTGTTCGGCGGTTTCCTGCTCTGGGCGGTGTTCAACTTCCGCGCTGCGCGCGCGCGTGACCGCGCCAACGGCACGGTTTACGCCGCGGGCCGCGCGCTGCCCACCGTCATCACGGTCGTGGTGGGCTTGGCGGCCTGGGCCTTCTTCGCGTTCTGGGCGCACGGCGCCTGGATCGGCGTGAAGCCCTTTGGTGGCGCCATGGCCGCAGGCTGAACGATGAACGCCACGCTGCTGTGGGCACTGAGTGCGCTGCTCATCGTTGCTGGCCTGGCCGGCACGGTGTTGCCGGCCCTGCCGGGCACGGCTTTCGTGCTGGCGGGCATCGTGCTCGGCGCGTGGATCGACGATTTCACGCGGGTGCCCGTCTGGGTGGTGGGCCTGTGCACGGCGCTGGCGGTGCTGGCCTGGGTGCTGGACTACGCGGCCGGCCTGCTGGGCGCGCGCCGCGCCGGGGCCAGCAAGCAGGCGCTGCTGGGCGCGGCGGTGGGCACCGTGGTGGGCCTCTTCATGGGCATCGTCGGTGTGCTCTTCATGCCGCTGGTGGGCGCCGCGGTGGGTGAATACCTGGCACGCAAAGACCAGCGCCAGGCCTTGAACGTCGGCGTGGCCACCTGGCTGGGCATCATGGCGGGGTTGCTGGCGAAGGTGGTGCTGGCCTGCATGATGATCGGCATCTTCATCGTCGCACTGGTGCTGTGAGCGCGCGCTCCCGCCGGTAGACAGGCTCCCCCCACCCGGGCCCCCGCGTCCGGGGGCCCACCGCGCGCCGACCTCGGGGCGATGGCGGGTGCCGTGCTGGCTGGCGACCATGGCGTCATCGCCCACCACCCCGAGGTTCCACCGCCATGAATGCCAAGAAGCTGCTGCCCTGGACGCGCTGGAAGGTCTTGCTGCGCCGGTTTTCGAGGGCCCTTTCGCGGTCACCCGTCTCCCCGGCTGCAGCCCCCGGTGCCGCCGAGCTGGCCGGTGCCCAGGCCTGCGAAGACGACGCCCCGCGCGCCTGCGGCTGGTTCGATTCCAGCCACGACCTGCAGCAGGGGCTGCGGGTGCAGGAGCACCTCAGCCCCGACACCCTGGCGCGCGAGTTGCCGCTGGCTGCCTGGCTGGATCTGCAGCTCAGCGGTTGGCGCGCCACCTCGCCGGGCGCGGTGCCGCCCGCCTTCACATCCGCGACATGAGGGGCAGGCCCCGGCGCAGGCATCATGCGGACCGGCGGTGCCGGCCGCCAGTGTGAATATTGCGCTTGAGGATGAAGCCATGACCCTGTTTCGATCGATTGCCATCTGGACCTTGGCGGCCACGTTGCTGGCAGCCTGTGGCGGCGGTGCCGACCGCACCAAGGCGCAGGTGCGCCTGGTGAATGCCAGCAGCGGCTACCCCGGCCTCGACCTGCGCGTGGACAACGAACTGCGGCAGGGCGGCGTGACCCCGGGCAATGCAGCCACCTATGTGGAAGCCGACCCCGGCAAGGCCTTCACGCTGCTCAGCGCGGGTTCCAGCACGTCCTTGCTGAGCTTCACGCCCAGCGTCTCCGCGCGGCGCTACTACACGGTGCTGGCATATGGCGCCTCGGGCGCGCTGAAGCAGCTGGTGCTCGACGACAACACCGGCGCGCCCGACACCAACCGCGCTTTGCTGCGCGTGGTGAACGCGGCGCCCGATGCTGGCGCGGTGGATGTCTACCTCACCGGCAGCGACGACACCCTGGCCGCCAGCGTGCCGCAGCAGGCCGCCGCCGCGGTGGACGCGGTCGGTGCCTTCATCACCGTGAACAGCGGCAGCTACCGCCTGCGCGTGACGGCCGCGGGCAGCAAGACCGACCTGCGCCTGGATGTGGCGGCGCTGGCGTTGGCCAGCCGCCAGGTGGCCACGCTGGTGATTTCGCCCACGATGGGTGGGGTGCTGGTGCAGGGCCTGGTGCTCAGCCAGCAGGGGGGCCTCACCGCGTTGGCGCCGACGCAGGCGCGTGTGCGCGTGGCGTCGGGCCTGAGCGAGGCCGGCATTGCCAGCCTGCGCCCAGCCGCGGCGACGCTACCGCTGTTCGCCAATGTCACGGCGCCGGCCGTCACTGGCTACACGCTGGTGCCTGCCGGCGAGCAGGCGTTCGCGGTGGGCATCAACGGCACCGCGCTGCCGGCCGACACGCGCACCTTGGCGGTGGGCGCCGACTACACGGTGCTCGTCTATGGCAGCCCGGCGGCGCCAGCGGTGGCTTGGCTGCGCGATGACAACACCCTGCCCACGGACCGCGCGCGCGCCAAGATCCGGCTCGTCAACGGCGTCGTTGGCCTGCCCGGCAACGCCTCGATGAGCGTCAACTTCACACCCGTGGCCGACAGTGTGGCCCCGGGCAACGCCTCGGGCTACGGTCTCGTGGAAGCCACCACCACGGGCCGCCTCTCGGTGACGGCCGCCAGCGTGCAGCAGCCCCTGTTCCACCCCACCGAGTTGCAGACTTTCGCGGCCGCCGCGAACTACTCTGTCTTCATGGTGGGCAGGCCGAGCGCGCCCGAGGTCTTTTTGTTCAAGGACCGTTAGCTCAGGCCAGCCGCCCCGCGCGGAAGTCTTCCACGGCCTGGAAAATCTCCTGCTGCGTGTTCATCACGAAGGGCCCGTACTGCGCGATGGGTTCCTTCAAGGGCTGGCCGGCGACGAGGATGGCGCGTGCGCCGTCCTTGCCCAAGTTCGGGCCGGCCTGCAGCAGCACGCCGTCGCTGCCCGGCGTGTTGGCCAGCACGGCCATGCGGCGCGTGCGAACCAGGGTGCCGGCCACGTCCAGCTCGCCGCGGTAGACCACGACGAAGGCGTTGTGCCCTGCCGGCAACGGCTGGGTGAAGTGCGCGCCGGGCTCCAGGTGCAGGTCGAGGTACAGCGCCGCAGTGGCGTCGCGCTGCACCGCACCCTCCACCCCGTGGGTGGCACCGGCGATCACGCGTGCGGTCACGCCCTCGCCTCGCCATTCCGGGATCTCGCTGCTGGCGATGTCGCGGTACCAGGGCGTCTGCATCTTGTCGCGGCCGGGCAGGTTCAGCCAGAGCTGGAAGCCTTCCATCGCGCCTTCCTGCTGCTCGGGCATCTCGCTGTGGATCACGCCACGGCCAGCGGTCATCCACTGCACGCTGCCGGGCACCAGCAGGCCTTCGTTGCCGGCGCTGTCGCGGTGGCGCATGCGGCCTTGCAGCATGTAGGTGATGGTCTCGAAGCCGCGGTGCGGGTGGTCGGGGAAGCCGCCGATGTAGTCGCCGGGGTTCTCGGTGCCGAAGAGGTCGAGCATCAGGAAGGGGTCGAGCCGCTTCTGCAGGTCTTGCGTCAGCAGGCGCGTCAGGCGCACGCCGGCACCGTCGCTGGTGGCCTGGCCCTGGATCAGGCGTTCAACGAGGCGGGGGGTGGTGATGGTGGAGTCCATGCCGGGCAATGTAGCGATGCCGGGGCTGAGGCGGGTTGCGACGGCTTGAAGACAGCGTTCAGCAGGCCCGGTGCTAAGCTGGCTTTCCGACAAAAGATGCAGGAGCACCGTGCGATGAAAGCCGTCTGGAAGGGCACCGTGATTGCCGAAAGCGACGACACCGTGGTGGTGGAAGGCAACCATTACTTCCCGGCCTCGGCCGTGAAGGCCGAGTACCTGCTGCCGAGCAACACCAAGACCATGTGCAGCTGGAAGGGGCAGGCCAGTTACCACACGCTGTTCGTCAATGGCGACGCCAACCCCGACGCCGTCTGGACCTACCCCGAACCGAAAGACGCCGCGGCCGAGATCAAGGGCCGGCTGGCCTTCTGGAAGGGTGTGCAGGTCGTCGAATAGACGGCGCAGACCATGGCCTGCCCCGGCTGGACGGCGACGCATCGGCGCCGCCTGCGCGAGATGTGGCGCTCGGCCGGCTGGCCCTGCCACGACGCCATCGAGCTTGACTTGCTCACCGCGGGTTTGTTGCAGCGGCATTGGGATGCACAAGACCGCGAGACCCTGCGCGTCACGGACGCCGGCCTGGCGCGCCTGGCTGAAGCCCGCCAGCGCCACCAGGCCGCTTACGGCGAACACGAATCCCTGGTGGCGCGGGTGGCGCTGGAGATGCGGCGTGCCGGCCGTATCGCCTGGCGCGGTTTGAGCCTGCGTGCACCGCTGCCCCCGGCCACCGAGGGTGGGGGCACCACCTGGGCGCTAGCGATGCCCGATGTCTATTCCATCCGCCACACGACGGTGGAGGACTATGTCGAACCCGTGGCCCACGAGATCAAGGTGCGCCGCGCCGATCTGCTCAGCGACCTGCGGCGCGAGGCCAAGGCCGCGGCCTACCTGGCCGTGTCCAGCCAGTGCTGGTATGTGCTGCGCGCCGGCATTGCCGAGCCCGAAGAAGTGCCAGTGGCCTATGGCGTGATGCTGGCCGATGAGGCCGGCTTGCACGTGGCGCGCCCGGCGCCGCGCCGCGCGATGCGCGTGCCGCTGGCGGTGTGGATGGCGCTGGCGCGTGCGACGCCTGACGCGGCCGGCGAGGAAACCGAACAGGCGCCGCTGGTGGATGCCGCCGCAGCGCTACACCTGGCGCCCTAACGGCCGATAGCCACGGGAGCGTCTATCACCTCACCGCGCATTTCTGCGCGGCCTGAAATCGAGGTCTGTGGCCCATCGGCCCTG
>JANMMD010000235.1:0-27863 GCA_031372905.1 Betaproteobacteria bacterium
ACAAGGCCGTCGTGAACACCGGCGCGGGCATTTGCGAGATCAATGCCGCGCCGGGTTTTCGCATGCATGTCGCGCCCAGCGAAGGCATGCCGCGTGACGCCGCCGGGCCCGTGATCGACATGCTGTTTCCCCCGGGCACGCCCAGCCGTGTGCCCATTGCCGCCATCACCGGCACCAACGGCAAGACCACCACCAGCCGCATGCTGGCGCACATCACCAAGATGGCCGGCTACACGCCGGGGCTGACGACGACCGATGGTGTCTACATCGACGGCCAGCGCACCGTGGAAGGCGACATGACGGGGCCGGTGGCCACGCGCATGGTGCTGGCCGACCCGAAGATCGACATCGCCGTGCTGGAAGTGGCGCGCGGCGGCCTGCTGCGCGCCGGCATGGGCGTGCCCTTCGTCAACGTCGGCGCGGTGCTCAATGTCAAGAGCGACCACCTCGGGATGAAAGGCATTGACACGCTTGAGCAGCTGGCGGAAGTCAAGCGCATCGTCGTCGAAGTGGCGCGCGACTGCGCGGTGCTGAATGCAGACGACGAGAACGTCATCCGCATGAGCGCGCACACCGACGCCAAGCACCTCTGCTACGTGACGACGAACCCCGAGCATGCCGTGGTGCGCGAGCACATCCGTGCCGGCGGCCGCGCCTGCGCGCTGGAGGCGGGGGTGAACGGGCAGATGATCACGCTCTACGACAAGGGCCGGCACATCCCGCTGATGTGGACGCACCTGATCCCGGCCACGCTGGAAGGCCGCGCCATGCACAACGTGCAGAACGCGATGTTCGCCGCCGCGCTCGCGTTCAGCCTGGACATCAAGCTCGACGCCATCCGCCAGGGCCTGCGCACCTTCGACACCACGTTCTTCCAGGCGCCGGGGCGCATGAACGTCTACGACGAACACCCGTTCAAGGTGATCTTCGACTACGCCCACAACGCGCATGCCGTGGGCGTGATGGCCGACCTGGCCGCAAGACTGGACGTGCGAGGCCGCCGCATCGTCGTGGTGGCCGGGCCGGGCGACCGGCGCGACGAAGACATCCGCGACATCGCTCGCGCCGTGGCCGGGCGCTTCGACCACTACATCTGCCGCCGCGACGACGGCCTGCGTGGGCGCGCTCCCGACGAGGTGCCGAACATGATCGCCGCCGTGCTGCGCGAACAAGGTGTGCGCGAAGACCAGATCACCATCATTCCCGACGAGCAGGAAGCCATCGATCACGCCTTGCGCATGGGCCAGTTCGGCGACCTGCTGCTGGTGTTTGCCGATGCGCTGACGCGCAGCTGGAAGCAGGTGACCAAGTTCAAGCCCGAGGGGGCGCTGGCCGCGACGCCAACCACAGCGGCGCCGACAGCCCAGGCGGTGGAGAAGGACAGCGGCGACGCCGAAGACCCGCACCGCAGCGCACTGTCGGACGATGGCGCCTTGCTGGCCAGCGGCTTCGTGCGCGACGGGCGCGGCCTGCGCTTCGTCGGCGAAGCCTCCGACTGAAGCCTGCTTGATGAGCGACGCCGACGACGGCCCGGCCGAGGCCTTCGCCGATTCACGCCGCCTCCCCGGCGCCAATCGCTGGTTCGCGGTGCCGGCCGTGGTGCTGCAGCCGCTGGGTGCCGCGGCGCAGCACGATGCCGCGCTGGCCGCTTGGGCCGGGCGCGTGCAGGCTTTGTGCGCGGCGCTGGGCTGGCCCGCGCCGCAACCTTGCACGCAACGCGGCGCAGCGGGCACGGCGCTGGTTTTCGTAGCGCCTGAGGACCGCCTCTTCACCGCCACCGAGGTCAACGAATGGGCCTGGGAACGTGCCGCCGCCGCACAGGCACCGCTGGCCGCGCAAGGGTTTGCAGCCACGCAGCCTGAGCACGACGACCTCGCAGCGCTTGCCGCGCACTACGCCGCGCGCGCCGCGGCCGAGCGCTCGCGCCCGCTGCAAAGGCTGAAGGCCGCAGCAGCCGCCCACGGCCTGCCTGTTTTCGAAGACGACGACAGTGTGTCCGTCGGCGCTGGCAGCGGCAGCCGCTGCTGGCCACGCGCAGCCTTGCCACTGGCGATGGACGTGCCCTGGCAGGCCTTGCACGACCAGCCCACGCTGCTGGTGACGGGCAGCAACGGCAAGACCACCACGACGCGCTTGCTCGTGGCCATGGCCGCGCAAGCCGGCCTGATGGCGGGCAGCTGCAGCACCGAAGGCGTGGTGGTGGACGGGCAGACGCTGCTGCACGGCGACTACGCAGGCCCCGCCGGCGCACGCGCCGTGCTGCGCCAACGCGCGGTGCAGTTCGCGGTGCTGGAAACGGCACGCGGCGGCCTGCTGCGGCGCGGCCTGGCGGTGCGACATGCGGACGCGGCGATCGTCACCAACGTCAGCGCCGACCACCTGGGCGAGTACGGCATCGCCAGCGTGGAAGACATCGCCGCGGCCAAGCTCGTGGTGGCGCACGCACTGCGCAACAGCGGCACGCTGGTGCTCAACGGCAGCGACGGCGTGCTGATGGCCGTGGCCGCGCGCGCGCCCCACGTGCAGGCGCTGTTCGCGGCCGGCCGCGTGGCGCTGTTTGCCCACGATCTGGGCCACCCCGTGCTGGCCGCGCACCGCGCCGCCGGCGGCGCGTGCTGTGGCGTGCACGAAGGCGAGCTCGTCTGGGTGCACGGCGACGTGGCGATGGTCTTCGGCGCCGTGAACGCGATGCCGCTGACGCTGCACGGGGCAGCGCGCCACAACGTCGAGAACATCGCCGCTGCGGTGGCGGCAGCGCTCGCTTCAGCGCTGCCGATGGCGGCGCTGCGCCACACGCTGGCCGAGTTCGGCGCCAGCCCGCTGCACAACCCGGGCCGGCTCGAACGCTGGGCCTGGCGCGGCGCCACCGTGCTGGTGGACTACGCGCACAACCCCGACGGTCTGGCGCAGCTGCTGCAGGTGGCGCAGGCGCTGATGTCGAAAAACACGCCCGCGCGGCTGGGCCTGCTGCTGGGCCAGGCCGGCAACCGCGATGACGCCGCCATCACCGAGCTGGCCATCACCGCCGCGCGTTTTGCGCCGGCGCGCATCGTCATCAAGGAATTGCCCCGCATGCTGCGCGGGCGGCCCTTGGGTGCCGTGCCCGCGCTGCTGCTCCAGGGTTTGCGGGCTGCAGGCTTGCCGGCCGGCCGCATCGACCATGAAGACGACGAAGAGGCCGCCGCGCTTGCGCTGCTGGCCTGGGCGCAACCGGGCGACGTGGTGGTGCTGCCGGTGCACACCACCGCGGTTCGCGAGGCCTTGACCGTCGTGCTGGCTGCCAGTGGCGCGGGGCCGCAGAATGCGCGCCCATGAACAGCCACCGCACCCTGCCCATGCACGCAACCCACGCCCCCACCCCGACCACGGCCGGTCTGCAACGCCGCCACCTGCTGGCTGCAGCCCCGGCCGCGCTGCTGGCGGCCACGCTGCCTGGCTGCGCGAGCCCGGGTAACGACAGCCGCGGTAGCAGCGAAAACAGCGCGGGGCAGCCCGACGCCGCCCTGCTGGCAGCGCTGGCCCTGCCCCACCGCAGCGAGGCCAACCGCGCGCGCGACCGCTGGCGCAACCCCGGGCCGACGCTGACCTTTTTCGGGCTGAAGCCCACGCTGGCGGTGGTGGAGCTCACGCCCGGCGGCGCCTGGTACAGCGAAATCCTCGCGCCCTACCTGCGCGACCGCGGGCGCCTCTACCTGGCGCACTTTCCCGCCGACAGCGCCAACCAGAACATGCGCCGCAGCCGCGCCAACTTCGCCGAGCGCATGGCCAAGGCGCCCGAGCTCTACGACAAGGCCGTGCTGGCCACGCTGCCCACGGCCACCGGCGCACCGGACGTGCCCAACGCCAGCGTGGACGTGGTGCTGACCTTCCGCAACGTGCACAACTGGGTCAGCGACAAGAGCCTGGACGACAAGCTGCGCGGCTGCTTCGCGATGCTCAAGCCCGGCGGCGTGCTCGGCGTCGTGGACCACCGCGCGGCGCCCGGCACGACGCTGGAGGCGATGGCCAAGAGCGGCTACGTCACCGAAGCCTTCATGGAAGAGCGCGCCCGCGCCGCCGGCTTCGTGCTCGCCGCCAAGAGCGAGATCAACGCCAACGCCAAGGACACGAAGGACCACCCGAGCGGCGTGTGGACGCTGCCGCCCACCTTCGCGCTGAAGGACGTGGACCGCGAGCGCTACGCCGCCATCGGCGAGAGCGACCGCTTCACGCACCGCTACGTGAAGCCGGCTGCTTGATGTCGGGGTGATGCCAACGTGATTGATGCCGACGTGATGCGGGCCTGAAGCCTCAGCGGCTGGCTTGGCGGCGGCGGCGCACCGCGCCGGCCACCGCCAGCAACCCGCCTGCCCACAGCAGCACGGTGGCGGGCTCGGGCACCACGGTGATGAGCTCCAGGTAACGCCCGCCGCCGCTGTAGACCTGGGTGCTGGCACCGGTGCTGGTGTTCAGCACGAAGGCACCCGCGCCGCTGGTCCACATCACGTTGCCATTGCCCAGCTGCGCCACGCCGCGCGCGCCGGCCGCGACGTAGGTGGTGAGCACAGCGCCGCTGGCGGCGCTCAGGCGCACGATGTTGTTCGAGCTGAAGCCGGCCACCAGAATGTCGCCGTTGCTGGCGTAGACCATCTGCTCGGCGAAGTTCAGCGTGGCCGTGTTGTGGAAGGTGCCCAGCGGCGCGCCGGCCAGGCTGTAGCGATGGATGTCGTCGTTGGCCGACGATGAAGACACCAGCAAGCCGCCTTGGTAGGCCAACACGCCGAAGGGGCTGGGCGCGGTGGTGGCCGTGGCAAAGCTGCCCATCGCGGCGCCACTGGTACTGACCATCACCACCGCGGCGCCCGGCGCGCCATTTGCGGCGCCGGCATTGGTGATGAAGACGGTGTTGCCCACCAGGCCCATGCCGCGCACGTTGTCCAGGCCGCCCGTGGCACCGCCGCCGATCTGGCCCAGGAAGCTGCCGTCGGCGCCCCAGCGCGAGACCCGGTCGCCGATCTGTTCGCTCACCCAGATCTCGTTGCCCACGCCCAGGGCATGCACCGGCGTGCCACCGGCCAGCGCAAAAAGCTCGGCGTTGAGCAGGCTGCCGTCCGTGGCGCTGAAGGTGACGAGGCGGTTGTTGGTGGAGTCGGGCATGGCCAGCACCTGCGCCTGTGCGGCCGCACTGCCGAGCAAGAGCGCAAACATCGCCAGCGCCGTGCCCGCTCGGGCCGCGACGCGGTGCAAACGGCGCCAGTGCTGGCGGGTGGCTTGGACGGGCTTGAGCACGGTGTGTCCTCCGGTGGTGTGACGTGGCGTGTGCGGCTGTTCGCCGAAGCCGCCGGCTGACGGTAGCGCCTGCTGCAAGATTTGCCAGCAGCGCCTGCCCGCCTGACCCCTAACTTGAGCGCGCCGCCGCAGCCAGTGGCGCCGGCTGCATCGCCTTTCGGCGGGCCAGGCCGACGGCCACCAGCCCCAGGCCCATCAGCAGCCAGGTGCCAGGCTCAGGCACCACGGTCACGGGCCGCAGGCCCACGGTCTGGATGAGCGTGGCGAACTCGCCGTAGGAGAAGTCACGGTCCTTGACGCGCTCGGCGCTGGGCATCAGCGAGGGCGATGCGCCAGTGGCCATCACCGACCACAAGCTGGCGCCCGGGTTGGGTGCCTGACCGTTCGGGTGCACGAGGCTCAGGCCGTGGCCGATCTCGTGCGTCACCGTGCCGGCCAGCAGGTTGATGCGCTGCTGGTTGTTGGTGGCCAGGTTCAGCAGGCCGGAGATGCTGTCGGTCAGCGACGAGCCGAAGATGGTGCCGTTGGCCACCGTCGACACGCCACTGCTGTTGCGCACGCAGCCCAGGCAGGCCTGGCCGAGAAAGCCCTGGTTGGGGTTGGCGTCGCCGATGGCCATGTAGTACCACTCCGTGTCGCCACTCACCGGCGCCGTGGTGCCGCTGCTCCACTCGAAATCGATGTCGAGCTCGAAGCCCGCGGGCAGTGGGCTCAGGGCGTTGGTGGCAAAGCTGGGGTAGGCGAGATAGTGGTTCTGCACCGCCGCCAACGTGGCATTGCGGATGTCGGTGACCGTCATGCCGGTGAAGCCCCAGGACGCGAAGGTCTCGGGCAGCGAGCTGACGCCGTTGCGGTCGGTGGTGGGCGCGTTGACGAAGTTCAACATCACCGTCAGCGCCTCGGCCCTCTGGGTGGCCAGGCCCAGGCTCAGGGCTGCAGCGGCGACGATGGCGCCCGTTTTGCAGGCCTGCAGGGCAGCATTGCTCGTCATGGGGCTTCCTCCATCCTTGTGCCCCGACGTGGAGCTTGTGCGCGGACTATTGCCGAGCGGGCACAAAGCTGAACAGGCCTGCCGGCGCCTGACCCCGCAAGTGAGGGGGGCCGTCAGTTCAGGCCGGCAGGCTGTCCCAGGGCGCCACCGAAGGCGCGTCGGCCGCTGCACCGCCCTCGGCCGGCGGTGCGGCTTGCAGCGGGGTCTGCACCACAAGCGGCCGCTCCTGCAGGCCTCCGAGCGCGGCCATCAGCTCGGGGATGAGCAGGCGCAGCTCACCGGTGAACAGCGCCACGTCGGCATCGAAGCCGCCTTCGTCCTTGCGGGCAGCGCCGGCGTCGGCACCCGCGCCTTCCAGCACCACGTCCAGCAGCTTGATCTTCTTCAGCGTCAGGGCCTCGCTGAGCACGAAGCTCACGCGGCCGGCCCAGGTCAGCGCCAATTGCGTGGGCATCTTGCCCTGGCGCACGTGTTCGCCGACTTCGTCGATGTCCAGCGTGTGGCGCGCGTAGCGCACGGTGGCCTTCTCGCTGTCGGGCTGCTTGAGCTCGCATTCGCGGTCGATGGCAAAGCCGGCCGGCGCTTCCTTCTCGGCCAGCCAGGTGGCCATGGCAGTGGCCGGCGCCACGGCGGTCTGCACCAGGCCCAGCTTGAGGCCGCCACCTGCTGAGCCCAACAGCTCCACCAGGCGCGTGACCACCGCGTCGGCCTTCTTCACGCTGCCCGCGCCCACCAGCAGCCACTGCGCCTGCGGGTCGATCCAGATCACGGTGTCGCTGCGCTTCGGAAAGGCGCGCGGCAGCAGCGCATGGATGACCTCTTCCTTCAGCTCCTTGACGATCTTGCCGCGCGGGCGGCGGCCGGTGTCCTTCTCGATGGCGTCGAGCTTCTTGCCGACCTGGTCCTTGATGACGCCGCCGGGCACGGCCTTGGTCTCGGTGGCCAGGCGCAGCACGAGTTGGCCGCCGATGCTCTCCACCATCGCACCATGCGCCTCGCCGCGCGGCTCGACCCAGCCCACGGCTTCGGCCTGGCTGGCACCGCATTCGACGAAACGAGCGGCCTGCAGGCGCTGGTCGATCTCCGGCAGGCCAGGCACCGCCCAGGTGTCGATGCGGTAGAGAAGGGCGTTCTTGAACATGGGGCGCAGCGCGCCGGGCAAGGGCGACAGGGTGGCTAACGGAGGCAGCGAGCAAGCTCACCGGCCGGGGCGCGGATTATGGCGGCGGGGCCGACAGCGCTGGCCCGCCCGCCGCTCGCGCTCAGACTGCCACGCTGCCTTCGGGCGCCAGCACCACGCGGTTGCGGCCGCCGCGCTTGGCGGCATAGAGCGCGGCGTCGGCGCGGGCAATGGCTGCGGCCAGCATCTCACCCGGTTGCAGATCGGCCGCGCCGACCGACACAGTCAGCGTCACCCAGGTCTGTTCGTTCACGAGCAGCGGCGTGGCGGCGACACGGGCCACCAGCTTCTCGGCGAGCAGGCGTGCGGTGGCCAGCGGCACCCGCGGCAGGCAGATGACGAATTCCTCGCCGCCCCAGCGCGCCACCGCGTCGCTGCCGCGCACGGTCTCGCGCAGCACCGTGGCCACGGCGCACAGCATGCGGTCGCCAGCGGCATGGCCGTGCTCGTCGTTGATGCGCTTGAAGTGGTCGATGTCGATCATCAGCACGCTGCACGGTGCGTCCAGCGGCGTCAGCCGGCGCAAACCCGGCTCCAGCACCGTCAGGCCCTGGCGGTTGGCCAGGCCGGTGAGACCGTCGCAGTTGGCGGCGCGCGCCAGTTCGGCATCTCGCTCACCGCGCGCAAGCACGGCGCTGAACAGGTGCGCCAGCGCGTCGAAAACACCCACGCCCACAGCATCGAAGTAGTTGCCCACATCAGCGTAAAGCACGAAAAGGCCGCGCTGGTTCTGGCCGGCATCGCCACCGCGCCCGTTCAAGGGCAAGGCCAGCACGCTGCGCACCCGGTGGTGGCGAGCTGCTTCGCGCCAAGGGCCGAACACCGAATTGGGCGTGACCTGGAAGGGCTCCAGCCGGCCGCCGTCCAAAGCGCGGAAGGCCGGGCCGCGGCTGGTGAGCAGGTTGCGCTGGACGACAAGCTCGCGCCCATACGGCGCCGCCGGGCCCGACACCACCTGGGGCCGGATCTCGGGCGTGTCAGCCGGGCCGAACCAGACCCAGGCCAGCACCAGGTGCGGCACCAGCGTGGTCAGGCTTTCGCAATGCGCGGCGACGATTTCGTCGGCCTTGCGCTCGTCGTGCAGCAAGGCCGCGGCACAGCGCAGCACGGCCTCGGTCACTCGCTGCTGCTCGCTGGCGCGGTCGAAGGCGGGCGCCCGTGGGCGCTGCAAAGAAGAAAACAAACCCATACGGGGGTTTATCGGCGGCCGGGCGAGGGCCCTTGAGCCGGCGCGAGGCAGAAATGCGCGCGCCGGCGGGTTCGGTCGCGTCGGCCGCAGCCTCAATGCGCCAACGCCGCGGCGATGCTGCCCTGCGCGGCCTGCAACCGCGCTTCGGCCGTGGGCGCGTCGATGCCGGCCTTCAGCATCACGATGGCCAGCTTCACGCGCTGGCCGCTGGCTTGCAGCGCGGCGCGCGCCGCGGGCTCGTCGGCACCACTGGCCAGCATGGTCAGGCGCAGCGCGCGCTTGCGCAGCTTGGCGTTGCTGGCACGCACGTCCACCATCAGGTTGCCATAGACCTTGTCCAGCCTGACCATCACCGCGCTGCTGAAGGTGTTCAGCGCGATCTTTTGCGCCGTGCCGGCCTTCAGGCGCGTGCTGCCGCTGATGACTTCGGGCCCGGTGTCCAGCAGCACGGCGATCTCACACGCCGCCAGCAACGGCGCGCCGGGGTTGTTGGCAAAGCCCACCGTCAGCGCGCCGGCGGCGCGCGCAGCCTCGGCCGCCGCCACGGCATAGGGCGTGGCGCCTGACGCGGCCAGCACGAGCACCACGTCGAGCGCGCCGACGCCCGCGCTGGCGATGTCCGCGGCGCCGCCTTCGCGGCTGTCTTCGGCGCCTTCCACGGCGCGGTAGAGCGCGCCTTCGCCGCCGGCCAGCAGCGCCACCGCGCGTTCATGGGGCCACGAGAAGGTGGGGTGCAGCTCCACGCTGTCCAGCAGGCCCAGGCGGCCGCTGGTGCCGGCGCCCACGTAGACGAGCCGGCCGCCCTGGCGCAGGCGTGCAGCGGCAGCGTCCACCGCCAGCGCCAGCGCCGGCCCGGCCTGGCGCACCGCCGCAGCGGCGCCGGCCTGGTCGGCGGCCAGCGCGTCGACGAGTGCGGCGGTGCCGTAGGCGTCCAGCTGCGCGTGGGCGGGGTGGGCTTGTTCGGTGTTCAGCAGCATGGCGCAGCCCTCAAAGTTGGATGAGCGCGCGCGGCCCGAGCTGGCCGACGCGGTTCTGGCCCTGCACCCAGACGAGATCGGCGCCTTCGGGGTCGAACTCGCGCTCATTCGGAGCCAGCGCGCTGAACACCCAGCGCGGCGGGGCGGCAACGCCAGAACCGCCAGAAATGCGCAGGCGCCGCCACACGGCCCATCGCACGGGGGCCGCGCCGGCCTGCGCGGCTTCGATGCGCAGCTTCGTGCCCGCAGCCGAGTTCAGGCGGCGCAGCCCCGGCAGGCCCACGGGCGGCGCGCTCAGCCACGGCGTGGGCGGCACCAGTGCCGGCGTGGCATAGGCGCCTTGCTGCAGCATCGTGGCCAGGCCGTCGCGGTCTTGCATCAGCGCCACCGCGCTGAAGTGGATGTGCCCGCCCGCGGCCGGGCGGCTGCGCATTTGGTTCACCTGCTCGACGATTTCTCGCGCCGGCCAGATATTGCCCGGCACGCCCTGCGAGGGCGCCGCCGCCGCGCCCACGCGGCTGGTGAAGAGCCCGGGCCAGACATGGCGCTGCAGCGGGTTCTGGGCCTGCGCCAGCCAGTAGTCCAGAAGCACCGGGAATTGCTGGCCGCTGCGTGCGATGGGCCAATACAGCTGCGGCGCCCAGTAATCGAGCCAGCCGTTTTGCAGCCACTTCTCGGCATCGGCATAAAGCTTGTCGTACTGGCTGAAGCCGGTGATGCCGGTGGGCCTTCGGTCGGGCCGCGGCAGGCCGAAGGGGCTGATGCCGAAGCGCGCATGGGCCTTGGCCTCGCGCACGGTGCGCTGCAGCGCCTGCACCATGCTGTTGACCTGTTCACGCCGCCAGTCGTCGCGCGCGAGCTGGCCGCCGCTGCCGAGATAGCGCACCCAGGCTTCGTCGTCGGGGAAGGGCAGTTCGGCGCCCTCCTTCGCACCCGGCACGGGCAGCGGGTAGGGATAGAAGTAGTCGTCGATGTGCACGCCGTCGATGTCGTAGCGGCGCAGCACGTCGGCCACCACGGCCAGGGTCTGGGCGACGGCCGCCGGCTCGGCGGGGTCCATCCACAGCATGTCGCCGTAGCGCTTCACGGCGGCCGGTTCACGCAGCGCGAGATGCGGCGCCACCAGCGCGCTCTTGGCCGAAGAGTGGCGCGCGCGGTAGGGGTTGAACCAGGCGTGCAGCTCAAGGCCGCGGCGGTGCGCTTCTTCCACCCAGAACGCCAGCGGGTCCCAGGGGGCTTCACCGGCCAGCCAGGGCGGGCGGCCCTGTTCCCCCGAGAGCGATTCGGCCCAGGGTTCCAGCGCGCTGGGGTAGATGGCATCACCGGCCGGGCGCACCTGCAGGATGAGCGCGTTCAGGCCCAGCGTGCGCGCGCGCTCCAGCAGCGCCAGCGCCTCGGCGCGCTGCTGTGCGGCGCTCAGGGCCGGCTTGCTGGGCCAGTCGATGTTGGCCACCGTGGCCACCCAGGCGGCGCGGAACTCGCGCGGTGCCGGCGGCGGCTGGTCGGCGGGGCCGATGCCCTGACCGGACCAGGCCGACGGCGCGGCCTCAGGCGAGGCCGGCAGGGTGGGGGCATGGGGGAAGCTGGGGGCGTTGGGAATGTTCGCGGGGCCTACCGGCTGCACCGCGCAGCCCACACCGCCCACCACCGGCGCGGCCAACGCGGCCAGCGTGGCGGCGCCAAAGCGGCGCCGCTTCACGGGCGCACCGCGTCGGCCTGTTGGGGGCCCGGAGAGGGTGAAAGTCGCATGGCGCCCATGCTAAGGCCGGTGCCCGAGCCGCCCTGCCGCAGCGCGCGCAGCGGCGCCGAACTACAACGCCGCTGCCGCGCTGGCTGCGCCTGATGGTGCAGCTGCCGGGCGCGGAGAAATGGGCACGGCAAAGGGCCCCGCTGCCGGCACCGCCGCTGTCGCTGCGCCGCCCTGGGTCAGCACCCACAGCAGGGCCGAGCTCTCGGCATCGGGCAGGCCGCTGTAGCTGCTGGGGCGGTAGCGCATCTGGAAGTTCATCAGCACGCGCTCGGTCTGCTTGTCGAAGACGCCGGTGGGCTCGATGTTGTAGCCATGCTGGGCCAGGCTGCGCTGTATCCACAGCATCTCGGGCGGCTGCGCTTCGAACACCGCGCGCTGGGCCGCGACGGCCGCGGCGTCGGGCCAGGGCGGCGTGATGCCGAGCTCGCTGAATAGCTTCCACGGGAAGGTGGGGCCGGGGTCTTCCTTGTAGCTGGGCGACACCTCGCCATGGCCGAGGATGTACTCGGGCTTGATGGCGTGGCGCTTGACGATGTCTTGCACCAGCGGGATCAGCGCATCGATCTGCGCTTGCGGGAAGGGCGCAAACACCTTCTGCCCATTGGGCAGTTGCACATAGCCCGGGTGCACGATCTCGATGCCGATGCTGGCGCTGTTCAGGCGCTTGTTCGGGCCCCAGCCACTGGCCCCCGAATGCCAGGCGCGGCGGCTTTCGTCGACGAGGCGAAAGATGCGCGGCTTGGGCTCGTCGCTCAAGAGGTAGTGCGCGGAGACCTGCTGCTCGGTGAGGATCTTCATCGAGGTGGGGAAGTCCGCCACCGTGTAGTGGAGGACGAGAAACAGCGAGCGGCTGTCCTGGCCCTTGGCCGTGCGCGTGGCGTCGATGGGCACACCGCCTTCGGTGGCGGTGGGCGGGCCGCTGGCGCAGCCGGCGAGCAGGGCGGCCACGGTCGCGGACAGCGCAGCCAGGGCGGTGATGGGGGTGCGGCGTGGCTTCATGCAGCGCATTCTGCCGCCGCGTCGCAAACGCACAATCTCGGCATGTCACAGCATCCGCTACGTCACTCTGCGCGGTGGGCCGGCCTCATTGCAATTCAGGCAATTCAGGCCATCACGGCAGCCGCGCTGGTGCTCGCCACCACCTCCGCCGCAGCGCAAGAAACCCTGCCCGCCACCGTGCAGGCCGCGCTCGCGCGGCTGGGGCTGCCCGACGACGCCTTTGCCGCTGTGGCGCTGCCGCTGGCGCACCACGCGCCGGCCTGGGAACACCGCGGCCGCGTGCCCATGCAGCCGGGCTCGGCGATGAAGCTCGTGACCAGCGTCGTGGCACTCGACCTGCTCGGCCCCAACCACCGCGGCCACACCGAACTGCGCAGCGCCGCCACCCTGGTGGACGGCCGCCTGCAGGGCGACCTGGTGCTGCAAGGCGGCGCCGACCCTGAACTCGGCGTGCCGCAGCTGTGGGCCTTGCTGCTGGACCTGCGCCAGCGCGGCGTGCAGCACATCGAAGGTGATCTGCTGCTCGACCGCACGCTTTTCCGCCCCGCGCGCTTCGACCAGAACCTGCCGCCTTTCGACGAAGCGCCGGAGTTTCCCTACAACGTCATCCCCGACGCACTCTTCGCAGGCGGCGCCTTGCTGCCTTTCGAAATGAGTGCACAGCCCGATGGCACAGTGCGTGCCAATACCGTGCCGGCGCTGCCGGGTGTGGCCTTCACGAGCACGATGACGCTGAACGACAAGCCCTGCGCCGACTGGGACGACGGCTGGCTGCCCGCCACGGTGACGTCCGCCGCAAGAGGCCCCGCTGCCGACACGCGGATAGAGCTGCGCGGCAGCTTCCCGCGTGGCTGTACCCGCCGCGTGGCGCTGCAGCTGCTGGACCGCAGCGAGCTCGCCGGCCTGATGTTCCGCGCGCTGTGGCAAAGCCTGGGCGGCAGCTGGGCCGGCACCGTGCGAGAGGCCGCCGCGCCGGCCGGCACGCAGCGGCTGGCTCGGCGCGAGGCCCGGCCCTGGGGCGAGCTGCTGCGCCCGTTGAACAAAACCAGCGACAACGCCTGGGCGCGCCTGCTCTACCTGCAGCTGGGCGTGCCCGCGATGACCGCGAACCCGCAGGCCAGCACGGCCCAGCTGGCCGAACAGGCGGTGCAGGCCTGGTTCACGCAGCACGGCATCCCCGCGCAGGGCCTGGTGATGGACAACGGCTCGGGCCTGTCACGCAACGAACGCATCAGCGCCTGGCAGATGGCCAGCCTGCTGAAGGTGGCCTGGCAAGGCCCGCACGCCAGCGACCTGGTGATGAGCCTGCCCACCGCCGGCGTCGACGGCACGTTGCGCAACCGCCTGAAGGACAGCCCGGCCACCGGCTGGGCACGCCTGAAGACCGGCACGCTGCGCAACGTGGTGGCGTTGGCCGGCTATGTGAAAGATCCGCAGGGCCGGCCTTGGGCCGTGGCGCTGATGGTCAACCACGAAGAGGCCGCGAAGGCGCGGCCGGTGCTCGATGCCTTCGTCGACGACTTCGCGCGCCACGGGCCCTACGTGCTGTGGCCGGCCACCTTCATGCAGCAGCCGGACCTGCACTGAACGTTCAGAAGAACTTGTACTCCGCGTTGAACGTGAAGCGGCGGCCCAGCTGGCCGGCCAGGCCCGGGTCCCAGTAGGTCAGGGACGACGGGATGCCGTTCGAACGGTTGTAGTCGTTGGTCACGTTCAGCAGCGAGCCGCTGAGCGTGAGGCTCTTCACCCCGGTGTAGGTCACGCCCAGGTCGAGCGTGCGCTCGCGGCCCACCTTGCAGCGGCCATCGGCACGCAACAGCGCATTGGTGGCGCTGGGCGGGTTGGTGTTCAGGCAGGTGGACGAGCTGGCGGTGCTGATGGGGTCGGTGTGGTTGGCGCGCAGGAAGCTGTTGAAGTCGCCGGCGTCCCAGCGCAACGTCAGGCTGCCGCGGCTGCGCGGGATGTCGATGGTGGATGTGCCGACCAGGCGGTCGATGGGCACGCCCTCCAACACCAGGCGGTCATAGCGCTTGGTGGCGGTGCCGCTGAGCTTGACGCTGAACTTGCCGATGTCGGTGGCCGGCAGGCGCACGTTCAGGTCGTAGTCGATGCCCGAGGTCTTTGTCCACTTGTAGTTGCCGTAGACGCGCGTCAGCAGAATGATCGGGCCGCTGTTGGGCACGCCCGGCAGCCAGGTGGCGGGGTTGGGGTCACGCGTGATCTGCGGTGCCGGCGCCGACGGGTTGGCGTTGTAGGCGTCCATGATGTCAGCCGTGCGCTGCACGCGGATCTCGTTGTTGCGCTCGTAGTACCAGGCGTCGATGGCCAGGTCGATGTCCTTGGTGGGCTCGAGCAGCATGCCCAAGGTGAAGGAGCGCGCGGTTTCGGCCTTCACACTGGGGTTGCCCGCGACGACGGTGGGCATGTTGCCGGGCGCGCCGGCGGCCAGTGCCGGGGCGAAGTTCAGCACGTTGCAGTCACGCAGCACGTTCACCGTGGTGGCCGGCGAACCGATGGTGGCCGGCGGGGTGGCGGTGTTGTTGCAGCGCAGGCTGTCGACGACGCGGCGCTCCTGGAAGTTGTTGAACGACACCACGAAGGAGTTGCTGATCTGCGAGATCGAAG
The DNA here is from genome assembly GCA_031372905.1 of Betaproteobacteria bacterium. Taxonomy (GTDB): domain Bacteria; phylum Pseudomonadota; class Gammaproteobacteria; order Burkholderiales; family Burkholderiaceae_C; genus Rubrivivax. Next base: position 14,980 of record JANMMD010000235.1, read on the forward strand.
GCGCGCGGAAGCCCGTGGCCGTGGTGCCGCGGAAGGCCAGCACCGACTTCATGGCCGTCCACTTGAAACCCAGCTTGCCGGTGGTGGCGCTGCCGAAGTCGCTGTAGCGCTCGGCGCGCGCGGCGGCCTGCAGCTCCAGGTCTTGCAGCACCGGCAGGCTCAGTTCGGCGAAGCCGGCGAAGGTGTTGCGCTTGCCACTGGCGCCGTTGGCCACCAGGCCGATGTAGTCGCCGGCGGAGTAGTTGGCGTCAGGTGAGGCGGACAGCGTCTCGTGGCGCGTTTCCAGCCCCACCGCAATGGCGGCCATGCCGCCGGCCATCTTGAAAAGCTCGCGGCTGGCGCGCACGTCGGCCGACGCAATGACGGCCTCGCCTTCGTTGTAGGCCGTGCTCGACACGCTGGCGATGGCCGCCGGCGTGTTGGTCTTGCCGAAGAGGTAGGTGCCGCTGGCGATCGACTGGGTCAACAGCGACTTGCGCAGCCGGCCTTCCTGCTCGCGGGTATTCTCCTGGCGGCTGTACATCAGCGCGGTGTCGAAATCCCAGCCGGCCCAGGTGCCTTCGATGCCGGTGGTCACGCGCAGCGTCTTGAGCTTGTTGATGTCGCCCTGCGGCAGGTCTTCGAAGCGGTAGATCAGCTGAACCGTCTGCGCGTTGGCGGTGCCGTTGGTCGGGTTGCTGGGGTGGCCCACCGGCAGGATGATGCCGTCCTGGGTCAGGAAGCTGCCGTCGACCTTCGGCCACGACGTGCCGGTGCGGTTGGCGCTGGTCACCAAAGCGCCAGTCACGGAGGTCGGGATGTTCTGCTGCCGCGTCGTGGTCTGCGACACCATCAGGTCGGCGTAGGCCGTCAGGCTGCTGCTGAGGCTGAAGGTGCCGCGCAGCGTGCCGGCGTAGGCGTCCTGCTTGGCGATGGCTTCGCGGGCGTTGTCGGTGTTGAACCGGCACAGGCCGTTGGGCAAGGTGGCGGTGGTGGCGATGAAGCCCGCCGGCCGGTTGGGCACGCCCTGGCCGACGGTGTTCTCCGGCGCGCAGCCGGCCAGGGTGCCGAGGTAGTTCACGCCGGCCAGGTTGTTGTTGGCCACCGAGATGCCATTGATGGTGGTGCTGCCCGCCAGGCTGGCCGGCAGCCGGTAGTAGTTGGCGTACTGCGTCACCGAAGAGTCGGGCGTGAAGCGCGACAAGCTGTTGGTGGCGTTCAGGAAGGCGTCGTAACGCGCCTGGTCGCCACGGTCCTTGATCTCCGTGTAGTTCACGGGGTCGCGGCGCGAGAACTCGAGCCCGCCGACAACGTTGAAGCGCTGCGTGTCGAGGTTGCCGAAGCCGAAGGTGACGTTGGCACCCGTGGTGGCGCCGGCACCCTTGTCGTTGACGCCATAGCTCACCGTGGCCTCGGCGCCCTGGTAGTCCTTGCGCAGGATGTAGTTCACGACGCCGGCGATGGCGTCGCTGCCGTAGGTGGCCGAAGCGCCGTCCAGCACGACGTCGATGCGGTCGATGGCGCCTTTTGGAATGGTGTTGGTGCTGATGAGCGAGCCGCGGCCGAAGTTGATGTCCACCGCCGCCACGGGGGCGACGCGGCGGCCGTTGATCAGCACCAGCGTCGACTGCGAACCCAGGCCGCGCAGCGAAATGGTGGACAAGCCGCCGACGAAGCCCGAGGCGGCCGCGTCGCCGATCGAGCCGGTGTCGACAGCGCCGTTGGAACGCAGCAGCTCGTTGATGTTGGCGTAGCCCGAGCGCTGAATGTCGGCACGGCTGTAGCTCTGCACGACCGACGGCGTTTCGCGATCGGTGCGCTTGATGAGGGAGCCAGTGACTTCGATGCGCTGGGCACCGGCATTGGGCGCGGCTGTGGCTGCGGGTTCTGCAGCGGGGGTGGCTTGCGCCAGCGCGGTGTTGAAGACGGGGCCGACGGTGGCCATGGCGGCGAGCGCGAGCAGGTGGAAGCGTGCTTTCAAGGGATCCCTCGTTCTTGTGAAAAAGCCGCTGCCGTGAAGCAGCATCCGTGCCATCGCTTTGTTACCGGCTTGTGTCCGCAAGCAACGATGACGCAACAAATTGCATCACCGCGGCCGCCGCGCTCGGCTCCGGGCTTGCCCCATTTGTGGTGCACGCGCATCAAGTTGGCGCACTTCAGCTGCCGAGCCGTGATTTATGTCAGATGCGGCTGACCGTCAGCCGGCCTGCTAGATTTCCGCGCTTTGCCTCATTCACCGAGCCGCACATGCCATCTCCACACCGCCGCCGATTGCCACGCCTCGTCTTGCAATGCGCCGTCGGCGTCGTCTGGGCCGGCGCGGCTGCATTCGGGACAGCCGTGGGTGCCGAACCCGAGGCGCAAAGCTACTTGCAACCTTCCGCCGAGGTCCGCGCCGTGCTGGACGCGCCGGGCCTGCCCACGCACAGCATCGCCCCCGACCAGCGCACGCTGGCCGTGGTGCAGCTGCGTCGCCACCGCAGCGTGGCCGAGCTCGCGAGGCCGGTGTTGCGGCTGGCCGGCCAGCGCTTCGACCCCGCCACGAGCGGCCCGCAGCTGCTGCCACAGATCGATAGCCTGACGTTGCGCAGCCTGACAGCGCCAAACGGGGCCGGCGCGGCCGCGCGCGCAGTAACCCTGCCCGCGGGCGGTGGCTTTCACCAGCTGCGCTGGTCGCCCGACGGCCAGCGCTTCCTGCTGCAGCGGCGCACCGACACCGCCACCGAGCTGTGGCTGGGCGACGTGGCCAGCGCACGCGTCAAGCCACTGCCCGGCGTGCGCTTGAACGCGGTGCTGAGCAACGACATCGCCTGGTTGTCGGCCGACGAGATCATGGTGCTGGCGGTGCCGGCGCAGCGCGGTGCCGCGCCGGTCTTCGGCGCGCCCACGGGCCCGGCGATTCAAGAGTCGATGGGCCGCGTGTCGCCAGAACGCACGCTGCAAGACCTGCTGAAGAACAGCCAGGACGAGGCTTTGTTCAGCCACCACGCCAGCGCCGCGCTGCGCCGCGTGAACCTGCAAAGCGGCGCCACGCGCGAGGTCGGCGAGGCGGCGCTCTTCACGCGCCTGGAAATGGTGGGCGGCGGACTGCTGCTCACCGAGCGCCTGCGGCCGCCCTTCAGCTACCAGGTGCGCTGGGACGACTTTGCCGCGGTGGCCGAACTGCGCGACGCGCAAGGCCGCGTGCAGCGCGAGCTGGGCACCGTGAAGCTGAAGGAAGGTGTGCCGGTGGGTGGCGTGGTGACGGGGCCGCGTCAGTTCTGGGCTTCACCGCTGGCCGACGGTGCCGTCTACTGGGTGGAAGCGCTGGACGGCGGCGACCCGCAAGCCAAGCTGCCGCACCGCGACCGCCTGTGGCGCCTGGACGCGCCCTACCGCGGCGAGGCTCGCGAAGTGCACCGCACCGCAGGCCGCCTGACGGCGCTGCAGTTCATCGACGGCGCCAGCCCACGCGCGCTGGTGACCGACTTCGACCGCGACCGCCTGTGGATCACCAGCGAGCTGGTGGCGCTGGACGGCAGCACGCCGCCGCGCCGGCTGCAGGACCGCAGCGCCCGCGACCGCTACCGCGATCCGGGCACGCCGGTCACGCGCACGCTCGCCAACGGGCGCACGGTGGTGCGCGTGGACGACGGGCAGATGTGGCTCATCGGCCTGGGTGCCAGCGCCCAGGGCGAACGCCCCTTCCTCGACCGCCAGAGCCTCGCCAGCGGCCAGAGCACGCGGCGTTTCCAGTCCGGCGCGAGCCACTACGAGCGCCCGCTTGCGGTGATGTTCGACGCCGGCGGCCAGATCATCACCAGCCGTGAAAGCGCGAGCGAGCCGCCCAACCTGGTGCTGCGCAGCGGCGCTGACCTCTCGCAGATGCAGGCCATCACGCAGCATGCCGACCCGACGCCGCAGCTGCGCCAGATCCAGCGCGAGCTGGTGAAGTTCAAGCGCGCCGATGGCGTGGAGCTGTCGTTCTGGCTCTACACCCCGCCCGACCAGAAACCCGGCGAGCGCCGGCCCGCCCTGGTGTGGGCCTACCCGCTGGAGTTCACCGACGCGTCCACCGCCAGCCAGGTGACGGGCTCATCGAGCCGCTTCTCCACCTTTGCCAACACCAGCCCGCTGATGCTGGTGCTGGACGGCTACCCCGTGCTGATGGACGCCACGATGCCGGTGGTGGGCGACCCGAAGACGGTGAACGACAGCTTCGTCGAGCAGATCACCGCGAACGCCAAGGCCATCATCGACAAGGCCGCCGAGCTGGGCGTGGCCGACCCCGCGCAGGTGGTGGTGGGCGGCCACAGCTACGGCGCCTTCATGACCGCCAACCTGCTGGCCCACACCGACCTCTTCAAGGCCGGCATTGCGCGCAGCGGGGCCTACAACCGCAGCCTCACGCCCTTCGGCTTCCAAAGCGAACGCCGCACCTTCTGGGAGGCCCAGGACGTCTACCTGAAGTTGTCGCCGTTCAACTACGCCGACAAGCTGAAGGAGCCCATCCTCCTGATGCACGGCGACAGCGACGACAACCCCGGCACCTTCCCCATCCAGACGCAGCGCATGTACCAGGCGCTGGCCGGCAACGGCGGGCAGGTGCGCTATGTGGTGCTGCCATTCGAATCGCACGGCTACTCGGCGCGTGAAAGCGTCGGCCACACGCTGCGCGAGATGAGCGACTGGATGAAGCGGCAGACGCGGGACCCGCGCGCAAACGGGCGCTGACACCCCCCCCGTTGCGCGATGGCGGCCCGGGTTGCGACAAATTTCGTTGTGGCGCCACGACGGATTCGGGCATCCCCGGCGGCCCGAGGACCCAGCCGCTGACACACTCATCAGCTTGTTTACAAAGCGCTACAACTCTGTAGGTCGAGGGTTGGCTGGCGCGTGGTTCTGTCCCTTCATCCTTCGAGGAACGTCTTCCATGTCGAGCAAGTACCGTATCAGCGCCATCAGCGCAGCCGTTTTGGCTGGCCTGGGCGGCGCTCTGAGCTTGGGCGCGCAGGCGCAAGCGCAAACTGCGCCTGCCGCTGAGTCCACGCAGCGCATCACCATCACCGGCTCCAACATCAAGCGCGTGTCGAAGGAAGGCACCTCGCCCATCGAGACGCTGACCGCAAAGGACATCCAGCAAAGCGGCGCCAAGACGGTGCTGGAGCTGATGCGCCAGGTACCCGCTTTGGGCGCCGACGGCTTCAACGACACACCCACGCAAAACGGCTTCTCGCGCAGCGTGGCCACCGCGTCGCTGCGGTCGCTGGGCTCAACCTCGACACTGATCCTGCTGAACGGCCGCCGCATGACCCCGGCGGCCTATGCCAACCCGAACAACGGCGCCTCCACGCTGTACGACCTGAACTCCATCCCCATCTCGGCGCTGGAACGGGTTGAGATCTTCAAGGACGGCGCCTCTGCGGTGTACGGCTCCGACGCCATCGGCGGCGTCATCAACTTCATCACGAAGAACAACTACGAAGGCTTCGAAGGCTCAGTGCGGATGGGCTTCAACGACGACCGCGAGTTCCGCAAGGACACGCTGACGTTGACGGCCGGCTTCGGCAACTTCGATACCGACGGCTTCAACATCCTCGTCAGCGCCGACATCACGCGTCGCGGTGCCACGTCCATCCGCAATGGCTCGAACGACATCCAGGCCGACGACTACCGCGCCATCAACCTGCGCCTGAACCCGTTCAACAGCAGCCTGTCGGCACTGCCCTTCTTCACGAAGGAACAAGCGCCGGGCAACCTGAACTTCCCGCAGAACACGACCGCCTCGCGCGTGGTCAACGTCACGGCTGGCTGCGACCCCAGCCAGCTGATCACTGGCAGCGCCGTCTACGGCATCAGCACGCTGCCGCTACTGGGCCGCACCTTCTGCAACTACGACGTCGACCAGTGGATCGATTCGCAGAGCAAGGGCACCGACACCAACGTCATCAGCCGTGCCACGCTGAAGCTGCCCGGCAATGTGGTGGGCTTCGCCGAAGCGGCCTACGGCGAGTCCGAGCGCACCATCCGCGGTGCGCCGCGCGCCACCAGCGGCGTGAGCCCGACCCGCAACTTCCTGCTTGGCGGTGAAGCGGCCAGCTTCCAGGCCATCCTGAACGTGGGTCACCCGGACAACCCGTTCAACAACGACACCGTGCCCGGCCGTGCCGCCGTCGGTATCCGCTTCGGCAGCCTGCCGCCTGGCTTTACCGAATCGAACATCAAGCAGTACCGCGCCCTGGCAGGCGCCCGCGGCACCTTCGGCAACTGGGACTGGGAAACCGCGCTGCTGTGGAACCGCACCGAGCGCGAGACCAAGGAGTTCGGCTTCCTCTACCTGCCTGTGCTGCGCCAGATGCTTGGCGCGCCCGGCCCGACCAGCGGCCGTTCACTGGCTTCGATCAACGCAGACCCGAACCTGTCGGTGCCCTTGAAGAACGTGGCCAGTGCTGAGATCAAGCAGATCGACGCCAAGGCGACCAGCGAATTCGGCAGCCTGCCAGGTGGCGCCGTCGGCGTGGCCGCAGGCGTCGAATTCCGCCAGGAAAGCATCGGCATCCAGACCGACCCGAACATCGCCGCGGGCAACATCGCCGGCCTGTCGAACACCGCACTCGACGGCAAGCGCAACGTGCAGTCGGCCTTCATCGAGTTCCGCACGCCCTGGCTGAAGAACTTCGAAACGGACTTCGCCGGACGCTTTGACAAGTACCCGGGCCTGAAGACCAACTTCGTGCCCAAGGTCGGTGCAAAGTGGACGGTCAACGACACGCTGGCCCTGCGCGGCACCTACGCCAGGGGCTTCCGTGCCCCGGCCGTCTCGCAGGTCAGCCCGGGCGGTGCCCAGTTCTTCGTCAACGGCCTGGTCGACCCGCTGCGCTGCGAAGCCGACGGCGTCACGCCCAAGCCGGGCGCTGCCGCTGGCGACTGCAGCAAGAGCGTGTCCGGTGTCGGCACCTCGAACCCGGCGCTGACGCCAGAAAAGTCGAACAGCGCCTCGCTGGGCTTCATCTTCTCGCCGATCAAGGACTTCGACATCGTTGTCGACATTTACAAGATCAAGAAGGTCGGCGAGGTGGCGCTGGGCTCTGCACAGGACGTCATCGACAAACCGCAGAACTACCCGGCGACGGCCCTGACGCGTGACACCAACCCCTCGTTGCTGCTCAACGGCGTGCCTGGGACCGGCCCGCTGCTGGCGGTGAGCCTGCCCTGGACCAACCAGGGCAGCACCGAGGTCAGCGGCATCGACTACGAGGTCAAGGGTGCGTTCACGGCCGACGGCATCCGTATCACGCCTTCGCTGCGCGGCTCGTATGCGCTGAGCTATCGCCGCGCCGAGGCACCGGGCTACTCGACCTTCAACGTGGTCGGCACAAACGGTGGCATCTCCGACTTCGCCACTTCGGTGGGCGACATTCCGCGCACCAAGCTGCGTGCGGGCGTCGGCTTCGAATCCGGCGACCACCAATTCACCGCGGCCATGAACTACGTCAGCGGCATCAGCTACCGGCGCGAGAACGACAGCTCATTCAACCCGCCACGCAACTACAGCGGCAACACCTGCCAGTACGGCGGGCCGGCCTTCGAAAGCATGACGGGCCGCAACGTGCTGGGCGTGGCGCCGACGGCAACGAACGGGCGTGACCTGTACATCAACCGTTACCCAGATTGCCGCATGGCCAGCTGGACGACGTTCGACGTGGGCTACACCTACACCGGCATCAAGAACCTGACGCTGGCGTTGAACGTCGCCAACCTCACCGACGAGAAGGCGCCGTACGCACCGAACGCCACCATCTCCAACGGCTACAACACCGGCCTGCACAACGGCACCGGCCGCTACTACAGCCTGTCGGCCAGCTACAAGTTCCGCTGAGCCTGGGGCCTCCGGCCTGTTCGCGGGCCGGCGCATGACAAAAGGGAGCCGCATGCGGCTCCCTTTTCTTTTGCAGCGACAGGTTGCTCAGCCGCGCGGCGAAAAGCCCGCGAGCTAGACGTTCAGCCGCGCTGCGGAGACGTAGTGCTGGCGGAAGGTCTCGAAGTCCAACTGGTCTTCGGCTTCCAGCGCCTGCTGGCGCCGCACCGACACCGCGGCCATGGCCTCGAAATTGGCCTGCTGCTCGGCCGGCCACGGCAGCGCCAGCATCGCGGCGCGCGTCTGCTCGGCCTGGGCGCGGATGAAGGCCGTGAAGCGCTGGTCGTAGTCGCTTTCGATGGTGGCCAGCGCGCGTGCCGAGGGCAGCGTGGCGGGTGCGGCCATCGAGGCCATCGCGGCGGCCACCGCGGCGCTGTAGTCGCTGCGGCCATGGGCGGCATCCAGCGCCTGCGCGATGGGCTGGCATTCGCTCAGCAACTCATGCGCCCAGTCGGCCAGCAGCACGGCCTGGCCGCCACGTTCCAGCTTCAGGCCGGGCTCGCGGCCGTGCGCCGCGGTGTGGTGCTGGTTGCGGCCGAGCTCGGCGATCTCGGCCGGCGTGTCGGGCGGGCTGTCCTGCAGCAGACAGTGCAGCAGAAAGACGTCCAGGAAACGCAGTGTCTGCGCGTTGATGCCCACCGGCTCGAACGGGTCGAGGTCCATGCAGCGCACCTCGATGTACTCGACGCCGCGCTCGCGCAGCGCATGCAGCGGGCGCTCGCCGCTGCGAATGACGCGCTTGGGGCGGATGGTGCCGTAGAACTCGTTCTCGATCTGCAGCAGCGTGGTGGCGAGCTGGTTGTACTCGCCGCCGAGGTTGCGCACGCCGATCTTCTCGTAGGCCGGGTAGGGGCGCGTCAGCGCTTCGTGCAGGCTGGCGGCATAGCCGTCGAGGTCGTTGTAGCTCACGGCCAGGCTGCCCTGGGCCTCGCTCTGGTAGCCCAGGCGCCCCATGCGCAGGCTGGTGGCGTAGGGGTGGTACAGCGTGCCCGCGCTCATGCGCTGCAGGCCGTGGTCGCGGTCTTCCACGAAGGTGGGGCACACCGCCGGGCTGGCGCCGAACAGCGTCAGCAGCAGAAAGGCGTGGCGGCGGAAGTTGCGGATGAGCGCGAAATGCTCATCGTTGCTCAGGCCCGGCATCGACCAGTTGTAGTGGATGCCGCTGATGGTCTGCATGCGGCGGCCGTACCGATGCCCGAGCCCCATCCTGTAGACGCTCTTCGCGCGGCCGATGTTGCTGCTGCCGTAGCGCCCGAGCGGAATCGTCTCGTCGGTGGGCAGGCCGCAGGGCATGCTGGCCACCCACAGGCGCTCGTCGCCGGCCTTGGCCAGCTCGCGGTAGACGAACTGGTGCACGCGCGTCAGCTCGTCCAGGCAGCTCTCCACCCCGGCATGCACACCGGTGATGAGTTCGAGCTGGCTTTCGCTGAAGTCGGTGGTGATGTGCGGGTGCGTCAGCGGCGAGCCGAGGGCCGCCGGGTGCGGCGTCAGCGCCAGCGCACCGCCCGGCTGCGAGCGCAGGCTTTCTTTCTCCAGCCCACGGCGGATGCCGAGCAGGCGCTCGGCGGGCAGTTGGCGCAGTTTGTGGGCCAGGGTCATGCGGGGCTTTCAGACACGGTTTCAGGGAGCTGCGGGTTCTCGGCCGGGGCGCAAGGGTAAGCGTTCATGGTTTTTCGCGCTCGACGCTAGGCAAAGCCTGGACGAAGCCGGGCCCGCCCATCTCGCCTGCAAGGCCCTCGCGCGGCCCTCGCGGCCCGAACTGCCTCTAGACTGCCACGCCCATGAGACACCCTGTTGACCCCTCCATGCTGCTCGCCCCGAGACGCTTCCTGCTCCGGCTGACCCTGGCCTTGGCCGTGGCCGCGCCCTTCGCGCTGCACACGGCCGCGCATGCGCAGAACAAACCCGCTGCGGCCTTCGTCGAATGGTCGGAGAGCTTCGCCGCCGACTGGGTGCGCCTTTCGGCCGAGCGCGCGACCCAGGCGCAGTATTTCAGCGGCGCCGAGCAGGCCGCGCTGGAACGCCAACTCACGCCGCTGACCCCCGAGCGCCGCGCGCAGCAGGGCAGGCTGGCACGTGAAGGCCTGGCGCGGCTGGACAAGTTCGATGTCGCGCAGCTGACACCCGAGCAGCGCATCAGCGCCGCCATCCTGCGCTGGAGCCTGCAGCGTGAAGTGCAGGGCGAGCCCTACCAGGACCACAACTTCCTCTTCAGCCAGCTGGGCGGCCCGCATGTGCGGCTGGTGTCGTTCATGACCGAGCAGCACCCGCTGCGCCAGCCGGCCGACGTGGCCGCCTATCTGGAGCGCCTGGCGCAGGTGGACCAGCGCCTGGACGAAGGCATCACGCGTGCACGCGCCGCCGTGGCGCGCGGCCTGTTGCCGCCACGCTTCATCGCCGAACGTGCGCGTGGCCAGGTGCTGGCGGTGCTGGCGCCGCCGGCCGCGCAGAGCGACTACGTCAGCGCGCTGGCGCGCCGCAGCGAAAACATCCCGGGGCTGAAGCCCGAAGAGCGCCAGCAGGCCATCGCCGCCGCCACCAAGCTGGTGGACGAGCGCGTGCTGCCCGCCTACCGCCGCGTGCTCGCGCTGCTGGACGAGGTGCTGCCGCGCACCACGCCCGAGGCCGGCCTCTCGCGCCTGCCGAACGGGCTGGCCGCCTACGCCCAGGCGCTGGCCAGCAACACCACCACCGCGATGAGCGCGGACGAGATCCACAGCATCGGCCTGCGCGAAGTGGCGCGCATCGAAGCCGAGATGGACCGCGTGCTGCGCAGCCTGGGCCGCAAGGACGGCACGGTGAACGAGCGCGTCACGGCGTTGCGCAACGAGACCTCTCCTCAGGTCACACCCGCCACGCCCGACCCGCGCCCGGCCCTGCTGGCGCGCTACACCGAGGCCGTGCGCGACGCCGAGCGCCGCGCCCAGGCCTACTTCAACCTGCAGCCCCGGGCGCCCGTGGAAGTGCGGCGCGTGCCGGCCTTGACCGAGGCCGTCAGCAGCGCCTACTACACCACCCCGGCGCCCGACGGCAGCCGCCCGGGCATCTTCTGGATGCCGCTGCCCGGCCCCGGCTTCAACACGCTGGGCCTGCGCAGCCTGGCGGTGCACGAGGCCGTGCCCGGCCACCATTTCCAGCTGGCCTTGCAGCAGGAGCAGACCACGCTGCCCAAATGGCGCCAGCGCCGCGTCTTCGGCGGCGGCAGCGCGCACGCCGAAGGCTGGGCGCTCTACGCCGAGCGCCTGGCCATCGACGAAGGCTGGTACGAAGGCGACCCCCAGAGCCTGCTGGGCGCGCTTAACAGCCAGCTCTTCCGCGCCCGCCGCCTGGTGGTGGACACCGGCCTGCACACCAAGCAGTGGACGCGGGAGCAGGCCATCGAGTACGGCATCGGCGCCTCCGAGGTCGAGCGCTATGTCGCCAACCCCGGCCAGGCCACGGCGTACATGATCGGCATGCTGCGCATCCTGGCGCTGCGTGACGAGGCGAAAGCACAGCTCGGCACGAAGTTCGATATCAAGGCCTTCCACGACGTGGTGCTGAAGACCGGCAGCGTGCCGCTGGACGTGCTGGCCGAGGTGGTGCGCGCCTGGGTGGCTGCCTCAGGCGCCACTGCCACCGGCGCCGCAGACAAAGGCCCGGTAACCCAAGCGGCCACACGGCCGATGTAAGGTGCCGGCGCGCACGGCGACGACAACGGTTGCCGCGCCACCGACACCGGAGAACCCCGCCCCATGCACGCCACCCTGCCTTTGCTGGCCGCCACCGACTTTCCGGCGCTGCGCCGCCGCGCGCTTGAAACGCTGCAGGTGAACCTGGGCTACAAGTGCAACCAGAGCTGCCTGCACTGCCATGTCAATGCCAGCCCACAGCGCACCGAGATGATGGACGGCGAAACCGCAGCGCTGGTGCTGCAGGTGCTGCGCCAGCGCCGCGTACGGACGCTGGACCTCACTGGCGGCGCGCCCGAGCTGAACGAACACTTCCGCGAACTGGTGATCGGCGCACGTGCCGCGGGTGTGCGTGTCATCGACCGCTGCAACCTCACCATCCTGTCGGAACCCGGGCAGGAAGACCTCGCCGACTTCCTTGCGGCGCAGGGCGTGGAGGTCACGGCCTCGCTGCCTTGTTATTCGGTGGTCAATGTCGACCGCCAGCGCGGTGACGGCGTCTTCGACCGCAGCATCGCCGGCCTGCAGGCGCTGAACGCGCTGGGCTACGGTGTGGAGGGCACGGGCCTGGTGCTGAACCTCGTCTACAACCCGCAGGGTGCGGTGCTGCCGCCGCCGCAGGACGCGCTGCAGAGCGACTACAAGCGCGAGCTGATGGCGCACTTCGGCATCGTCTTCAACCAGCTCTACGCGCTGACCAACATGCCCATCCAGCGCTTCGGCAGCACGCTGGTGAGCAAGGGCAGCTTCCAGAGTTATCTGCAGTTGCTGAAGAACAGCTACCAGGCGCACAACCTCGACACCGTGATGTGCCGCAGCACGCTCAGCGTCGATTGGCAAGGCCAGCTCTACGACTGCGACTTCAACCAGATGCTGGGCCTGCGCGCGCAGATCGGCGAACTGCACACCGCGCACCTGCGCGACCTGCTGGGCAGCGAGGCCACCGACGGCCGCGGCAGCCCGATCCGCGTGGCCGAACACTGCTACGGCTGCACCGCCGGGCAGGGCAGCAGCTGCGGTGGGGCGCTGGCGGGCTGAACCGTCGGGCGGCATCACCGCCTGGCAGGGGCAACGCGCAGGGCCTTTTCGATGCAAGCCGCGCCGCCGTCGTCCCGCCCGCGCCTGAGCATCGTCGTACCGGCGTTGAACGAGGCCGCGGGCATCACCGCCACGCTGCAGGCCCTGGCCGCGCTGCGCGAGCAGGGGCACCAGGTCATCGTCGTCGATGGCGGTAGCAGCGACACCACCATCACGCTGGCCGCCCCGCACGCCGACCAGGTGCTGGCCAGCGAGCGCGGCCGCGCGCGGCAGATGAACAGCGGCGCTGCGGTGGCCAC
>JANMMD010000246.1:0-28018 GCA_031372905.1 Betaproteobacteria bacterium
ACTTCTCCATCGGCCACCGCGGCGCGGCCTTGCAGTTCCCCGAGCACACGAAGGAAAGCTACGAGGCCGCCGCGCGCATGGGCGCCGGCATCGTGGAGTGCGACGTGACCTTCACCAAGGACAAGGAACTCGTCTGCCGCCCTGCGCAGAACGACCTGCACACCACCACCAACATCCTGGCCACGCCGCTGGCTGCCACCTGCATCAAGCCTTTCACGCCGGCCACCTTCGACGCCAACGGCAACCGCCTGACGGCCGCCAGCGCCGAGTGCCGCACCAGCGAAATCACGCTGGCCGAGTTCAAGACCCTGCGCGGCAAGATGGACGCGGCCAACCTCAACGCGCGCACGGTGGCCGAGTACCTGGCCGGCACCGCCAGCTTCCGCACCGACCTGTATTCGGGCCCGACCAGCGGCACGCTGCTGACGCACAAGGAAGCCATCGAGCTCTTCAAGCGCCTTGGCGTGAAGATGACGCCCGAGCTGAAGAGCCCGAGCGTGACCATGCCCTTCAACGGCTTCACGCAGCAGGCCTACGCGCAGAAGATGATCGACGAGCTGAAGCAGGCCCGCGTTCCGGCGCGTGATGTCTGGCCGCAGTCCTTCGACATCAACGACGTGCTGTACTGGGTAAGTGCGGAACCGGCGTTCGGCCGCCAGGCCGTGTACCTGGACGACGCCAACACCGTGGCCGACCTGCCGAACGCCGCCACGCTGCGCAGCTACCGTCAGCAGGGCATCCGCATCTGGGCGCCGCCGACGTTCGCGCTGATCAGCGCCGACGCCAACGGCAACCTGCGGGCCTCGCAGGCCGCGCGTGATGCCAAGGCCGCGGGCCTGGACATCATCACCTGGACGCTGGAGCGCTCGGGCATCCTGGCCGACGGCAACAACGGCTTTTACTTCCAGACCTTCGACAGCGCGATCAAGCGCGAGGGTGACCTCTACCGCGTCATCGACGTGCTGGCACAGGACGTGGGCGTGCTGGGCATCTTCAGCGACTGGCCCGCGCCCGTGACCTTCTACGCCAACTGCATGGGCTTGAAGTAAGACTGGCCTGCCGGCGCGGCGTTGGCCCAGGCGGCGTTGGCCCAGGCATCACGCAGCGCCGGCGCCGGCAGCACTTCTTCCGGCGTCAGCAACAGGCCAGCGCGGCGCAAGGCGCGCCCCAGGCCGGGCCGGCCGGCCCACACGGCCACCGGCCAGGCCGCCATCAGGGGCAGCGCCATCGGCAGCAGCCAGAGCAGCGCGCCGGCGTCGTCGTGCTTGCCGAAGACGGCGGCCGCGGCCAGCGCAGCACCGGCCAGCAGCGACAGCGGTAGCAGCGCTGGTGCGGCATCGCGCCAGCGCAAGCGCTCGGCTTCACGCGGGGGCGACTTCCACTGCAGTTGCAGCCCGGTGAGCGCGCCCACCACGAAGACGGTGTGCGCGGCCATGCGCACGGGCGCCTGCAGTACCGACATCAGCGCTTCGAGCAGCGCGCTGCCCAGCAGCGCCGCGGCGCCGCCGTACTGTGCCTGCTCGCCTTCGCGCAGCACCAGCGCCACACCCAGCAGCCGCGGCAGCATCAGCAGCGTCAGCGTGGCGGCCCACAGCGCGGCCAGCGGCCCGCCGCTGAGCACCTGCGCGGCGCTGATGAGGCTGTGGCCGTCGGTGAACCACAGCACCAGGCCCAAGGCCACGAAGCCCAGCCACAGCGGGGCAGACAGGTAGGCCATCGCACCGGTGAAGAACATCGCGCGGTGCACGCCGTGCATGCCTGGCTCGGCGATCAGCCGCGCGTTCTGCAGGTTGCCCTGGCACCAGCGGCGGTCGCGCTGCAGTTCGGCCAGCAGGTGCGGCGGCTGCTGTTCCCAGCTGCCGGGCAGGTCGGGCACCAGCCAGGTCTGCCAGCCGGCGCGGCGCATCAGGGCGGCCTCGACGAAGTCGTGGCTGAGGATGTGGCCCGACAAGCCACCGCGGCCCTGCAGCGGCGCCAGCGCGCAGTGCTGCATGAAGGGCGCGATGCGGATGATGGCGTTGTGGCCCCAGTAGTGAGATTCACCCAGCTGCCAGTACTGCATGCCGGCGCTGAACAGGCGGCCGGTCACGCGGCCGGCAAACGCCTGCGCGCGGGCGTGCACGGTATCCAGGCCGCAGCTGACGGGGGCGGACTGGATGATGCCGGCCTGCGGCGTGGCTTCCATCAAACGCACCAGGCCGAGGATGGCCTCGCCGCTCATCACGCTGTCGGCATCCAGCACCACCATGTAGCGATGGCGGCGGCCCCAGCGGCGGCAGAAATCGGCCACGTTGCCGGCCTTGCGCTGGGTGCGCCGCGCGCGCCAGCGGTAGTGCACGCGCAGGCCGCTGGGGGCAAGGCGCTCGCGCAGATCGGCCCAGGCCTGGCGTTCGCTGGCGCGCAAGGCGGAATCGGCGGTGTCCGACAGCACGTAAAACTCCACCAGTCGCGCGCCGCCTGCAGCCGCCAGCGATTCGGCCGTGGCCGCCAGCCCGGCGAAGACCGTGCCGACGTTTTCGTTGCAGATCGGCATGATCACCGCGGTACGTGCGTCCGAAGAGATCGCGTGGCGCGCCACGTCGCCGTAGCGCAGGCCGTGGCGGCTGGATGCCCCTTTGCGGCGCAGGCTGACATAGCCCATCACCGCGGTGAAGCAGCCCGCCGCCACCCATGCAAAAAGCAGCGCAAACAGGCTCACCTGCAGCCCGCGCAGGACCCCGCCTCCCGCGGCCGGCTGGGTCAGCAGCAACAGCACCGTGGCGCCCGCCGCACACAGCAGCACCAGCATCAGCAAGGCGTGGCGCCGGCGTGCGGCGGCGGTCTGCCAGGCCTGCGCCGGCATCTCGGCGGCCGGCGCGCTGCGGCCTTTCAGGTGGTCGGCCAGGCTGGCCCAGAAACCGCGCCAAGGGGTGGACACCATCGAGCCCCGCTGCAGCGCCGGTGCGGCAGCGTGGGTGTAGCGGCGCTTTGCAGCGCGCGCCAGCTGCTGCGGCGTGCGCAACTCGCCGGCGGTGGCGGGGCGGGCAGGGGTGGAGGACGTGGATGGGTTCATCGGCGGGTCTCCGGCGCGGGAACGGGGGGGATGCGGGCGCGTTCGTCCGTGGCGGCAGCGCCAGAGACGTCGGCAGGAATCAGGGCGGCCCAGGTTTCGGTGAGGGCGTGCGGGCCGTGTTGCAGGTAGGCGCGCAGCTCGAGCGGCAGTGCCGGGTTGCTGCGCACCGCGCGCAGCTGCAGGCGCCAGCCGCCTTGCGGGTGCGGGTAGGCGCGGGCTTCGGTGATGTGGCCACCTTCGCCGCCGCTCGCTGCAGCCGTCACTTGCGAACCGGCGGGCAAGGCGCGCAGCGCCGGGCCGTCGAAATCGATGACGAACTGCAGCTCGCCGGCGGCGGGCGCTGCCCAGCTGCGGCCGCGGCGGCTTTGCACGGTGTGGCCACCGGGCGGCTGTGTGGGCTGGTCTCCCTGCCAGTGCAGGCGGTAGGCCAGCTCCAGCGGCTGGCCCGGCGCGGGCAGGGTGGCCGGCACCCACGCGGCGACGATGTTGTCTTCGGTCTCGTCCGGCGTGGGCAGCTGCAGCAGCACGACGCGGCCCGCGCCCCAGTCGCCCACGGGCTGCACCCAGGCGCTGGGGCGGCGTTCGTAGTGCGCCTCGCTGTCCTCGTAGCTGGCAAAACGCCGGTCGCGCTGCATGAGGCCAAAGCCTTCCAGGCGCTGCAGCGTGAAGCTGCTGGCGATGGGCTGGCGCGGGTTCACCAGCGGGCGCCACAGCCACTCGGTGCCGGCGTCGGCGCTTGCGTGGCCCGCCACCAGCAGACCGTCGCTGTCGTGCACCTCGGGGCGGAAGTCGCTGGCCTGCGGCTGGTTCTCGCCGTGCAGGTACATGCTGGTCAGCGGTGCCAGGCCGAGCATGGCCACGGGCGTGGCGCCAGGCTGCGTTGCACGCAGGAACAAGCGCATGCGCACGTCCACCGCCGTCGCATCGCCCGGCTGCAGGACAAAGCGCACCGCACCCGTGGCGCGCGGGCTGTCGAGCAGCGCGTGCACCGTCAGCGTGCCTGCATCGGCAGCAGGGCGCTCGATCCAGAAAGCCTTGAAGCGCGGGAATTCCTCGCCGGCAGCGCCGCCCACCGTGTCGATGGCCAGGCCGCGCGCCGAAAGGCCGTATTGCTGGCCCTTGCCCAAAGCGCGGAAATAGCTCGCGCCCAGGAAGACCACCAGCTCGTCCTTGTAGGCCGGGTTGTTCAGCGCGTGGTGCACGCGAAAGCCGGCATGCCCCAGGGCATCGGCACCGGTGCCCCAGGCGCTGCGGTTGAAGCGGTGGCGGCCGAAGTCCCAGGCGGCGGGGTCGTAGCCCAGCAGGCGGGCGCGGCCTTCGTGCACTTCGTGGATCTGCACCGGCAGCACATTGCCGCCGCCGAGGTGGAAAAACTGCAGCTCGAAGGGCAGGCCCTGTTCGCGCCAGATGGCTTTCTCGGGCCGGTAGCGGATGTCGCGCAGGCCGTCGTAATTCAGCGACCTCAGCTCCGCCGGCAGGCGCGGCACGGGGGCCAGGTAGGGCTGCGCGGCCGCGCGCCGGGCGATGGCGGCGACGTCTTCGAAGCCAAAACCAGCCGTCGGCGCCTGCGCAAAAACGGGGGCGCCGCCCAGCAGCAGGGCCAGGCAAAACAGTTTCAGCAGGCGCGTGGCAGCGGCAAGTCGGGTCATTCCTTTCGGCGTTCCGTCGGGCGCATGCGATGCGCCCTCGGTGGGCAAAGGGCAAGCAACGTGCCGCCAGGCCCAGGGCCTTGTGAATCAGCAACTTGGCGTTGTGCGGCGGCACGGCTGCACGCCAAAAAGTCCCAAAGCGTCGCCGATCGGCGACAGGCCTGGCCGCTGCGACGCGGAACGCGGTGCGGCGCGGGCCGGTTTCCCCTGGGAAACAGCGGCCCAGCAGCGGCCAGGGCCGCTGTCGCTAGCGGGCGACAGGCCCCGGATTGCCCGGGTTGGGCTCGTCGTCGCCGCCGTCGGCACCGGCCTCGTCGCTGCGGAAGCGCCCGGGCGTGAGCCCGTGCTTTTGCAGCAAGCGGTAGAACTCGGTGCGGTTGCGCTCGGCCAGGCGGGCGGCGTCGGCTACCTGGCCGTCGGTGAGCTTGAGCAGGCCCACGAGGTAGTCGCGTTCGAAGCGCTGGCGCGCTTCGGCCAAGCTCAGCACCTGCACACCGGGCGTGCGCAAGGCGCGCTGCACCAGGCTCAGCGGGATCAAGGGCGCGGTGGCCAGCGCGCACACCTGCTCCACCACGTTGTGCAGCTGGCGCACATTGCCCGGCCATGCCGCGGTGGCCAGCGCGCGCAGCGCGTCGGGCGCAAAGCCGCGGATGCGCCGGTCGTGCCGGGCTGCCAGCGTGGTCAGAAAGTGCTGCGCCAGCAGCGGGATGTCTTCGCGCCGCTCGGCCAGCGCGGGCAGCTGCAGCGACACCACGTTCAAGCGGTAGAACAGGTCTTCTCGGAAGCTGCCGTCGGCGAGCATCGCGTCGAGGTCGCGGTGCGTGGCCGAGAGGATGCGCACGTCGATGGGCACGGTTTGATTCGCGCCGACGGGCCGCACGCTGCGCTCCTGCAGCACGCGCAGCAGCTTGACCTGCAGCGCCGGTGGCATGTCGCCGATCTCGTCGAGAAAGAGCGTGCCGCCATCGGCGGCCTGGAAGAGGCCGCGGTGGTTCTGCGTCGCGCCGGTGAAGGCGCCTTTCACGTGGCCGAAGAGTTCGCTCTCCAGCAATGTCTCGGGGATGGCGCTGCAGTTCACCGCGACGAAGGGCCTGCCGCTTTGCGCGCCGCCGCGGCGGCTGGCGCGGTGGATGGCCTGGGCCAGCAGTTCCTTGCCGGTGCCGCTTTCGCCGCGTATCAACACGCTGGCGTCGCTCTTGGCCACCAGCAGCGCTTCGGCCAGCACTTCTTCCATGCGGGCGCTGTGGCTCACGATGCCACTGCGCCAGGCCGCGGGCTCGGCGGGGCCGGCACCGCCCGGAGCCGCCGGCGCGGCCAGGGCCAGCGCGTGGGCCACCTGCTCGAGCAGCTGCTTGCCGTCGAAGGGTTTGGTGAGGTAGGTGTAGACGCCGCGCGAGGTGGCCTCCACCGCATCAGGAATGTTGCCGTGCGCCGTGAGCAGGATGACCGGCAGCGCTGCGTGCTGCGAGCGTATGGTCTCGAAGAGCTGCAGACCATCCGCACCCGGCAGCTGCACGTCGCTGATGACGAGCTGGGGCCGCGCCAGCGCGATCTGCGCCAGCGCGTCTTCGGCCGATTCAGCGCTGCTCACGCGGTAGCCGGCGGCCGTCAGTCGCATCGCCAGCAGGCGCAGCAGGTCGGTGTCGTCATCGACGATGAGCACGTGGGCGGCCATGGCGCAGGTGGTGGCTGGCCGCGCTCAGGGACGTGGCGCCGGCGCCGCCGGCGCGGGGCGCACGTTGTTGAGGCTGCGCTCGATGGCCTTCAGCGCTTCCAGCTGCGCCGCCAGCTGTTCCAGCCGGCGCTGTTGGTCGCGCAGTTGTGTGGCCTGCCGCTCGACCTGTTCCTCGAGCTTGCGCTGATCGGTCAAGCGGGCGTGCAGCAGGCGTGCGGGCGCCTGCCAGGCCGCGGGCGCGCCGGCCCGCGTCAAGGGTTCCAGCAGCGTGAGCGCGCGCGCCACGTCACCGGGCTGCTGGCGCTGGGCCAGCAGCAGCGCCAGTTCCAGTGCCGAGCCGGGCTGGTCGGGGCTTTCGCCGATGCGTGCCTGCTCACGCGCCAGGTCGAGCGGCCCGCCATCGCGCAGCCGCTCATGGAAGGCCAGCAAGCGGCGCGCGGCGGCATCGGCCACGGCCGCGGGGTCAGGCGTTGGCGGTGGTGCGGGGTGCGGTGGCACGGGCGCGGCCACGGGCGGCGGTGGCGGCAGAGGCGTGGCCGCAGGCGCCGGCGCGGGTGGCGCGGGCGGCGTGACGCAGCCGGCGAGTGAGCCTGCCAGCGTGGCCGTTAGCAACGTCAACAGCGCAGCCAGCCGCGCGAACCGCTGGCTCCCACGCAGGGCAGGGTGCGACATCTGGCGCAGGTCAATCGGCAAGGGCATGGGGCAGTTCGATGCGGAAGTGGGCGCCGGGCGAGCCGGGCGCTGAAGTGTTCAGGCTGTCTTCTGCCACAAGCCGCACCCGCCCACCGTGCGCTGCCACGGCCTCGGCCACGATGGACAGGCCGATGCCGGTGCCCGGCAGGCCGTCGGCGGGCTGATGCTGGCCGCGGAAAAAGGGCTCGAAGATGCGCTCGCGTTCGGCCGGCGGTATGCCGGGGCCCTGGTCGCGCACATCGATGTACAGGCCATCACCCTGTTGCGACAGCGTCATCGCGATGGTAGTTCCTGGCGGGCTGTAGCGAATGGCGTTGGACAACAGGTTGGCGATGGCGCTGCCCAACAGCGCGGCGTCGACATCGGCGGTGATGGGCCCACCCTCGGGCCCGCCTTCCGGCAGGCAACGCAGCTGCACCTGCACGCCGCGGGCGCGCCACTGCAGCTGTTGTTCCTCGATCAGGCCAGCCACCAGCGTGCCCATCTCGGTGGGCTTGCGCACCAGTCGCTGCGCGGCAAAGGCGGTGGCGTTGAACTGCAGCAGGTCTTCGATGCGCCGTTGCAGCGTGGCGGTGTTGTCGTGCAGGATGCGCGCTACCTCGCGCTGGTTGTCCGACAGCGGCCCGGCCACGCCGTCCTGCAGCAGGGCCACGCCTTCGCGCAGCGCGGCCAGCGGCGTCTTGAGTTCGTGCGAGACATGGCGCAGGAAACGCGCCTTGTCGGCGTCGATGCCGGCCAGGCGCTGGCGCAGCCAGTCGAGCCGGCGGCCGATCTGGCGCACGTCGGCGGGGCCGCGGATGTCGATGCGCGCATCGAGCCGGTTCTCGCCCAGCGCCAGGATGGCGGTCTCCACGCGCCGCAGCGGCCGCGCCAGCCACAGCGCCAGCGCCAGCGCCAGCACCACCGCGCCCGCCACTGCACCGGCCACCAGCCGGCCCAGCGCCAGGCGGCCGGCCTCCAGTTCTGTCTGCAACGCGGCGTTGCGGCTTTCGGTGACGCCGCGCAGCTGCTCGCTCATGGTCTGCTGCAACTCGCCCAGCGTGCGGAAGGCCGCGGCCAGCGCGCGGTCGCGCATGCCGGCGGCGAGTTCAGGCTCGCGCAGTTCGCGGTCGATCTGGGCGCGCTGCGCCAGCCAGGCTGCGGTAGCGGCCGGCGCCACGGCTTCATCGGCCAGCGCCTGCACGTGCGCGGCGGCCTCGGCGGCCGCGCGTTCGTAGGTCTGGCGCAGTGTGTTGTCGCCCAGCACCAGGTACTGGCGCGCGGCGCGCTCCATCGTCAGCGTGGTTTCGCCCAGGCGCTCGGCGTGGCCGTTCAGCTGCAGCGTGCGTTCGGCGCCGGCGCGGCTGCGCTGCAGCAGGCTTTCCAGTGTCAATTGGCCGCGCAGGGCCACGCCACCCAGCAGCGTGGCCATCAGAAGAAAAGCCACCAGCAACAGCTGGCGAAAGGAAGGACGGGGCAGCCCGGCCATCGTGGGCCGTCAGCCGAGGGGCCCAGTCACCGACGCACGATCACCACAGCGCCGTCACATGCCGGCGTAGTTGGGCCCGCCACCGCCCTCGGGTGTGACCCAGACGATGTTCTGCGTCGGGTCCTTGATGTCGCAGGTCTTGCAGTGCACGCAGTTCTGCGCGTTGATCTGCAGGCGGTCTGACTGGTCGGCGTTCTTCACGTACTCGTAGACGCCCGCCGGGCAATAGCGCGCCTCGGGGCCGGCGTACTTCGCCAGGTTGATGGCCACCGGCACGCCGGCGTCCTTCAGCGTCAGGTGCGCGGGCTGGTTCTCTTCGTGGTTGGTGTTGCTGATGAACACCGAGCTCAGGCGGTCGAAGGTCAGCACGTTGTCGGGCTTGGGGTACTTGATGGGCGCCACCTGGCCTGCGGCGTGCAGGCGCGTGTGGTCGCCGGCCTTGCGGTGGATGGTCCACGGCGGGCTCTTGATGCCCAGCTTGGGCAGCAGCCATTGCTCGATGCCCGTCATCACCGTGCCCACGGTGTTGCCCTGCTTGAACCACTGCTTGAAGTTGCGGCTGGTGTTCAGCTCCTCAAACAGCCAGCTCTTCTCGAAAGCCGCCGGGTAGGCTTCCAGTTCATCGGCGCTGCGGCCCGCAGCCAGCGCGGGCGCAATGGCCTCGGCCACCAGCATGCCGGTCTTGATGGCGGCATGGCTGCCCTTGATGCGTGCGGCGTTCAACGTGCCGGCCTCGCAGCCCACCAGCGCACCGCCCGGGAACACCAGCTTGGGCAGGCTCAGCAAACCGCCGGCGGTGATGGCGCGCGCGCCGTAGCCGATGCGCTTGCCGCCCTCCAGGTGCTGGCGGATGGCCGGGTGTAGCTTCCAGCGCTGCATCTCTTCGAAAGGGCTGATCCAGGGGTTCTGGTAGTCCAGGCCGGTGACGAAGCCCAAGGTGACCTTGTTGTCGTCGAGGTGGTAGAGAAAGCCGCCGCCGTAGGTGTGCTCGTCCATCGGCCAGCCGGCGGTGTGCACGACATGGCCGGGCCTGGCTTTGGCGGGGTCGATTTCCCACAGTTCCTTGACGCCTAAAGCGTAGCTCTGCGGGTCCTTGCCCTCGTCGAGCGCGAAGTGCGCGATGAGCTGGCGACCCAGGTGCCCGCGTGCACCCTCGGCGAACACCGTGTACTTGGCCACGAGTTCCATGCCGAGCTGGAAGTTTTCGGTGGGTTCGCCGTCCTTGCCCACGCCCAGGTTGCCGGTGGCCACGCCGCGCACCGCGCCCTGGTCGTCGTACAGCACCTCGGCGGCGGTGAAGCCGGGGAAGATCTCCACGCCGATGGACTCGGCCTGTTCACCCAGCCATTTCGTCACCGCGCCCAGGCGCACCACAAACATGCCCTCGTTGTGAAAGCACGCCGGCAGCAACCAGTTCGGCGTGGACGTGGCCTGCGTCTCGCCGAGAAACAGCACCTCGTCGCTGGTGACGGGCTGGTTCAACGGCGCGCCGCGCTCCTTCCAGTCGGGGAAGAGTTCGTTCATCGCGCGGGGGTCCATCACCGCGCCCGAGAGCGTGTGCGCGCCGGGCTCGCTGCCCTTTTCCAGCACCACCACCGAGATCTCGGCGTTCAGCTGCTTCAGGCGGATGGCGGTGGCCAGGCCGGCAGGGCCGCCGCCGACCACCACCACGTCGTATTCCATGGCCTCGCGGGGGCCGTACTGGGCCAGGATTTCTGCAGGTGTCATGGGCGCTCTTTCGCGGGCGATGCAGGATGGAAACAGGGCTGGAAAGCAGCCCACGATTCTAGGTGCGCGCTCTGGACGTCACTGCCTAAACAACGCCGGTGTGGCCAGCCCCGCCAGGGTCAATGCCAGCGAGCCCAGCACGTGCGTCGCCACCGTGGCAAGCGCCCAGCCCGTGCGCCCGGCCTGCAGCGCCTGCACGACTTCGGCGCTGAAGGTGGAAAAGGTGGTCAGGCCGCCCAGGAATCCGGTGATGACGAACAGCCGCCATTCCGCCGGCAACTCGGGCCGCAGCGCAAACAGCGCCACCGCCAGCCCGACCAAATAGCCGCCCATCAAGTTGGCCAGCAGCGTGCCCGGCGGTAGCGACGGAAAGGCGTGGTTGAGCCCGACGCTCAAGCCCCAGCGTGACAGCGCGCCGAGAGCGGCGCCCAGGCTGATGGCGAGGATGGCAGAGAACATCGCTGCGGATTATCCGCAGTGCGTTGCGCCGCGCTGCCGCGGGGGGGTCAGGCGGGCAAGAGGCCCAGGCGCTTGCTTTCGCTGAAGACCGGCTGGCTTTCATCGCCCGACGCGGCCACTGCGCGTGAGCGGCCCTGGCGCTTGGCCTCGTACAAGGCCTGGTCGGCGCGGCGCAGTGCGGCATCCACATCTTCGCCAGCGCGCAGCTGCACCATGCCGAAGCTCAGGCTCATCGGCGGCAGCGGCGTGCTCTGCGTGCGCTTCTGCAACTCGGCCACGATGCGTGCGGCCACGCTCATGGCGCGGTCGGTGGTGGTGCGGCGCAACAGCAGCACGAACTCGTCGCCCCCGTGGCGGCCGGCGGCGTCATTCGTGCGCAGGTGTTCCAGCACGCTGCCGGCCACCAGGCACAGCGCGCGATCGCCGGCGGGGTGGCCCAGGCGGTCGTTGATCTGCTTGAAGTGGTCGATGTCGAAGAGCAGCAGCACCGCGCTGCCGGGCGGGTCGGCGCGCAAGGCGTGGCCGGCCAGTTCGGCAAATCGGCGACGGTTCGGCACCTGGGTCAGCGCGTCCAGGTTGGCCAGCAGGCGCAGCCGGCGGCGCGATTCACGCAGCTGGCGCTCGGTGCGTTCGAACCACAAAGTCAACGCGACGAAGGCCAGCACGATGGCCCCGAGGGTGGCGGCGAGCACGCGCGCCGTGTGTGCCATCTGGGCCACATGCACCGAGCCAGGCGCCAGCGGGCCGGTGGCCGTGAAATCGACCGACAGCACCGCCAGCCCCGGCGCAAAGGCCAGCAGCGCCACCGTGGCACCGAGAAAGTTCACGGGCGCGGCGTCGCCCCCGGCCGGCCCGTTGAACATCACCGCTGCGGCGTACAGGTGCACCGCCAGCCCGCAGGCCACCACGGCCCAGGTGGCGCCAGTTGCGCCCGCGGGCGGCAGCCACAGCCCGGCGCCGAGTGCCACCCCGCTGGTCACCGTCAGCAGCGTGGCGTCGACCCATGCACGGCTGGGCCAGCGCCTGCGTGCATTGAAGCGCCGCAGGCCCATCAGCGTGACCAGCGGCCACTGCAGCAGCAGCGGTGGCGCCAGCACCTGGCCCCAGGCACCCGGTGCCAGGGCGGCCAGCGCCGCCCCCAGCGTGGTGAGCCACATGGCCGCCAGCCACCAGCCCCAGCCCGGGTGGCGGTCACGCCGCAGCCCGAAGCCCGTCAAGGACGCCGCAGCGGCGGCCTGGGCCACGGTGGCGAACAGCAAAAGGTCGGTGGACGCCGGCATGGCAGCGATTGTGGGCAGCTCCCGTGCTGCAGTGCTCCCCGGGTGGCCTCGCATTGCAACGCATTGCTACGGGTGTGCAGCCCCTTGGTTACCATCCTGGGTCAGGTCTGGAACGAGGAGCAGCTGGCATGGGCATGGATGTGGTCGACTACGAGATCAAGGGCGCCGAGATGCAGTTCGTCGAGGTCGAGCTCGACCCGGGCGAGGCCGCCGTCGGCGAAGCCGGCAGCATGTTCTTCATGGACGCCGGCATCACCATGGACACCGTGTTCGGCGATGGCAGCGCGCAGAGCGGCGGCCTCTTCGGCAAGCTGCTCGGCGCCGGCAAGCGCCTGGTGACCGGTGAATCCCTCTTCACGACCGTCTACACCAACGCGACCTCCGGCAAGCAGCGCGTGGCCTTCGGCGCGCCCTACCCGGGCAAGATCCTGCCGATGGACCTGCGCCAGCTCGGCGGCATGCTCATCTGCCAGAAAGACGCCTTCCTCTGTGCCGCGCGCGGTGTGTCGCTGGGCATCGCCTTGCAGTGCAAGCTGGGCGCCGGCTTCTTCGGTGGCGAAGGTTTCATCATGCAGAAGCTGGAAGGTGACGGCCTGGCCTTCGTGCATGCCGGCGGCACCGTGGTGCGGCGCGAGTTGCACGCGGGTCAGACACTGCTGGTGGACACCGGCTGCGTGGTGGCCTACACGCCGAATGTCGATTTCGAGATCCAGTACGTCGGCAAGATCAAGACCGCGATGTTTGGCGGCGAAGGCCTGTTCTTCGCCAAGCTCACCGGGCCGGGCACGATCTGGCTGCAGAGCCTGCCCTTCAGCCGCCTGGCCTCGCGCGTGTTCGCGGCGGCACCGCAGGCCGGCGGTGGCCGGCGTGAAGAGAGCGCGCTCGGTGGGCTGGTGGGCGGCGGCTTGCTGGGCGGCATCCTCGGCGGTGACAACGAGTGAAGAACCAGCGAGTGAAGAATCAGCGAGTGAGCTTCCAGCGCGTGCTTGCCTGCATCCCGAGCATTGCGATCACCGCTGTTACCCGCAGATACGGGTTGGCGCTGCTGCTGGCCTGTGCCACGGTGGGCGCCGGGGCTGCGGCCACCACGGCGGCCACCACGGCGGCCAGCCCCGCGCCGCGGCCGATCTTCGTGCTGAACTCGCAAGACGCCGACGTCAGCGTCATCGACGCCACGACCTTCACGCTGATCAAGCGCGTGCCCACCGGCAAGGAGCCGCACCACCTATACCTGGCGCCGGACGAGAAGACGCTGATCGTGGCCAACGCCACCGGCAACACGCTGAGCTTCATCGACCCCACCAGCGGCAACCTGCTGCGCACGGTGCCCGGCATCCTCGACCCCTACCATTTGCGCTTTTCGCCCGACATGAAGTGGTTCGTGACCGCAGCCAACCGCCTGAACCACGTCGACATCTACCGCTGGCTGGGTGCCGATGCCGCGAAGCCGCTGCAGTTGGTGAAACGCATCGAAGCGCCACGCACCCCCAGCCATCTCAACATCGACAGCAAGAGCAAGACCGTTTACGCGTCGCTGCAGGACAGCGATGAACTGCTGGCCATCGACCTGCAGACGCAGGCGGTGCGCTGGAAGATCAGCATCGGCCGCATGCCCGCCGATCTGTTCCTCAGCCCCGACGACCGCACCTTGCTGGTCGGGCTGACGGGCGACAGCGTCGTCGAGGCTTACGACGTGAGCGGGCCGCAGCCCAAACTGATCAAGCGCATCCCCACGGGCAAGGGCGCGCACGCCTTCCGCGCGCGCGGCGACAAGCGCCATGTCTTCGTCAGCAACCGCGTTGCCGACACCATCAGCCTGATCGACCTGCAGACACTCACCGTGGTGGCCGAGTACCCCGCGCCCGGCGGCCCCGACTGCATGGAGATGCTGCCCGACAACCGCACGCTGATGGTGAGCTCGCGCTGGGCACGCAAACTGAGCTTCATTGACATCGAGACCAAGCAGGTCGTGCGGCAGGTGAAGGTCGGGCGCTCGCCGCACGGGGTGTGGACCTTGGACCATGCGCCCAGGCAGTAGCGGCGCTGGCAAAGGCCGTCGCTGGGCGGCTTTGCTGCTGGTTGCGTCCACCGCCCTCGTTGCCGGCACGGCCGGGGCGGCGGCCTGCACACGGCCGGTCTATCTGAGCTTCGACACTGGCCACATGGGCGTGGCGCCGCTGGTGGCCGAGGTGCTGAAGCGCCATGAGGTGAAAGCCACCTTCTTCCTGGCCAACGAGAAGACCCTGACTGGCGGCAGCACCCTGGACGACCACTGGGCGCCGTGGTGGCGCGAACGCGCCGCCGAGGGCCACGCCTTCGGCTCGCACACCTGGGACCACGACAGCTGGCTGGCCGATGTGCCGGGCGTGCCTGGCGTGGCAAGCAGTCTGCGCCTGAAGCCTTCGCAGGGCGCGCAGGCCGGGCAGGTGCGCACGCTCAGCGCGCAGGCCTACTGCGACGAGCTCGAGAAGCCGGCACAGCGTTTCGCAGCCATGACGGGCCAGCGCATGAGCGCCATCTTCCGCGCGCCCGGCGGCAAGACCTCGCCGGCCCTGCTGCAGGCGGCGGCGGCCTGCGGCTGGGCGCATGTGGGCTGGGCGCCGGCCGGTTTTCTGGGCGACGAACTGCCCAGCGACAAGCACCCGAATGCCGCGCTGTTGCAGCGTGCCTTGCGCGACATCCGAGAAGGTGACGTGCTGGTGGCCCACCTGGGCATCTGGTCGCGGCAAGACCCCTGGGCGCCGGCGGTGCTGGAGCCGCTGATCACGGGCCTGAAGGCGCGGGGCCTGTGTTTTGCGACGCTGCGTGAACACCCGCAGTACCGCGCAGCGGCGAACACGCCGCGCTGAGGCTCGAGCGCATCGATGGACACCCTGATCGAGCTCTTCGGCACCGCACAGCAATGGCTGTTCGAGCGCGCCGTGCAGCCACTGCTCTTCGGCCTGGGCCAGGGCAACCTGCTGGAAGACGGCTACCACGCCACCGGCTGGCTGCTGGTGGGTTTGCTGCAGATCGCCGTGATGCTGACGCTGTTCGCGGCGCTGGAGCGCTGGCGGCCGGTGGAGGCGGTCACCGATCGCGCGGCCGTGCGGGTGGACGTGCTGTACACGCTGGTGCACCGCCTGGGCCTCTTCCGCGTGGCGCTGTTCTTCACCATCGAGCCACTGTGGACCGACGCTTTCGGCTGGCTGCGCGTGGCCGGCATGCCGGCCTTGCAGCTCGACCAGGCCTGGCCCGGCGTCACCGACATCGCCTGGGTGAGCTTCCTGCTGTACCTGGTGGTCTTCGACGCGGTGGATTACGTGCTGCACCGCGCGCAGCACCGTTATGGCTGGTGGTGGCAGCTGCATGCGCTGCACCACAGCCAGCGCCAGATGACGATGTGGTCGGACAACCGCAACCACCTGCTCGACGACGTGCTGCGCGACAGTGTCTTCGTTGTCGTGGCGCTGTTGATCGGCGTCGCACCGGGGCAGTTCGTGGCGCTGGTGGCGATTTCGCAGTTGCTGGAAAGCCTGGCCCACGCCAACGTGCGCCTGGATTTCGGCCCTGTGCTCAGCCGCGTGCTGGTGAGCCCGCGTTTCCACCGCGACCACCATGCCATGGGCGCCGAGCACGACCTGGCACCGGCCGGCGGCCACAACTTTGCGGTGCTGTTTCCGGTGTGGGACATGATTTTCCGCACCGCCCGGTTTGAGGGCGGCAGCGAAGGCACTGCGCCGACCGGCCTGCGTGACCAACTGCAGGGCCGCGATTACGGGCGCGGCTTCTGGGCCCAGCAGTGGCGCGGCCTGCAGCGCCTGGCTGGCCGCGGCTGAGCGGCCAAGCCGGCTGAGGCAGCACGTGCAAGCCATCTTCAGCAGCTTCTGGCGCGCCGTCGCCTATTGCCTGCACCCGCGGGTGATGCTGTGGTCGCTGCTGCCGCTGGTTCTGGCCG
The DNA here is from genome assembly GCA_031372905.1 of Betaproteobacteria bacterium. GTDB lineage: Bacteria > Pseudomonadota > Gammaproteobacteria > Burkholderiales > Burkholderiaceae_C > Rubrivivax. Next base: position 15,942 of record JANMMD010000246.1, read on the forward strand.
GCGCGGCCGTGGGCCTGCTCGGCTGGGCTTACTGGGAAAGCACCGTCGCGGCGGTGCGCAGTGCGCTGGAGCAGACCGAACTCGTGGCCGCGATGCTCGACTGGCTCGACCGCATCGGCGCCAACCGCTTGCGTGCGGTGATGGCGCCGATGATCGTCGTCGCCCTCTCGGTGCCTCTGGTGGTGCTGGCCACGCTGCTGCTGGTGGCGGTGATGGTGACGCCCGCGGTGGTGAACACGGTGGCGGCGCGCCGCTTCCCGGCCCTGCAGAGGCTGCAAGGCTGCGGCTGGTGGCAGGCTCTCGCCTGGTCCTTGTGCTGCACGGTGGCGGCGCTGGCAGCGCTGGTGGTGAGCGTGCCGCTGTGGTTCGTGCCGCCTCTGGTGCTGGTGCTGCCGCCGCTCATCTGGGGCTGGCTCACCGGCCGCGTGTTCGCGTACGAGGCGCTGGCCAGCCATGCCAGCGCTGACGAACGCCGACATCTGCTGCGCCACCGCCGCTGGCCGCTGCTGGCGATGGGCGTGGCCTGCGGCTACCTGGGAACCCTGCCGTCGCTGGTGTGGGCGGCAGGCGCTGCGGCGCTGATCCTCGCGCCGGTGCTGGCGGTGGTCTCGGTGTGGCTGTACACCTTGGTGTTCGTCTTTGCCGCGTGCTGGTTCACGCACTACCTGCTGGCCGAACTGCAGCGCTTGCGCAGCCTGCCCGGCACCGCTTCGATGGATGCGCCTCTGCTTCAGACCCTTTCGCCATGAGCAACCTGCCCACCAGCATCGGCGTCATCATCGTCGGCGACGAAATCCTCTCCGGCAAACGCCAGGACAAGCACCTCGCCAAGCTCATCGAGCTGCTCGCCGCACGCGGCCTGGCGCTGAGCTGGGCGCGCTACGTCGGTGACGACCGCCCCCGCATCACCGAAGCGCTGCAAGCAGCCTTCGCCAGCGGTGACCTCGTCTTCAGCTGCGGCGGCATCGGCGCCACGCCCGACGACCACACGCGCCAATGCGCGGCCGCAGCGGCCGGGCTCGACCTGGTGCTGCACCCGCAGGCGCGCGATCTCATCCTGGAGCGCATGCGCGACGTGGCCGCCGAGCAGGGCCAGCCCTTCGAGCCCGAGCGGCCGGACAACCTGCACCGGCTGAACATGGGCGTGTTCCCGGAAGGCGCGCAGATCATTCCCAACCCGTACAACAAGATCGCCGGATTCAGCCTCGGGCATGTGCATTTCGTGCCCGGCTTTCCGGTGATGGCCTGGCCGATGATGGAGTGGGTGCTGGACACCCACTACGCCGGCTACGCAGCGCTGCACGGCGGCGTGCGCACGGTGGAGCTGTCGGTCATCGTCTACGGCGCGATGGAAGCCACGCTGACGCCGCTGATGGAGGAGATCGAGTCGCGCTTCCCGGCGTTCAAGGTCTTCAGCCTGCCCAGCGTCGACCACCCCACCCACGGCCGGCATATCGAACTGGGCGTGAAAGGGCGTGGCGACCCCGCGGACGCGTATGCCGCCTTGCGCGAGGGGCTGCTCGCGGCTGGCGCGTCGTTGGGCCCTGAATTGGTGCGTTAGGCGCCGCAAAGTGGCTCGTTGTTGGTGCGCAGCGGTGACGGCGGTGCCGCGCGAGGCACGCAGGCGCCCTCTGTGCACCGCCGGCAGCCGCGGGCATGCTTTCTGCTAAATTCATCTGCGCCTTGTTGGGGCCCAGCCAGACCTCGGTTCTCCAGCACCGCACCCGCACGAATACCTATCCACGAGCCCCGCTAGGAGAGTTTTGAATGGCAAAGACCGTTGCCGACGTGATGAAGATGGTGAAGGACAACGAAATCAAGTTCGTTGACTTCCGCTTCACCGACACCCGCGGCAAGGAGCAGCACGTCAGTGTGCCCGTGTCCGCTTTCGACGAAGACAAGTTCTCCGCCGGCCATGCTTTCGACGGCTCGTCCATCGCTGGCTGGAAGGGCATCGAGGCTTCGGACATGCTGTTGATGCCCGACCCCGCCACCGCCAACATCGACCCGTTCTTCGAAGAGCCCACCGTCATCATCAGCTGTGACGTGCTCGACCCGACCGACGGCAAGCCGTATGAGCGCGACCCGCGCAGCCTGGCCAAGCGCGCCGAGGCCTACCTCAAGAGCAGCGGCATCGGCGACGCTGCCTACTTCGGCCCCGAGCCCGAGTTCTTCATCTTCGACCAGGTGCAGTGGACCAACGACATGTCTGGCTGCAGCTTCAAGATCGGCTCCGAAGAAGCGCCGTGGAGCACCGGCAGCAGTTTCGAAGGCGGCAACATGGGCCACCGCCCGGCCGTCAAGGGCGGCTACTTCCCGGTGCCCCCGGTCGACAGCTTCCAGGACATGCGCAGCGAGATGTGCCTGATCCTGGAAAGCCTGGGCATCCCGGTCGAAGTGCACCACCACGAAGTCGCCGGCCCCGGCCAGAACGAGCTCGGCACGAAGTTCAGCACGCTGGTGCAGCGGGCAGACTGGTCGCAGCTGCAGAAGTATGTCATCCAGAATGTGGCCCATGCCTACGGCAAGACAGCCACCTTCATGCCCAAGCCCATCGTCGGTGACAACGGCAGCGGCATGCACGTGCACCAGAGCGTGTGGAAGAACGGCGTCAACCTCTTCGCCGGTGACGGCTACGCCGGCCTGAGCGAATTTGCGCTGTACTACATCGGCGGGATCATCAAACACGCCCGTGCGCTGAACGCCATCACCAACCCGGGCACCAACAGCTACAAGCGCCTGGTGCCGGGCTTCGAGGCGCCGGTGAAGCTGGCCTACTCGGCGAAGAACCGCTCGGCGTCGATCCGCATCCCCTACGTCGCGAGCCCCAAGGGCCGTCGCGTCGAGGCGCGTTTCCCGGATCCCTTGATGAACCCCTACCTGGGCTTCAGCGCGCTGCTGATGGCAGGCCTGGACGGGGTGGAAAACAAGATCCACCCTGGCGACCCCGCCACCAAGGACCTGTACCACCTGCCGCCGGAAGAAGACGCGAAGATCCCGACCGTCTGCCACAGCCTGGATCAGGCGCTGGAGTACCTGGACAAGGACCGCGCCTTCCTGACCAAGGGCGGCGTCTTCACCGACAGCTACCTCGATGCCTACATCGAGCTGAAGATGCAGGAAGTCACGCGTTTCCGCATGGCCACGCACCCCTGCGAATTCGACATGTACTACTCGCTGTAAACGCAGCGGGCGCAAGCCACGTTGCAGAGAAGGCGGGCCCCGGGGCCCGCCTTTTTTCTTGGCGCCCTGCTGCGAGACAATCGATGCCATGACCCTGACCCCGCCCACCGCCGCCTGCGTCGCCCGACTTTGTGTGCTGGCCCTGCTGCCGCTGGCGGCAGGGCTGGCCTCGGCCCAGGACAAGACCGTCTACCGCTGCCCGGGCCCGCCGGTGCTCTACACCGACGCGATGACGCCGCAGGAAGCCAAGGACAAGAACTGCCGCGCTATCGAAGGCACACCGGTGACGGTGGTGCCGGCCGCGCGGCCGCGTCCGTCCCCGCCGGTGGCCTCCAGCCCCGGTGCCAAGCCCGGCGAGGCGCGCGTCGACCCGGCCGAGCAGCGCGCCCGCGACAGCGACGCGCGCCGCATCCTGGGTGACGAACTGCGCCGGGAAGAAGAGCGGCTGGCGGCGATGAAACGCGATTTCAACAACGGCGAGCCCGAGCGCCGCGGGGACGAGCGCAATTTCGCGAAGTACCAGGAACGTGTCGCCGACATGCGCGCCGCCTTGCAGCGCAAGGAAAGCGACATCGCGGCGCTGAAGCGCGAACTGGAAAAGCTGGCGCGGTGAGCGCCTCTCCCAGCGGCTTACCCAGCGCCAAGGCCCACGGCGAACCCGACCCCGGCTTCGAACCCTTCGACCAGCTGGCCTCGATGGTGGTGCTGGTGGCGCCCGACGGCCGCTGCCTGCAGGCCAATTCGGCGCTGGAGAACATCCTGGGCGTGTCGCGCCGTGCCTTGATGCGGGGCAACATGCTCGACTGGCTGGCCGAGCCCCAGCAGTTGGCCGAAACGCTGGAACTGGTGGCCAGCAACCAGGTGGCGACCAGCCGCTTCGATGCCCATCTGCGCCGCCAACCCGCCGGCAGTGCCGAGCTGCCGGTGCATGTGATCGTCAACCAGACCGAGTCTCCCGAGCGCGTGCTGGTCGAGCTGATCGAGATCGAGCAGCAGATCCGGCTCGACCGCGAGGAGCGCACGCACGGCCTGGCGCAGGCGAACAAGGAGCTGGTGCGCAACCTGGCGCACGAGATCAAGAACCCGCTGGGCGGCATCCGCGGCGCGGCCCAGCTGCTCGCGATGGAGGTCACCAGCCGCGAGCTGACCGAGTACACCCAGGTCATCATCCACGAGGCGGATCGCCTGCAGGCGCTCGTGGACCGCCTGCTGGCGCCGCACCGCCGCCCGCAGGTGGTGGCCGACGTCAACATCCACGAGGTGTGCGAGCGTGTGCGCAGCCTGATCCTGGCCGAGTTCCCGCGCGGGCTGGAGGTGCTGCGCGACTACGACACCAGCATCCCCGAGTTCCGCGGCGACCGTGAGCAGCTCATCCAGGCGGTATTGAACATCGCGCAGAACGCCACGCAGGCCTTGCGCGGCGGGGCCGGCGGGCTGGCCGATGGCGCAGCGTTGCCGGCCGACCGCATCGCGCGCGGTGATGCGCAGCTGGCTTTGCGCACCCGCGTGGCGCGCCAAGCCACTTTCGGCCGCCAGCGCTTCCGCTTGGCATTGGAATTGCATATCGAGGACAACGGGCCGGGCGTGCCCGAGGACATCCGAGACCGTATCTTTCACCCGTTAGTTTCCGGGCGCGAGGGCGGATCGGGCCTCGGGCTGACGCTGGCGCAGACCTTCGTGCAGCAGCATCAGGGCACGATCGAATGCGACAGTGTGCCGGGCCGGACGGTGTTCAAGATCCTGATTCCCTTGCCTTGAAGGGCGCCTTGCGGCGCAGTCCACCCGCATGAAACCCATCTGGGTCGTCGACGACGATCAATCCATACGATTCGTGCTCGAGAAGGCGTTGGCGCGCGAGCAGTTCAGCGTGCGCACCTTCAGCAACCCGCGCGACGTGGTCAAGGCGCTGGACGATGACGCGCCGCAGGTGCTGGTGAGCGACATCCGCATGCCCGGCGGCAGCGGCATCGACCTGCTCACCACCGTGAAGGCGCGCCACCCGGGGCTGCCCGTCATCATCATGACGGCCTTCAGCGACCTGGACAGCGCGGTGAGTGCGTTTCAGGGCGGCGCTTTCGAGTACCTGCCCAAGCCCTTCGACGTCAACACCGCGGTCGACCTCATCCGCCGCGCGGTGGAAGAAAGCCTGCGCGAAGAGGTGGCCGAAGCCGCGCCTGCGCATGCCCCCGAGATGCTGGGCCAGGCACCGGCGATGCAGGACGTGTTCCGCGCCATCGGCAGGCTGAGCCAGAGCAACGTGACGGTGATGATCACCGGCGAAAGCGGCACCGGCAAAGAGCTGGTGGCGCGCGCGCTGCACAAGCACAGCCCGCGTGCGCAGGGGCCTTTTGTCGCCATCAACACCGCAGCCATTCCGAAAGACCTGCTGGAGAGCGAACTCTTCGGCCATGAGCGCGGTGCCTTCACCGGCGCACAGACCACACGCCGCGGCCGCTTCGAACAAGCCGACGGCGGCACGCTGTTTCTCGACGAGATCGGCGACATGCCTTTCGACCTGCAAACGCGCTTGCTGCGCGTGCTGAGCGACGGCCAGTTCTACCGTGTGGGCGGCCACCAGCCGCTGAAGAGCAATGTGCGCGTGATTGCCGCCACGCACCAGAACCTGGAAGACCGCGTGCGCCAGGGCGTGTTCCGCGAAGACCTCTTCCACCGCCTGAACGTCATTCGCCTGCGCCTGCCGGCACTGCGCGAGCGCCGTGAAGACATTCCGATGCTGACGCGCTTCTTCCTCGGCAAAAGCGCGCGTGAACTGGGCGTCGAGGCCAAGCGCATCACCGAAAGCTCACTGGAGCGCCTGGCGGCGTTCGATTTTCCTGGCAACGTGCGCCAGCTGGAAAACCTGTGCCACTGGCTGACCGTGATGGCGCCCGCGCAGGTGGTGGAACCCAAGGACCTGCCACCGGAATTGCTGGGCGTCCAGGTGCTCGCCACCGCCCAGCCCGAGCCGGCGCCACTCGCATTGAACGGCAGCCCTGGCGCACCCGCGGCAGTGTCTGCCGTCGACATGGCCGGTCCGCCGCCGAGCTGGCTGGGTGATCTGGAGCGCGAAGCGCGCCGCCGCCTGGACGCTGGCGATGCCGAGGTGTGGGATGCGCTGACGCGCCAGTTCGAAGGCTGCCTGATCCATACCGCGCTGGCGCTGACGCGCGGCCGCCGCATCGAAGCCGCACAGCGCCTGGGCATCGGCCGCAACACCATCACGCGCAAGATCCAGGAGCTGGGCCTGGAGGATTGATCAGGCCAGCGTCACCACCACCGGTGCGTGGTCGCTGGGCCGTTCGTTCTTGCGCACCGGCTTGTCGATGATGCAGGCCTGCACGTGCGGCCTCAACGCCTCGCTGACCAGGATGTGGTCGATGCGCAGCCCCTGGTTCTTGCGGAAGGCCAGGTTGCGGTAGTCCCACCAGCTCCAGCTCTTCACAGGCTGCTCGAAGAGGCGGAACGCATCCGCCAGACCGAGCGCCAGCAGCCGCCGGAACTGTGCGCGCTCTTCGGGCGTGCAATGGATCTGGTTCATCCAGCCGATCGGATCGTAGACATCGCGGTCATCCGGGGCGACGTTGAAATCGCCCATCAGCACCAGCCGTGGGTGCTGCGCCAGTTCGGTCCGCACCCAGTCGTGCAGCGCGTCTTGCCAGCGCATCTTGTAGACGAACTTGTCGCTGTCGGGGGCCTGGCCGTTGGGAAAGTAGGCGCCGATGACGCGCACCGGCCCGTGGGCACTGGCCACTGTGCCGGCGATGACGCGCGCCTGCGCGTCGTCCAGGCCGGGGATGTTCTTCACCGGTTCGGTCGCTTCACTGCGGCTGAGCAGTGCCACGCCGTTGTAGGTTTTCTGGCCGTGGAAGTGCACCCGGTAGCCGGCGGCCTCGATCTCGGCGCGCGGAAACTTGTCGTCGGTGAGTTTGGTTTCCTGCAGCACCATCGCATCCACCGGCGCCGTGGCGGCCTGCGCCTGCAGCCAGTCCAGCAACTGTGGCAGGCGCACGGCCAGGGAATTGACGTTCCAGGTGGCGAGTTTCAAAGCGGGTCCTCGTGGGTGGTTCTTCGGCGACGCGTCCATCCTACAAGCGCCCGCCGGTGGTGGTGGCATCCCGCCCGCAGGCTGATGAATGTGTGCGGACCGGCAACTCGGGCCGGGCCATGCCGCCGAACTTGCCTACACTGGAACGAACTCTTTCTGCCTCCAGGGAGCACGGCATGAACATCTTCCACCGCGCGGTGCTTGCGGCCTTGGCCCTGAGCGGCAGCATGGCATTTGCCGACGAAGGCATGTGGACCTTCAACAATTTCCCGGCCGACAAGGTGCAGCAGAAGTACGGCTTCGCACCCACGGCGGCGTGGCTCGACCACCTGCGGCTGGCATCGGTGCGCATCGCTGGCGGTTGTTCGGCCTCGGTGGTGTCGCCGGCCGGCCTGGTGATGACCAACCACCACTGCGCCCGCGGCTGCATCGAGAACCTGTCGGGATTGGCCAAGAAGGACTACAACCGCGACGGCTTCTTCGCCAAGCGCCCGCAGGACGAAGCGCGTTGCCCCGGCATGGAGCTCAACCAGCTGGTCGACATCAGCAATGTCACGGCGCAAGTGCAGCAGGCCACGGCGAAGGTGGCCGCAGACCGCTTCGCCGATGTGCAGAAGGCCGCCATGGCCGACGTCGAGAAGCAGTGCGCCACGTCCGACGAGTTCCGCTGCGAAGTCATCAGCCTTTACCGCGGTGGCCGTTACGACCTCTACCGCTACAAGCGCTTCCAGGACGTCCGGCTGGTGTTTGCGCCTGAAGACGCCATTGCCTTCTTCGGCGGCGACCCCGACAACTTCATGTTCCCGCGCTACGACCTGGACGTGAGCTTCTTGCGCATCTACGGCGCCGACGGCAAGCCCATGGCCATGCCCCACCACCTGGCGTGGTCGGACGGACAGCTCAAGGAAGGCGACCTCAGTTTCGTGTCGGGCAACCCGGGCGGCACGTCGCGCACCAAGACGATGGCGCAGATCGACGACGAACGCGATGTCCGCCTGCCCCGGAACATGAGCTACGCCGCCGAGCTGCGCGGTTATCTCACCGCCTACCAATACCGCGGCGGCGAGCAGAAGCGCCACTCCGCCGACACGCTGTTCGGTTTCGAGAACTGGCTCAAGAGCATGAAGGGCCAGCACCAGGCGCTGGCCGACAAGGCCTTCTACGCCCAGCTGGCGGCGCAGGAGCAGAGCCTGCGCGACAAGGTCGCCGCCAAGCCCGAGCTGCAACGTGAATACGGCCCGGTGTGGGCCCGCATCGCCGAACTGGTGCGGCAAGGGCAGGGCCTGCGCACGGAGTTCATGGCCCTCGAAATGGGCCCGATGTCCGACCTGTTTCGCATCGCCCGCCAGCTCGTGCGCTACGGCGACGAGGTGGGCAAACCCAACGGTGAGCGCTTGAAGGAGTTTGCCGACGCGCGCCTGCCGCAATTCAAGCAAGGCTTGCTGTCGAACCAGCCCATCTACGACGAGTTCGAGATCGCGACGCTGGCCTGGTCGCTGACCCGCATGCGTGAAGACCTGGGCCCCGACCACCCTGTCATCCGACAGATGCTGGGGCAGCGCAGCCCGCTGCAGGTGGCCACCGCAGCCGTGAAGGGCAGCAAGCTGAAAGATCTGCGCACCGACAAGAACGGCAACGCCACGGGCGGCGTCCGCAAGGCCTTGTTCGACGGCGGCCAGAAGGCCATCGCCGCATCTCGAGACCCGATGATCGTGCTGGCCCGCGCCATCGACCCGGCTGCGCGCGCCATCCGCAAGCGCTTTGAGACCGAGATCGAAGGCCCGATGAACCAGCAGCAGGAACTGCTGGCGCGCGCACGTTTTGCCGTCGAAGGCGACAGCACGTACCCCGATGCCACTTTCACGCTGCGCTTGTCCTACGGCACGGTCAAGGGCTATGTCGAAGGCGGCAAGCCGGTGGCGCCCTTCACCACCATCGCCGGCGCTTACGCGCGCCACACCGGGGCCGACCCCTTCGCGCTGCCGCCCACCTGGCTGAAGGCCAAGCCGCGGCTGCAGCTGGATGTGCCGATGAACTTCATCACCGACAACGACATCATCGGCGGCAATTCGGGCTCGCCGGTGGTCAACCAGAAGGGGCAGGTCATCGGCCTGGTGTTCGACGGCAACATCCATTCGCTGGGGGGCGATTACGGCTTCGATGGCGCGCTCAACCGCACGGTGGCCGTGCACTCGGCGGTGCTCATCGAAGCGCTGGACAAGGTCTACGGCGCACGTCGGCTGGTGCAGGAACTGCAAGCGGCACCCCAGCCATGAGCGAGCGCAGCCTTCCGATCATGCAGAGCCGTCGCTGGCCTGTTCAAGCGGCCCTGACGGCGTGCGTGCTGGGCATGGCGGGCTGCACGACCCTGACGCCGCAGGCGCAGACGGCGGCCTTGATTGCGCGCGCCGAGGCGGCCATGGGCAGCGCCGCGCTGAAGACCTTGACTGTCACCGGGCGCGGCACGGGCGCCAGCGTGGGGCAGGCCCATGCCCCCGACATGCCCTGGCCGGGCCTGCAGCTGACAGCGCTGTCGCGGTCGCTGAACTTCGAGACCGCGAGCTTCCGCGAGGAGTTCATCCGCAGCCGCAGTGAGCCGCTGGGTGGCGGCGCGGTGCCCTTGCTGGGCGGCGGCGAGGCGCGTGGCGTGGTGCTGGCCAGCGATGTCTATGCCTGGAACCTGGCCGGCGTCGATACCGTGTCCGCCCCCGCCGCGCTGGCCATGCGCCTGCACGACCTGTGGACGGCCACGCCGCAAGGCGCCGTCAAGGCCGCGGCCAGGCTGGGCGCACGCGCTGAGGTGCGGCGCGATTTTCTGCGCCGTTGGGACACCTTGAGCTTCACGCTGCCAGGGCAGTTCAGCGCCACGCTGGTGTTTGAAGACTCGGGGCTGATCTCGAGCATTGAATCCACCGTGGCGCAGCCCGTGCTGGGCGACATGCCCGTGCTCACCCAGTTCACGGGCTACCGGCCGCAGGCCGGACTGATGATGCCGGCGCGCATCGTGCAGAAGCAGGGAGGCTTCGAAGCGCTCGATCTGCAGGTCACAGCCGTGGCTGCCAACGAGCCGGTGGAAATCACCGTGCCCGAGAACGTGCGCGCAGCCGTGCCGACGGTCGGCATCGAGAAGGTGGCCGAGGGCGTGTGGTTCTTCGCGGGCGGCACGCACAACAGCGTGGCCATCGAGACAGCCACGCAGATCGTGCTGGTCGAGGCGCCGCTGGACGCCGGCCGCGCGCGCGCGGTGCTGGACGCGGCCAACCAGCTGGTGCCGGGCAAGCAGGCGTTGACCGTCATCAACACGCACCACCATTTCGACCATGCGGGCGGGCTGCGCTTTGCCGCTGCCAGCGGCGCCACCGTCTTCACCAGTGCGCTGGCCAAGCCCTACTTCGAAGCCGCGTTCTCGCGGCCGCAGACCCTGGCGCCGGACGCCGTGGCGGCGCCGGCCAGCAAGGCGGTTTTCGTGGCGGTCGACGGCAAGGCGGTGCTGGGCGGCGGCGACCGCATCATCGAGATCCATGAACTGCAGGGCAGCATCCACGCACGCGGCCTGCTGGTCGTGTGGTTGCCGCGTGAGCAGCTGTTGATCGAGGCCGATGCTTTCACGCCCGGTGCGCCCGATGCACCGCCACCTGCCGTGCCGAACGCGAACCACGTGAACCTCGTGCAAAACCTCGAGCGCCTGGGTCTCGCGCCCAAGCGCATCTTGCCGCTGCATGGGCGCATCGTGCCTGCGGCCGATTTGTACACCCAGGCAGGGCGCACGCCAGCGCCGTGAACCCGGGATAAGGGGCGCCGGCCGCAGCGCGGCGCGCCCTACAGTCCTGTCAGTCGTTCGTGGGCGCGGGCGTGACGATCAGCTGCACGTCGAGGCGGGGCGTCTTGATCTTGGGGTCGATGCGGCTCTCGACGATGATCTTCTTCGGGTCGATGCCGCGGTCGGTGAGGAAGCGCCGCAGCGCTTGCAGGCGCGCTTCCGTCAGGTCGCGGTCGCTCTTCCCCGCGCCGTCGATCTTCCAGTTGCCGGTGGGTACCAGCAGCGCCAACTCGATGCGCATGCCAATGGAGCCCAGGATCAGCTCGGTCAGCTTGGCCTTGGTGGACTCGCTGAGCTGGTCCTTGACGAACAAGCCCTTGGCCGGCAGCGAGGCATTGCGGGTGCGCGATTTGTCATCGACCGCCTTGCCGGCGGGCAGGGGTGCCACGGGCTTGTCGCCCGGCGCCGCCCAAGACGGCGTGGCAGTGGCGCAAACGAGGGCCAGCAGAACGGCGCATGACGGAGCTAGCAGAGGACGGTTCATGGGTGGAGTTCCTGCACGGTGTGCCTTGCATTGTGGGTCACTTCAACGCCGGCCCGCGGCGGCAAGGGCGCCGCGGCCGCGCAGTTGTTCATGCGCGGGTCACGCGCGCGCAGCCTGCTGCACTTGCGTCTGCACTTGCATCAGCCTTCACGTGTGCCCTCGCAGGGGCCCTTGTGCCAGACTTCATGCGCATGGACTGGAAACGTTTCTACGCGGATGAACTGGCCCTAGCCTGGGGCCGCCAGGCGGCGCTGGATGCCGTCCGACGCCATGCCGGTGGCGATGCGGCCGTTCGGGCGGCATTGCTGGCCGGAGGCTGGGCCTCCTTTCCGCATGTCACCCTGCGTGACTCGGCCGAGCCGATAGCGCGGGTGGCTCAGTCGATCATCGCCAGTGGCAAGCAGCGCGTCGTGGCGCTCGGCGTGCTGCACGGCGGCACCTTGCCGGCGGGCTTGCGCGAGGCCTGGATGGCGCTCAGCGGCGACGCATCGCTGGCGCGCGCGGCCTTCCCGCGTTTCGCCGGTGCCTTCTTCGCGCGCGGTGAG
>JANMMD010000097.1:0-21662 GCA_031372905.1 Betaproteobacteria bacterium
GGCGGCGACAGCATTCTGGAGCGTCCCTGGGCAGAAGCTGATCCCGAGCCTGGTTGCCGGATCGACGGGCCTGGGCGACCGCGGCCACATCAAGACCACCGAAGCGGTGCGCTGGATGCAGGCCAACCACCCGAACGGCAGTTACTACGTGCCTGCCCACCTGGAACGTGCCGGCCCGTTCAACCCGAACGGCAACAACGGCTTCAACGTCGAGCACCTGCGCAACTTCAACAACGCCGGCCCGACCGTCGCCTTCGGCATGGAGACCCAGCCCGGCCACGGCGCGTCTTCCGACCGCGGCGAATACCTGCCGCGCCGCCAGACCATCAACGGCGTGCTCACCGACAGCGTCGGCGGCACCACCTACGGCGGCACGGGCGTCTATGGCGCCGTGATCGGCGGCGTGTGGGACGCCCTGCTGGGCGAAGGTCGCAACTTCTGGTTCTTCGCCAGCAGCGACTGGCACAACCGCGGCATCTTCGGCCCCGACGACACCCGCACCACGCAGGACTTCGAGCCCGGCGAGTACCAGAAGAACTTCACCCTGGTGAAGAACGGCAGCGACCGCCTGAACCCGCAGAACATCGTCGACGGCCTGCGCAGCGGCAACACCTTCACCGACAGCGGCCAGCTCATCGACCGCCTGGCCTTCGTCGCCTGCACCGGCCTGTCAGCGGCGCAAGTGCAGGCTCTGGCCGTGGCCGCAGCCAACAACAGCACGGCCCCCAGCGCCGCCGGCTGCGCCACGATGGGCGAGCGCCTGACGGTCGCAGCGGGCAGCAACGTCGTCGTCGCGATCGTGGCGCGCGACCCGCAGGGTGCCAGCAATTCGCCGTACACCTTCCCCAACCCATCCTTGCTGCAGGTGGGCATCACGCAGCCGCTGAACCTGCCCGTGCTGGACCACATCGACCTGATCGGCGGCCTGGTCACCGGTCTGAAAACGCCGGGTACGCCTGGCTACGCCGGACAGTGGCCTGCCAACACCGACTGGCTGCGGCTGGACGGCACGACGGCCACCATCAACGACGTCTACCAGGCACCGGACCCGCGTGCGGGCCAGCCTGTGGTGCCGCCTGCCGCCAAGAACACGTCGACCGCCATCCGCGCCGTGTTCAACAGCAGCAACTGGACACCCGTGGTGGTCGGCGGCGCACCCGCCGTGGCGATGACCTACACCGTGACCGCGAACCAGTCGCAGTACTTCCGTCTGCGCGGCACCAACCTGCCGGCTTCGGTGCCCTTCGAGACCGACGCCAACGGCAACCCGCTGTCCGACCTGTACACGAACTCGTCGGATGAAAGCAAGCTGCGCATCCCGTGCCCGACGGTCGGCACCACGGTGCCCCCGGTCGGCGGCCGCAAGCCTTACACCGGCAACAGCATCAACGGTTGCCCGACGCACCTGCCGGTCGTCAACGGCGTCAAGTACTCGGCGCTGGATGTCGCGGCCTGGGCGGACCTCTGGTTCTACAGCAACCCGATCTACATCCAGGTCGCCAGCACCGCGAAGCGCGTCGCCGTACGCTGAACCTGACGGGCCCTGCCCTGCAGGCGCCGTGCAGCAATGCGCGGCGCCTTTTGACGTGATGGCACTCTGGAACCCTCAAGACATGCACCACCCTGCCCTGACCCGCCGCCGCCTGATGCAGGCCGGCGCAGCCGCGGCCTGCGGTTGGGCCGCCCTGCCCGCGCACGCCTGCGAATTCTTCGGCCCGACCTTGCGCGTGACGCACCCCTGGACACGCGCCACACCCGATGACGCCACCAGCGCGGTGGTGTGCATGAAGTTCGACGAGATCACGCAGGACGACAGGCTGCTCGGCCTGCAAGCCGCCTTTGCCACAGGCGCCGAGATGGTGGTGGACGGCCGCGCCATGCCCATCGACCTGCCACTGCCCGGCGGCCAGGTGCAGACCCTGACCGAAACCGGCACCCATCTGCGCCTGACCGGGCTGACACAGCCGCTCGGGCTCGGTCGGGCCTACCCCATACGCCTGCTGTTCGAGCAGGGCGGCCTGATGCGCGCCGAACTGCTGGTGGACTTCCCGCCCTCGGGAACGCTCACCCGCTTCCGTTGACCGACCGACCTGATTCCAAAGCCCATGCCCTCCACCCGCCTGACCCCGAATCCCGAGGCCCTTGCTGGCACCGAAACCCGGCCCTCGCGCCCCTGGCCGGCCTGGACCAGAGAGCCGCTGCTGCACTTCATGCTGCTCGGCGCCCTGCTCTTCGGCATCGACCATGCGCTGCTTGCGCGCGAAGACGACCCCAACACCATCGTCGTCAGTGCCGAGGTCGACAAGGAAGCCCGCGAGACCTTCAAGGGCGCGCGCGGGCAAGACCCGACGCCCGAACAAATGGCAGCCCTGCGCCAGGTGTGGCTGGACAACGAGGTGCTCTATCGCGAAGGCCTGGCGCTGCGTGTCGACCAGGGCGACACCTCGATCCGCGAGCGTGTGATCTTCAAGGCCCTGAACGTCGTCGAAACGCAGTTGCGGCGGCCCGCTGTGGACGAGGCGACGCTGCGTGCCTGGTTCGAGAAGAACCGCGACAAGTACGACGAGCCCGTGCGCTACGACTTCCAGGAAGCGGTGCTCTCGGGCGAGACCACGGAAGCCACCGTGCGCGCCTTCGTCGCCGAGCTCAACCGCGGCACGCCGGGCGAGGTCAAGGCCGGCCTGCGCGTCTTCAAGGGCCGGCCCCATGCCAACCTGGTGCAAAGCTACGGCGAGGGCTTCGCCAAGGCCCTGGAAGCGCTGCCGCCCGGCGAATGGCAGGCTCTGCCCACGGGCGCAGGCTGGCGCGCCGTGCGCCTGGACGCCGTGACAGCGGGCAAGCCGGCGTCCTTCGAGACCCTGCGCAACCCGGTGCTGCAGGACTGGACCGACGCCACCATGGCCGCCCAGCGCACGGCGGCCGTGCGTGCGCTGGCCGGCAAGTACCGCATCAAGTACGAAGGCGCGGGTTCGTGATGGCCCGGTTGCGGTTATTGCTGCGCGGCTGGCTGCGCAATGCGCTGCTGCTGGCCTGGGCGCTGACGCACGGCCCGGCGCTGCTGGCGCATGAGCTGAGCATGGCCGAATTCCAGGTGCGTGAAGTGGCACGCGGCGACTTCATCGCGACTTGGGGCGCCGGCGAAAAAAGCATGCCGGCCGACAGCCTGACGCCGCTGTGGCCCGAACACTGCCAGGCGCAGGGCGGCGCCGTGCGTTGCGGCGAAAAGGGCTTGAGCGGCCTGCTGGGCATGAAGGGCCTGGGCGACCGGTTCTCGGCGGTGCTCGTCAAGATCCACTGGCTGGACGGCCAGAGCACGGTACACACGCTGAGCGCGGGCCAGACCACCGCGCGTCTGTTCGGCAGCGCCGAAGACCGCCGCGGCTTCAGCGAGATCGCCTCGGCCTACGCGGTGCTCGGCATCGAGCACATCCTCTCCGGCTTCGACCACCTGCTGTTTGTCATCGGCCTGCTCTTCCTGGTCGGCTTCAGGCGCCAGCTGGTGTGGACGATCACCGCCTTCACCGCGGCGCACAGCCTGACGCTGGGCTTCAGTGCCCTGGGCTGGCTGACGCTGCGCTCGCCGCCGGTGGAGGCCGCCATCGCGCTGTCCATCGTGCTGGTGGCTGCCGAGGCCCTGCACCGCCGCCAGACCCTGGCACGGCGCTGGCCGGCGCTGGTGGCCTTCGGCTTCGGCTTGATCCACGGGCTGGGTTTCGCCGGCGCCTTGAAGGAGATCGGCCTGCCCGAGGCCCACGTGCCGCTGGCGCTGCTGAGCTTCAACGTCGGCGTGGAGCTGGGGCAGCTGCTGACCGTGTTGCTCGCCTGGGTGCTCTGGCGCGCGCTCCACAAGCTGCCGCGCCTGGAGCAGGCACGCACTGCCGCGCTGTACGGCATCGGTGCGATGGCGGCGTACTGGTCATGGCTGCGCGTGGTGGCGATTCTGGGCGTCTGGGCGCGCTGACCAGGCCGGACGGTGGGCTGCGGGGCATCACACCGCCGGGCGCTGACACCCTGCACTCGTGGAAAATGCGGGAATGGAAACCCCCGGCAACCTCTTCTGCGTCGCTGCGCCCAGCGGCACCGGCAAGTCCAGCCTCGTCAAGGCCTTGCTGGAGCTCGACTCGCGCCTGGCCGTTTCGGTGAGCCACACCACGCGCGCGCCGCGCGGGCAGGAGGTGGACGGCCGCGAGTACCACTTCATCGCCGAGGCCGAGTTCCGCGCCATGATCGAGCACGGTGATTTCTTCGAGCACGCCGAGGTGCATGGCCACCTCTACGGCACCAGCCGCAAGGCCATCGAGGCGCGCTTGCAGCACGGCGACGACGTGGTGCTGGAGATCGACTGGCAGGGCGCGCTGCAGATCAAGCGCCTGTTCCCGCACGCCGTGCTGATCTTCATCTTGCCGCCGAGCTGGGAAGAGCTGATGCAGCGCCTGAACCGTCGCGGCGAAGACACGCCCGAAGTCATCGCCACCCGCATGGCCAACGGCCGCCACGAGGTGGCGCAGGCCCGGCACTTCGACTTTGTTATCATCAACAGCTTGTTTGAAACGGCGCTGTTCGACCTGAAGACGGTCGTGCATTCGCAGCGCCTGAAGTACGCCGCGCAGCAGCGCTACCGCTCGCAGGTCTTTGCTGCGCTGGGTTTGATCTGAAGTTGTCTTCGGCCGAACCCCCACCTGACTCACCCCGAAGGCACCCATGGCCCGCATCACCGTCGAAGACTGCCTCGTCCGCATCCCGAACCGCTTCCAGCTCGTGCTGGCCGCCACCTACCGCGCACGCATGTTGAGCCAGGGCCACGCGCCGAAGATCGAAACCAAGAACAAGCCCGGCGTGACCGCGCTGCGCGAGATCGCCGCCGGCGAAGTCGGCATCGAGATGCTGCGCAAAGTGCCTGTCTGATACCTCACGGAGAGTGCACAGAGCGCGCCCACAGAGCGCTCTGAGACTCTGGCCCTGAACGGGGCCCTGCCAGCCGGCAGGGCCCCGTTTGCATTTGCCCCACCGCGGTGCCTGCGAGGGAAAGCGAGCTAAATTCGGGGCATGAGTCTGCGTTCTCTGGCCGCTGAGTTGTTGCCTGCCGCCCTGCAGGGGCTGCAACGCGCACCCTTGGTGGCGGCCCAGCCGGCGCCGCTGGTCGAGGCCTCCTCGTTCGCGGCGCTGACCGAGAAGCTCGGCTATCTCTCCAAGGCCGAACTGAAGCAGGTGCGCGAGGCCTACAAGTTCGCCGACGCAGCGCACCTCGGCCAGTACCGTGCCAGCGGCCTGCCCTACATCACCCACCCCATCGCGGTGGCCGGCCTCTGCGCCGACTGGAAACTCGACGCGCAGGCGATCATGGCCGCGCTGATGCACGACACCATCGAGGACCAGGGTGTCACCAAGACCGAGCTGATCGAGAAGTTCGGCGCGCCCACGGCAGACCTCGTCGACGGGCTGACCAAGCTCGACAAGCTGCAGTTCAACACCCGCGAAGAAAGCCAGGCCGAGAGCTTCAGAAAGATGCTGCTGGCGATGGCGCGGGACGTGCGCGTCATCCTCATCAAGCTCGCCGACCGCCTGCACAACATGCGCACGATGGGCGTGATGGCGGCCGTCAAGCGGCAGCGCATCGCGCGCGAGACGCTCGACATCTACGCCCCCATCGCGCACCGCCTCGGCCTGAACCAGAGCTACCGCGAGCTGCAGGAACTGTGCTTCGAGATGCTGCACCCGTGGCGCCACGCGGCGCTGGCCAAAGCGGTGAAACGTGCGCGTGGCCACCGGCGCGACATCGTCGAGCGCGTGCAGAAGGAAGTGCAGCAGTCCTTCACGCAGCACAAGATCCGCGTCGACGTGAGCGGGCGCGAGAAGACGATTTACAGCATTTATCACAAGATGCGCGAGAAGCATGCCGGCTTCGCGCAGGTGAGCGACATCTTCGGCTTCCGCATCGTCGTGCCGACGCTCACCGACTGCTACATCGCTTTGGGCGTGCTCCATCAGCTCTACAAACCCGTCCCCGGGCGCTTCAAGGACTACATCGCCATCCCCAAGGCCAACGGCTACCAGAGTCTGCACACCACGCTCGTGAGCCCTCTCGGCACGGCGGTGGAGTTCCAGGTGCGCACCGAGGCCATGCACGCGGTGGCCGAGAAGGGTATTGCGGCGCACTGGATCTACAAGACCGGGGACAAGCGCAACGCCGCGGCCGACGCGCAGAAGCTGAGTGCGATGTGGTTGCAGAGCCTGCTCGACATCCAGGACGAAACGCGTGACGCCGCCGAGTTCCTGGAGCACGTCAAGATCGACCTGCACCCGGACGCGGTTTACGTCTTCACGCCGCGCAGCAAGATCCTGGCTTTGCCGCGTGGCGCGACGCCGGTGGACTTTGCGTATGCCATTCACAGCGATGTCGGCCAGCACATGGTGGCGGCCAAGGTGAACGGCGAACCGGTCGCGCTGCGCACCGAGCTCAAGAGCGGCGATGTGGTCGAGATCATCACCGCGCCGGGTGCGAAGCCCAACCCGGCCTGGCTGAGCATGGTGCGCACCGGCCGCGCGCGCAGCAAGATACGCCACCACCTGAAGAACATGGAAAGCGAGGAGTCGCGCGCTTTGGGCGAAAAGCTGCTCGCGCAGGCGCTGCGCGCCGAAGGCCTGCAGATGCCCTCGTCCGACCCGGCCGACACCGCCGCGGTGGCACTGTGGCAGCAGGTCACGCGCTGGAGCGGCAACCGCAACCGCGGTGAGTTGATGGTCGACATCGGCCTGGGCCGCAAGATCGCCATCATCGTGGCCAAGCGGCTGGCGCACATGATGGGGGAACGCGGCATCAAACCTGACGCCGTGACGCTGACGCTCGGCCGCTACGGCCAGGACGACAGCACCCCCACGCAGGGCGAGGTGCAGGTGGACGGCAGCGAAGGCGCGTCCATCCAGTTCGCCCCTTGTTGCCGGCCCATCCCCGGCGACCAGATCGTCGGCTACCTGGGCCGCGGCGAAGGCCTGCTGGTGCACACCGCCGACTGCCCCACTGGCAAACGCCTCTTCGAGCGTGACAGCGAACGCTGGATGCAGGTGGACTGGGCCGAGGAGATGACGCGCGCCTTCGAGACCCACCTGCACGTGCTGGTGAAGAACGGCAAGGGGGTGCTGGCCCAGGTGGCCTCGGCCGTGAGCAGCGCCGAGGCCGACATCACGCACCTCGACATGGACCCGACGCCCGAGCAGGAAACCACCGAGCTGCGCCTGTTGATCAGCGTTCGCGACCGTGTGCACCTGGCCGACGTGCTGCGCACGATGCGGCGCTCACCCGTGGTGCTGAAGGTCTCGCGCAGCCGCCTCAGCTGAAGCCCATCGACAAGCTCACTCCGGCTTCGGGTAACTCACCGCAAGGACCTCGATCTTCTCGACGCCGCCCGGCGTCACCAGCGCGACCTCGTCACCTTCGCGCGCCTTCAGCAGCGCGCGTGCGATGGGCGATATCCAGCTCACCTCGCCGTGCAGGCTGTCGGCTTCGTCGATGCCCTTGATGGTGATGGTGCGCTCAGCGCCCGAGGCCGAGGCGTAGGTGACGGTGGCGCCGAAGAACACCTGGTCGCTGCCGTGGTGCGCGGAAGGGTCGGCGACTTCGGCAATGTCCAGACGCTTGGTGAGAAAGCGGATGCGGCGGTCGATCTCGCGCAGGCGCTTCTTGCCGTAGAGGTAGTCGCCGTTCTCGCTGCGGTCGCCGTTCTTGGCGGCCCACGACACCACCTCGACGATCTTGGGGCGCTCGACATCCAGCAGGCCCATCAGCTCTTCACGCAGGCGCTGGTAGCCGGCGGGGGTGAGGTAGTTGCGCGTGCCGGCGGGCAGCGGCGGCAGGCCTGACGCGCCCTCGTCCTCGTCGTCTGCGTCGGACTCTTTGACGAAGGCCTTGTTCACGGGCTGTCAGCGCTCAAGGCTAGCGCTGAATGTCGAACCGCATCAGCGCGGCGCCATACTCGTCGTCGCAAGGGCCTGTTGCCGGGCACACCGGCAGGCCGCCCAGCACCGAGCCGCGCCCGCTGAAACCCGCCGCCAGCGCAGCGGCGGCCGGGCCGGTGGGGAAAAGCTTCACGTTGCCCTCCGTGCGGGGGCTGGCCCCCGCCAGGTTGCGCTGCCGCGCTGACACCATCACCAGCAACTGCGTCGGGCCGGCAGGATCCTGCGACTCCAGCACAAACCCGTTGCCGGTGGGAAAGCGCCAGGTCTGGCCCTTCTTCACGCGCACCGCCCCCGAAATGTTGTTCGGCACCAGCAGCGCCAACGTGCCGTCGGATGAAAAGCCGTAGACGTAGAGGTAGCCATCGCGGTCGCTCGTGACGCTGAAGCGGAACTCATCGACACCAATCTTCAGCAGCGACTTCACGGGCTCAGCCTTCACGCCGAAGCCGGCGGTCTGCGCGGCCAGCATGCGATCGAATTCGGCGGCGGGGTCGAAGGTCGTGGCGGCCGGTGTGGGCGCAGGGGCCGCTGCGGGGGCCTGCGCCACGGCCGGTGGTGGCGCAGGCACGGCAGCCGCTGGCGCCGGCGCCGGCGCTGACGTCGTCGCTGGTGCAGCAGCTTGTTCCACGGGCGCCGGCCTCGGCTTCGGCGCCAGGGCCACATAGGCGCCGACCGCCACGGCGACGAGCGCACCCACGCCGACGCCGATCTTCACCCCGTTGCCCTTCGCGACCGGCGCTGCGGCCTGCGCGGGCGCCGATGCCGTGGCCGCCGCTGCGCGCGGGGCGGACGTCGGGCCGGGCGCCGGGCTGGGGGGCAGGCTGGCGAGCGTCTTCATCGCCGTCACGGCGCGCGCGGGCTCGTTGGCATGCCGGGCCGGCATCTCGGTGCCCGGCGGCAGCGGTTGCGTCGCGTAGTTGTGCTCGGCCGGCGACACCGCGCCCAGGCCCAGGTCTTGCCGCAGCTCGCCGATGCTCTGCGTGCGGTGCTCGGGCCGCACCGCCAGAGCGCGGTCGATGGCTGCGAGGAAGGCCTCGCTGTAGCGGCCGGCCGCACTTTCCACCAGCGGCTGGTAGGTGTCGTTCAGGATGCGGCCCACGCTGGGCGGCGGCGTCCGGCCGATGATGGCGAAATACACCACGGCGGCCAGCGCGTAGACATCGGTCCAGGCGCCCTGCTTCATGCCCGGGATCTCGGCGTACTGCTCCACCGGCGCGTAGCCCGGTTTCAGGATCACCGTGAGCGCCTGCGTCTGCTCGCTGATGACCTGCCGCGCGGCACCGAAATCCAGCAGCAGCCAGCGATTCTTCTCGGGCAGGAACATCAGGTTGTCGGGCGCGATGTCGCGGTGATAGACCTGCTCGGCGTGGATGACCAGCAGCGCCTCGGTGATCTGCCCCAGCACGCTGCGCAGCCACGCTTCGTCGGCGTTCTGGCCGCTGCGCTTCTTGTCGCGCAACACGTCCTTCAGCGTGGTGCCCTTGAGCAGCGGCATCACCATGTAGGCGGTGTTGTTGGCGGCCCAGAAGCGGTAGACCTTGACCAGCGACGGGTGGTCGAAGAAGGCGAGCATCTTCGCCTCCTTCACGAAGCTCTCGCGCCCGGCCTCGAAGGTCTCGCGGTAGCGCTCGCTCTTCACCTGCACCTGGGTGCCGCCACCCACGCGCTGCGCCAGCGAAGAAGGCATGTACTCCTTCAGCGCCACCTCGCGTTCCAGCGATGTGTCGAAGGCCTTGTAGACAACGCCGAAACCGCCTTCGCCGATCAGCTCGGTGAGGCGGAACTCCGCCAGCATCGTGCCCACCGGGAGGTGCCCGCCGTCGTCGGCGGGCGGCGCAACGATGGCCGTTTTTTCCGGGGCCGCAGGCACCGCAGGAGCCGCAGGCGGGCCGCCCGCCGACCACTCTGTGCGCTGAAAGCCCGTGGGTGCCGGCGCCCCTGGGGGCCGTATGACGGTGCGGTCGTCGTCGGGGGCGTCGGGAGTCATTTCCGGGAAGGGCAGCGCAGGATGCAGTTGCTCACATTGTCGCAGCCGGACCGAACAAACGGGCCAGTGATGCGGCAGCGGGCAAGCCCCGCGACACCAGCAGCCGCGGCGGGCCTTCGTCGGGGCGCGCGTGCCACCAGGCCTGACCGTGTGCGGCATCGGCCCAGGCGCGCTGGGCCTGCACACCGATGTGCAGTGCAGCGTCGCCACCACCCGGCGCCTGCACCTCCACAATGGCGCCGCTGGACGCCGGACCGGGCACCAGCGTTTGCGACAAGGCACTCAAGGCCGGCAAGGCCATGCGCGCGAGTTCCTGCTCCAGCCTGTCTGCCGTCCAATCCTCGAACAGCGCATCGCGCGCCAGCTCGTCCAGACGCCCCAGCCATTGCCACAGACTGGCCATCTCCTGCGTCGAGCCTGGCCCGCCCTGCAGGGGCTGCACCAGCGTCAGCGGGAAGTAGCGGCCCACGCGGTCCACCGAAGGCATCAACACACCCGCCCAGGCCTGCTTGCCGGCATCACCCGGCAGCACGCCAGGCATCAGCAGGAAGCGCCAGCTGGGCGAACCCAGGTAATCATCCAGCCAGGCTTCCGGCCGCGCTTCGCGCAGCGCCAGCAGGCCTGCGGCCAGCCAGCCGTCCCAGGGCTCGATGAAGACAGCATCGAGCCGGCGCGAGGCAAAGTCGCCCAGCGAGGGCAGCTTGCCGTGCCAACCGGGCGGCTGCGCTGCTGGGGCCGTCACGTGCGGTGGTCCTGAAGGGCTCAGAGCGCGGCGGGGCAGCGGAACTGCTTGATCTCGCGCAGCTGGAAGGGGTTGAACACACTCGTGGAAATGACTTCCAGCCGCGCGCGCTTGCCGTCGAGATTCATGATCACGCTGAACTTCTCGGGCACGTTGCCGGGCTCGATCTGGAAGCGCTCGAACAAGCGGAACAGCGCCCACGAGCCTTCGGTGGTCACCAGCGGGCCGGCGTTGCCCAGGCCCGTGGTCATCTTGATCACCGAGGCCAGGCGCGGGCTGGGCCAGGCGATGCTGATCGACGGCGAGGTGGTGGTGAGCTTCTGCACCTGACCGTCGATGTCGAAGTTCAGCTCCTTCAAGGTCGGCTCCAGCTCCGACAGGCGCATCTCGATGCGGATGGCCGGTGTCTTGCCGCCGCTGCGGAAGAAGACTTCGCGGATGCGCTGCGCGCGCTGGAACTCGGCCAGCGCTGCGGGCGACACCGGGCGCGAGCCGTCGGCCAGCGGGCGGTAGGTCCAGGTGGTGGTGCTCTGGTCAACAAGGGCGGCCAGGCGGCGCTGGTAGAAATCGTCGAAGAGGCCACCCTGGCCGAAGAGCGTGCCGAAGTCTTCCGGCAGCACATCGGCCTTGCTGCCGCCAGAGAACGGGTAGCGGCCATTGATGCTGCGCAGGCAGATTTCGGTGATGGGCTTGAGTTCAGCGGTCAGGCCCTCGCGCTCAGCGCCGCGGCTCTGGCCGGCGGTGGCGTCGGCCATCTCCTCGACCATGCCGCGCACCAGCTCGGGCTGGCCGGCTGCGGCCACCTTCACCTTTTCGGCGCCACCGGCGGGCGGCGGCGGGCTCTTGCTCTTCTTGGCCGCGTCCACCGCGGCCAGCTGCGCATAGAGCTCGCCGAAGAGTTTCAAGGTGTCGTTGAGGGGCGGCGGCTCGCCCGTCACGAGGCGATGGATGCTCGCGAAATGGTCATCGACCATGCGCTCCAGCGGCCCACCCGCGCCGCCCGTGGCTGCGGGGGCGGCGCCCGCCAGGCGTGCGGCGTCGGCTTTGGCCTGGTTGGCGAGCTTGTCCAGCGCGTTGGCCGGCGCTGCGGTCTGCACGAGCCTGGTCTGCTCGGCCACGCCGCGCAGGTAGGCGGCCAGTGGCGAATCCACCGCGGCGAGCAAACGCGAGACGGCCAGCGCCCGCTCTGGGTCGTTCAGCTTCACCAGCTTCACGTCGGCGAGGTAGGCGTCCCAGGTCTTGATGTAGTCCTCGAAATAGAGGCGCCGCACCTTGTCGGTGACGGCAGTGCCCAGCGTGGCATCGCGCAGGCGCGCAGGGTCGCTGCGCAGGCCCAGCACCCAGCCCTCTTCCTGCGCCAGGCGCGGTGTGGCTTCCTTGATGGCCGGCAGCACCAGGCGGCGGTAGGCGTCCTTGGTGTAGAGGCCGCTGATGCCCTTGGTCAACGGCTCGGCGCTGGTGCGCGCAAACACCTGCGCGGCGTTCGGGCCGGCCGCGCTGGCCGCAGTGAAGTCGTTCGCGCTGCCTGGGCGGTATTGGCGTTTGACACGGCTGTAGACGCGGTACTCCAGCGGGTAGGCCGCGAGCATCTCGCGCACGCTGGCCACGAGGCTGGCGTCCTGCGCGATGCTCGCGCGCGGCGGGCCCAGAGCCAGCAGGGCGGCGACGTGGGCATCGAGCTGCGCACGTTCTTCCGGCGCCATGCGCGGGTAGTTGGCGTCGAGGTCGACACCGATCCAGGCCTGCAGCGCTTCGGCGTCGAAACGCTCGGGCTGGTGCAGCATCAGGTAGGACTTCAGCGCCTCGTAGGCGTTCTCCAGGTTGTCCTTGTTGGCCGCGCGCAGGCGCTCTTCCAGGCGGCTGGCCACACGCGGCATCAAGGCCTTCTGCAGCAGGCGGTGGTACGCGATCTGCGCGCCGGCATCGAGCTTGTCGCCTTGGTACAGGCCCAGCCCGTTCAGCAGCGGCGGCGAGGCGATGACGACGCCTTCGATCTTGGCTGCATCGCGCAGCGCAGCCAGCGGCACCGGCAGCGGCGCCACGTCGGCGCTGGTGGCCGGTGGCAGGCTTTCGACGGCCTGACGCAAGGCCGGCAGACGCTCGGCCACTTGCGCGGCGTGGTCGAGGTTGCGCGCGCGGCTGACGGCCCAACCCACGGCCACCGCCAAGGCGAAGACACCCATGGTTGCCATCGCGCCGATGCGCAGCGCGTGGCGGCGGCGCTCGGCCACCGGGTTCAGCGCACCCAGGCCGCGTTCGGCGAAGACCACGTCCTTCAACAGGCGGTGCAGGAAGAAGCTCTTGCCACGGCCCGGCGCAATGGCGGCATTGCGCCCGCCCATGCCAAACGACGATGCCAGCGCCCCCATCACGCGGTCGATGGGCGAACCTTCCTGGGTGCCGCTGGTGAAGTAAACGCCGCGCACGCGCGCTGCGGCCTCGACCTGGCCGCCTCCCGAAAACACCTGGCGCAGAAAGTCGGCCAACACGCCTTGCAGCGCCGCGAACTCCTGCGGGAAGGCGAAGATCGCGCTCTTCTTCAGCACGTCGCGCTCGGCTTCCAGGCGATCAATCAACTGCGCCACCAGACGCTCTTGCAGCTGTTGATAGAGCGCGGGGAAAGCCGCCATCGGGTCTTCATGGGCCGGCGTGTCGGGTGCGAAGGTGAAGCCCCAGACCTGATCGCGGTCGTCCTTGGCCAGGGCCTCGAAACTTTCGTTGAAGCCGCCGATGAGGTCGGCCTTGGTCACCAGCACGTACACCGGCGCACGCACACCCAGCTTGGTCTGCAACTCGTTCAGGCGGGCGCGCAGCTTGGCGGCGTGCTCCTTGCGCTCAGGCGCACCTTGCTGCAGCAGGTCCTGGATGTTGACGGTGAGCAGCACGCCGTTGATGGGCTGGCGCGGCCGTGTGCGCTTGAGCAGCGCGAGGAAGTTGTCCCAGGCGCTGGCATCGACGTCCTTGTCGCTCTCCTGCGTGGCGTAGCGCCCGGCGGTGTCGATGAGCACGGCGTCCTGCGTGAACCACCACTCGCAGTTGCGCGTGCCCCCCACGCCTTGCACCGAGCCTTTGCCGTCCTTGCCGTCGCCAAGCAGAAACTGCAGTCCGGCATTCATCAGCGCCGTGGTCTTGCCCGAGCCCGGCGCGCCGACGAACACGTACCACGGCAGTTCGTAGATGTATTGCCCGCCACCGAAGACGCTGGCGCCCTTGGCCGCCTTCAGGCGTTGCACGGCCTCGCTGAAGCGGCCGGCCAGCACCTGGGCCTCTTTGTCGCTGGCCGAAGGCCCGGCACCCAGGCCTTGCAGCAAGGCTGCATTGGTCTTGCGGCGCTGGTGCGTCTTCCAGGCCTGGACAGCCACCCACAAGCCCCAGATCAGCACCAGGATGCCGATGCGCACCCACACCGAATCGAAGGGCCGCGATTCACCGAAGGCGATCAGCGGCAGCACCCACCAGACGAGGGCGGACAAGGCCAGCAGACCGAGGATGCCCAGCACCAGCGGGCTGAACAGCTTGCGCAGAAAGTTCTTCATGTCAGTTCGCAGCCGCGGCAAACAGCGTGATCTCGACGCGGCGGTTCTTGGCGCGGCCGTCGGGGCTGGTGTTGTCGAACAGCGGTTCGGTGTCGGCACGGCCTTCGGCGGTGAGGCGTTCGGGTTTCACCGCCGCACCCAGCAAGGCCTTCACGCTCGCCGCCCGATCTTTGGACAGATGCCAGTTCGACGGAAAACGCAGCGAACGTATGGGCTGGTTGTCGGTGTGGCCGGCGATCAGCACCGGCCCGGGCACCTTGTTCAACGCGGCCCCGATGCGTTCGAACAGCGGACGCACCTTGGCAGACACGTCGGCGCTGCCGGCGTCGAAGAGACCGTCGCCGCGCAGCGTGACCACCGAGCGGTCGGCGAGGTCTTTCACTTCCACGGCACCCGCGTCGATGTCGCTCTTGAGCAGTTGCGCCAGGCGCGGTGGAGGCGCTGCCGCGGGTGTGGGCGGCGGTGGCGCTGGTGGCGCGGCCAGCACCTGGGTGTCAATGGTCTGCAAGGCCGTGAAGGTGGCATCGGTCTGCGCGTTCAAGGTCAGGCGCAGCAGCAGGAAGAGCGCCAGCAGCACGCCCGCGAGCACTGCCGCCACGGCCCACAGGGGCACACCATCGCTCAGGCGCGCAGGCGCTGCCGCCACGCCCTGCCACTGCGGCGACAGGTCGCGCTCGGCGGGCCCGGCCATCTCGCGCAGCTTTGCAGCCAGGCGTTGGCGCAGGCTGTCGAGCTGTGCCTTGCCGTCGTTCAGCACCTTGTAGCGGCCCTCGAAACCCAGCGAGAGGGCAGCGTAGATCAGCTCCAGCAGGTTGCGGTGCTGCGTGGGGTTCTCGATCAGGCGTGGCAGCAACTGGAAGACCTTCTCGCCGCCCCAGGCCTCGTTGTGGAAGTGCACCAGCAGGCTTTGCGACGACCACGCGCCCGAGCCGCCCCAGGGTGTGCTGGAGGCGCTTTCATCCAGCAGCGTGCACAAGATGTAGCGCGCCGCCACGACCTGTTCATTCGGCAGACCCTGAGCCCGCGCCACCGATTCGAAGCGCTTCACGGATTCGACCAATTGCGCGCGCAGCGCGCCGGGGTCCGGGTGCCGCAAGGTCGCGCGCAGGCGCGGCGCAGCACTCAACAAGGGCGCAGCTGCCTGCACCAGCGGGTTCAGGCTGGCGTGCGCTGGCAGCTCGGGCATGGCCGCCTCGGCCAGGGCCGGCCGCGCCGCCATACCAGGCGCGGCGGGCGCGGCGCCCGCAGCCGCCGCGGCCTTGGCTCCGCGGCCCGCACTGGGCTTGATCACCGTGCGGTCGGACTCGAAGGCGGCGAAGGGGTCCTTCGGCGGGTCGTTGTCGCTCATCGCTGGGACCTCTCAGAAAACAGCGGCGGCAGACCAGCCGCCTTCAGCCGCGGATGGCCCAGAACTCGATGGCCAGGCCCGGGAACTCGCCTGCGATGTGCATGGCCAAGCCACCCGAGGTCTCGAGCTGTTTCCACAGCTCGTTGCCACGGGTTTCGAGTTCGAAGTAGGTGAAGCCGGCGTGGTACGGAATCTGGCGCGGCGCCACCGGCAAGGCGCGCAGCGTGACGCCAGGCAACTGCAGGTTCACGAGGTCGCGGATGCGCTCGGCCGGGCCGATCTTCACTTGCGTGGGGAAGCGCATGCGCAGCGCCTCGCCGGGCATCTGCGCGTTGACGGCAAGCACGAACATCGCCGTGCGCAGCAGCTCCGCGTCGCCGATGATGGCGACGCGGATGCCGTGCTTGCGCTCTTGCAGGTCGATGGGCAGCGCGGTCTGCTCCAGCACCTGCGACAGCGACTGGCGCAGGTCGGTCATCAACGGCCGAAAACAGCTGGCGAGGTCATCGTGGCGATATTCGGGGTAGGCCGGCGGCCGCCGCTGCTCACGGAAGGTGGAAAGCTCACCGGCCAGACCAAGGCACAGCTCGTAAAGGCGTTCCGGATGCAGCAAAGGCAGGCGCTGCAGGTGCGCAAACATCGGTTGAAACCGGTTGATGGCCTGCAGCAACAAGAAATCGACGATCTCGCCGGTGCCCGAGCGCCCCGGCTGGGCGAGCCGCGCGCCGAGCGCTTCGCCACGCTGCTGCAGCATGCCGTGCACTTCGCGCACGTAGCCATCCAGCACCTGCTGCGCCGGTGCGTGCAGCATCGGCGGCACGTATTGCGTGTCGAGCACGGCGCGGCCATCGGCACGGCGCTCGATGACCTTCACCACACCCAAGGCGACATGGCCGTCGTTGAGGTCGCGCTGCAGCATCAGGCGCAGATTCAACCGCCCCACCTGCAGCGGCGCTTCGCGCAAGCTGGCGGCGTGGATGTCAGCCACGCCCAGATCGGCGACGCGCCAGCGAGGCGGCATCGAACTTTCACCGGCCTCGACGTCGCTTTCGGTGACGCCGGGGCGCGCCTGCGGCACCGCGAGCACCACGAGTTCGTCGCGCGCATCGATAGGCACTTCCAGCGCGGGCGGCGCGGGGTCGTCACCTGGCACCGAGAAGGCCAGTCCGTCGGGCAACACGCCACGCGCGGCCGAAACCATGATGCGGCCTTGCAGCAGTGCCGCGTCGTCCAGCTGCAGTGAGACAAAACCCCAGGGCCACGGCGTGGTTGCCGCAAGGCGGCCATCAAGCTGCCGGGCTGCAAAACGGTCTTGTTGCTGGAAGTGCTGTGGCTGGAGGAACATCCCCTCCGTCCACATCACCTTGTTGTGCCAAGTCATCGGGGGATGCGGTCCATGCGTCTTGTAACGGCGTGGCGTAGCGCGCCGTGCGCGGGCCTTCGCCCAACGATACACGGCCAAGCAGCGGTCGTCACCCCGGGTTCAGCCCCTGCCACGAGCAGCCCACCCTCCCGCTTGGGGATAGAAGGGCCCACAGGCGCGGAGTATGATTTTGAGGACGTTTCGAGCGCGCCGCGCAGACAAGGAGCTCCCCATGAAGCGAACCCCGTTCCTCGCACGCTGTGTGCTGGCACTGGCTGTTGCAGCTGCCCTGCCGGCCATGGCCTCCGACGCCGTTGACATGGGTCAGACCGTACCCGACGCCAAGGCCGTTTCCGAAGGTCTCTTTCCCGAGGACGCCTGCGAACAACTGAAAGCCGCCGGCTTCAAGTGCATGGGCTTCAAGCCCGCCGTTCGTTACTCGCTGCCGGCGTCGTCCTTCCGTGTGGGCTCGGCCGAATTGCCGGATGGTCTGAAACGCCAGCTGGAGGTTTTTGCAGAGGTGCTGAAATCCAAACGCGGCAGCGGCAAGACCGTGCGCGTGGAAGGCCATGCTGACGCTTCGGGTGCTGCAGCGGCCAACGTGCAGTTGTCGCAGCGCCGCGCAGATGCCGTGCGCGACTACCTCGTCGAGCTGGGCGCCGACGCGTCGATGATCACGCCCGTGGGCGTGGGTGCTGCGGCACCGAAGAACAGCAAGGACCCCTTTGCGCCCGAGAACCGCCGCGTCGAGATCGGCCGCGCCACGCCGCCAAGCTGATGCGCCGATGAAATCACGAAGGCCCGCTGATGCGGGCCTTTTTTGATGGCCGGTCTGGAGCGTGCGGCTGCACCTCTTGCGTCAGGGAATCATGTGGTTGGCCTGACCCGCGAAGTTGATGCTGATGCTGCCGCCCCAGATGCAGGTGAGCTTGGAACTGTCGTTCAGCGCCGGCATGCCACACACCAGCACCTTGGGTGAGCCGGGCGCCCAGGGCGCGGGCGTGGCAGGCACACAAGGCATCGGCGTCAGCACGCCCAGCGCGGCGGCCGTGGCGGCCGCCACCACGGGGTTGGACGGGCTCTGGCACATCGCGAAAGGCGGGATGTTCATGATCGGGATGTTGTCCATGATGTTGGCCGCCACCATCATGTTGGTCTGTACCGTCTTCATCGTCGGAATCAGCGAACTCGGGGCCATGCCCATCGTGCACTGCATCACTGCGTTCATGCAAACCTGCATCGCCATGTGGGCCTCCGCTGCGTTCGGGTTCGGGGGTTCAGCTTGCCGCCGCGGCGCGGGTCCACACCGTCAGCGCGCTGAAGTTGTCGTGGCTCGTCTTGTGCGCCGCCGCGGCCCGCACCTCGGTGGCCAGCTCGCCGATCCACGCGCCGGGGTTGCTGGCGGCTGACAGCGTGCGCTCGAGCACGTCGTCGTCGAGGTATTCCCACAGGCCGTCGGTGCACAGCAGAAAGACATCGCCGGCCTGCACGTCCTGCGTGCCTTCACGGGCGCTCACCTCCAGGATGTCAGGCGCCAGGCCCAGCGCCGAGCGAAGTTCGCTGCGCTTGGGGTGTACACGTATCTGCTCCGGCGTCAGCACGCCGGAATCGACGAGGCCTTGCACCAGACTGTGATCGCGCGTGCGGTCAAGCACGCGGCCGTCGCGGAACCAGTACATGCGTGAATCGCCCGAATGCGCCCAGTGCGCGGTGTGCTGTACGAAGTCAATGACCAGGCAGACCACGGTGCTATGCATGTCCTGGCGCGGAGTGCCCGGCACGCGTTCGCTGATGAGCACGTCGTTGGTCACGCGCAGCAAGCGCTCCAGGCCGTCGGCGTGTTCTGAGGGTTGCTGCGAAAAGCGCGCGATGAGTTCCTGCACCGCCAGGCGCGAGGCAATGTCGCCGCCGCCGTGGCCGCCCGCACCATCGGCCAAGGCGGCACATAAGTGGCGCCCCGAGTGCCAGTGGCCGCAGGCATCTTCGTTGTATTTGCGGCCGCCACGGTCGCTGAGCAAGGCTACTTCGAGTGCAAGCATGCGGGGCCCCTCTCGCCTGTCGCGCGCATGCTAGCGCGGGCCGGCCTCGTTGTGCAGCCGGTCGAGCTGGTCTTCGTAGGCCTTCAGGAAAGCCTTGCCGAAGATCTCGTCGAAGTCGTCTTGCGCCTCGGTCTGCAGCTGCGCGAAGAGCTCGTTGAAGGCTTCCCACAAACGCGCCTTGCGCGTGGCCGGGATGATGCTGTCGATGGCCGAACGCTTGCTCAGCTTGCCTTCGAGTTGTTGGGGGTCGAAGCGCTGCAGCACGCCCTCCAGCGCGGCCCGCATGCCAGCCATCACACCCAGCTGGTGGGCGCGCAGGTCATCGAAGGCGTCGCGCATCGCTGTGGCTGGTGGCATGAAGCCCGGCGCCGGGGGCCCCAGCAGGTGTTGCAGCGCCACTTCGACGCTGGGCGAAAACTTCAGCGGGTTGTTTTCTCGCGCGACGATCATCGTCAGTTCGGCACGCATCTCGCGCTTCAGCGCGGCACGCGCCACCAGCAGTTCGACGGCACCTCGCGTGGATTCACGCAGCAGCTGGCCGAGCAGCAGCATGGTGTCAGGCGTCAGAACCTCCATCCGCAAGCCGGGGGTGCCCAGGCCTTGCAGCAACGCCTGCATCAAAGCGGCCTCACCGGCGGCGGGTGCACCGCCTGTCGCCAGACCCGGCGCAGGCGCGGCCGCATCTGCGTACCCCATGCGGGCTGCCGCCGCTGCCGGTACCGCCGGCGCCGCCATGGCTGCCGACGCAGGAATTGGCGGTGACGGCGGTGACGGCGGCGTGCGGGGCGCGGCCTGGAGCGGGTGGCCCGGCAATGTGACGACACGCCCATCGCGCGGCGGGTCGTTCCACGAAAAGATCGCACCCTGCGGCAGCGGCGCGGGGCCGGGCGCTGCCGCGGGTCCCACGCTGGGCGGCAGGATCATGGGCGTGTTCAGCTCCGAAGCGTGGTCGCTGCGGCTGGCCGGCATCAGGGTGGCCGTTCGCGCCAGGGACGCGAGCGCGTCGCCGTGTTGCGCGGTGTTGGGCTGGGCCATCAGGGCTTGCTGAGGCGGGCCGCCCAGAGGGTCGCCGAGGGGGTCACGGCCAGGCGAGGCTGCACCCAGGCCGAAGAGATCGTCCAGCGTATCGCCGCCGCCACTGGGCACGCCAGCAAAGGCATCGACGGGTGTGGCCCCGGGGGCAGGCGGCGCGGCCACCGGGTCGGGCGCGAACGGGTCCCAGTCGTCGGGAATGACGGCCGGGCCTGACGCCACAGGCGCGCGTGCCGGTGGTGGCGGGGATGAAGGCCAGGCCGGCGCAAAAGGCGCGGCGGGCGCCGTCGATGACTTGGGTGCCGTGGGTGCCATGGGCGGCGGCCAGGCCGTGGTGCCGGCCATCGCGGTGCGCGGCGCCACGGGCGGGGTCAGGGACGTTTTGGGGGCCAGCGGTTTCGGCGGCGCCGGTGCGGCCAGGCCCATCGGCGCATCGCCAAAGAGATCGGCAAACGGGTCGTCGCTCTTCGGCGCGCCAGCGGCTTCGGCCGCGAGCAGGTAGCCACCAATCTGCAATTCGTCGCCGACGTTCAGTGCCTGCTCGCGCCCCGCACCCACCACGGAGCCGTTGACGCTGATGGGGTTGCTGCCGTTGTCCACCACGGCATAGGCACCGGCGCGGAAAACGACCCGGGCGTGCACGCGAGAGATCGTCCGCTCGGGGTCGGGCAGCACGAGCTGGTTGTTGTCGGCCCGGCCGATGGTGCCGCCCAGTTCATCGAACTGGGCCGAAGGCCCGTCGGCCGGCGCACCGTTGTAGCTGAGCACCCTCAGCACGATCATGCGAAGACTCCGTGTTGGCGCAAGGCGCGCAGCATAGCGGGGCGCCTCGCGCCGTGGCGGCTACAAATGCCGTCGACGTCTTCAGCGGATGACATAGAAGCGCCCTTCGATCACCGCCACCCGCACCGGCCAGCTGATGCGCCCGCCACCGGCCACCGCACTCTGGAGCACGGGCTGGCCTTCGGGCGTCAGGCATTCCAGCAGGCGGCCGCCCGCCAGCGGGCGCAGGCGCAGCGATTCGCTGGTGGGCATCAGGGGCACGAGCGGTGCTTTGGCATGCCACTGCTGCACCTGCAGGCGCAGGCGGCCCACGTCATCGGCGGGGTTGCGCTGGTACGCTTGTGCCAGCTCTTCGAAACGCAGGCGCGCGGCCAGCACCAGCGGCTCCGGGTCGCCACGCGCCAGGCCCAGCGCGAGGCCCTGCAGGTAGGTGGCCGCTTGCGCGAGCAGCGATGCCGGTTCGGCCACCACCGGCGCGTCGAACCAGCGCCAGCGCGGGAAGGCGATGGGCAGATCGACGCTCTGGCGCAGCGTGGCCGGTACCTCGGTCACATCGCCGGCCGCTGGCGCCCAGTCGATCTGCGCCAGCGTGCGCGCGTTCTCCGGATGCGCCAATTGCCCGATGCGTGGCAACAAGAGGCGCAGGCTGGCGCCGCGCTGACCATCGCTAAGCAGCGGCGCTGGCGCACCGGCTTGCCCCGGCGGCGGCGGCTGGATCACGAGCTGCAGGTCATTCCCACCCGACAGCGTGTACTCATGGATGGGCACCGTCACGGCACCGGCGGTGGGCCCGCTGCGCGCGAGCGGCACGCCGTTCAGCAGCGCCTCGGCGGTGACGCCGATGCTGTCCAGCCGCAGCACGAGCAGGCGTTCCATCAG
>JANMMD010000293.1:0-4661 GCA_031372905.1 Betaproteobacteria bacterium
CGGCTGCCTGGACTGCAAGCAGCCGGTCATCGACGCCATCGTCAAGGAACAGCAGCCCTGGCGCGAACGCGCCGAGAACTACCTGGCCAACCCGAAGCAGGTGCACTGGATCGTCGAGATGGGCACCGAGCGCGCGCGCACGGTGGCCAAGCAGACGATGAAGGATGTGCGTGCGGCCATGGGCCTGAACTACTGAACATGGCACACCCCATGAACACCTTGCAGACCATCGAAGTGCATCCCGGCGCCGAACCGCGCGCCACCGTCATCGTGCTGCACGGTCTGGGCGCCGACGGCACCGACTTCCTGTCGTTCGCCGACGAGATGAAGCTCGGCGCAGCAGGCCCCGTGCGCTGGGTCTTTCCGCGTGCGCCTGAACGCGCGGTCACCATCAACGGCGGGCACGCGATGCGTGCCTGGTACGACATTCTCGGTGCCGACCTCGTGAAGCGCGAAGACGAGGGCGGTCTGCGCGAGAGCATCGCGCAGGTGCATGCACTGATCGACCGCGAAGTGGCGCGCGGCGTGCCTGCGAACCGCATCGTGCTGGCAGGGTTTTCGCAAGGCTGCGCCATCACGCTGGGCGCCGGGCTGCGCTACCCCCAGCGCCTGGCGGGCTTGGTCGGCATGTCGGGTTATCTGCCGCTGGCCGACACCACGGCCGCCGAGCGCCACGACGCCAACGTGATGACGCCGCTGTTCCTGGCGCACGGCCGCAGCGACGGCGTGGTGCCGCTGGCCCGCGGCGCCGCGGCGCGTGATCTGCTGCAGGCGCTGGGCCAGCCCGTGGCGTGGCACGACTACCCGATGCAGCACTCGGTGTGCCTCGAAGAAGTGCAGGCGCTGCAGCAGTGGCTCTTGGGCGTGCTCAGGCAAGACTGAGGCGGCCGCACTATGCTGCAGTGCCGCAAAAACAACGAGGAACTTTGCACATGACCCACCGCACCTTCAAACGTACCGTCCGCCTGGCAACTGCCATCGCACTGGGCCTTTCCACGCTGGCCGCCCCCACGCTGGCGCTGGCCGAAGCGCCGATGGCCAAGAGCCAGGCGCCGGGCTGGTACCGCATGAAGCTGGGTGCCTTCGAGGTGACGGCGCTGTCCGACGGCACCGTGACGCTGCCCGTCGACAAGCTGCTCTCCAACGTGAAGCCGGCCACGGTCGAACAACTGCTGGCGCGCAGCTACCTCAAGGCGCCGGTGGAAACCAGCGTCAACGGCTACCTCGTCAACACCGGCAGCAAACTGGTGCTGATCGACGTCGGCGCCGCCGGCCTCTTCGGCCCCACGCTGGGCAAGCTGGTGGCCAACCTCAAGGCCAGCGGCTACACGCCGGAGCAGGTGGATGAGATCTACATCACCCACATGCACCCCGACCACGTCGGCGGCCTGATGGAAGGCAGCAAGATGGTCTTCCCCAACGCCACCGTGCGTGCGCATGCCAAGGAAGGCGAGTTCTGGCTCAGCCGGATGAACCTGGACAACGCGCCGGCCGAGAACAAGGGCTTCTTCCAGGGCGCGATGGCCTCGCTGAACCCCTATGTGGCCGCCGGCAAGCTGAAGCCCTTCGACGGCGAGACCGAACTCGTGCCCGGCATCCGCGCCATCCCCGCCACCGGCCACACGCCCGGCCACACCATCTACGCGGTGGAAAGCCAGGGCAACAAACTCGTCGTCTGGGGCGACCTGATGCACGTGGCCGCGGTGCAGTTCGTGCAGCCCACGGTGACCATCGCCTTCGACAGCGACCCCAAGGCCGCAGCACCGGCACGCATCAAGAACTACGCCGATGCGGCGAAGAAGGGCTACTTCGTCGCTGTGACGCACGTCTCCTTCCCCGGCATCGGCCAGTTGCGCGCCGACGGCAAGGGCTACGACTGGGTGCCCGCGAACTACGTCTCGGCGCCCTGAGGCGGCAAGAGAGCCGGGCTGCAGGAGCGGCATGTGATGGAACTCCTGCGGCCCGGCCCTGAACACCTGGCCAGCTACTGCGCCGCGCTGGCGCGGGGCTGGTCACCCAACACCACGCGGCCCGAAGCGGCGCAGGAAGCGCTGCAGGCCATCGAGGCCGATGCTGCGGCCTACCTCGCCACCACCCACGACCCCGAAGGCCTGGGGCCGCCCGTCACGCTGCCCGACGGCAGCCAGGTGCCGCGCCTGCCCGGGGTGGTGCGCTGGATGTGGGACGAGCGCGGCGACAGCAATGACGCCGGCGCAGGCGGTTTCTGCGGCGTCATCAGCCTGCGCTGGATGAAAGGCTTCGGCCCGCTGCCGCCCCATGTGCTGGGCCACATCGGCTACACGGTGGTGCCGTGGAAACAGCGGCGCGGCCACGCCACACGCGCCTTGGGCCAGCTGCTGCCGCTGGCGCGCAGCTTCGGGCTGCGAGAGGTGGAATTGACCACCGACCCGGACAATCGGGCGTCGCAGCGCGTCATCACCGCCAACGGCGGCGTGCTGGTGGCGCACTTCACCAAGCCGGCTTCTTTCGGCGGCAAGCCGGGCCTGCGCTTCCTCATCACGCTGTAGCGCACGGCGCTGGAGCGCACGCCTCAGCCAAAACGCCCCTGCAGGAACCACTGCGCGCCGGCACTGGCATCGGCTGACGGCAGCCGTTCGTGCCACACCCACACCAGCGCGCCGCCCTCGGCCTGGGCGATGTAGTAATCGCGGGTGGCGGCTTGCCCTTCCCACCAACCAGTTTCTATGCGCTCGGGGCCGCTCAAGAGTTGCAGCGGGCGGCCGTGCAGCAGCGGCTGGGCCTCGCGTTCGGCCAGCGCTTGCGGCATCGGCAGCAGCCAGACCGGGCGGTGCAAGGGCAGCAGGCCGTGGGCCTGGGTGGTGGCCGCGGCGGCAGCAGCGGTCAGCCCTGGCTCGTCGGTGCCAGGGCGGCCGTGGGCTGGCACGCTGCGGCTGGCGTGCTCCGGGCGGTGGTCGGCCACGGCCTGCAGGCGCAGCACCTGGTCGTCGCCCAGGCGCGCGCGCAGGCGCTCCAGCAAACGCACCAGACCCTCGGCCTGGCTGGCCTGGGTGGGGAAGAGTTCGCCATTCGGCACGGCGCCCGTCACCAGGTGCTGACAGTGGAGCTGCAGTTCCAGCGTCGGCGCGATGAGCGTCATGCGCGCCAGGCGTTCACGCAGCAGCAATTGCAGGTGACTGAGTTCGGCCGAGGGCTCGGCCAGCGCCACCGTCAGCTCGGTAGGCGGCTGCAGCACCTGGCGCTGGCGTTCGTGGCGCATCTGCAGCGTGAAGCTGCCCACGCGCGCCTGGCGGGCCTGCGCCCAGGCCAGCAGGCGCGGCAGCAACATGCCGGCGCCATGCAGCACCTGGTCGGTGGTTTCGGCCCGCGCAAAGAGTTCCAGCCGGCTCTCGAAAGTGGCCGGCAGCGTCAGCCACCGTCGCGGGTCGGCGCGGCGGCCGAGGGCGCGGTCCAGCTCTTCCAGCACCTCGGTGCCGAAACGCCGCGCCAGGCCTGCGCGCGGCAGCTGTTGCAGGTCGTGCAGGGTGTGCAAGCCCATGCCTTGCAGCGCTTCCCAATGCTCACGGCCGGGGCCCAACAGCCACACCGGGGCCGGGCCGAGCAAGGCCTGCAGCGCGGCCACGTCGGTGGCGTGCGGGCCCAAGACCAGCTCATCCAGATCGCCAGGGGCGCCGCGCTCATGCGCTTGTCGCGCTTGTCTCCCTTCGCGGGGGAACCAGCGCGCCAGCAAGGCCGCACCCACCGCCGTAGGTGCGGCCGCCATCTGCACGCGGTGGCCCAGCGGCGCCAGCGCCGCCAGCAGGCGCTGCTGCAACGCCGCCGGACCACCGAACAGGCGCAGGCTGCCCTGCACTTCCAGCAGCACGGTCTGGCCGTCGTGCAGCGTCACCGCGGGCGTGAAGGCCAGCGCCGCGTGGGCCACGGCGCGCAGCGCGGCGGCATCGCGCGCGGGGCTGGCCTCGGCCAGCAGCAAGTCTCCCACCAGCGCCAGCGCGGTGGCGCGCTTCATGTCCACACGCACACCGCAAGCTGCCGCGGCGGTGTTGGTGGCCGCAACACGGTGCGCCGCCACCAGCGCCACCGGCCGCGCGGCTTGCTCAGCCGTCAACGTGGCGCAGAAAGCCTCCAGCGACAACAGCGGCAGATGCAGGGCCCACCAACGCATGGTTGTAGCAGCAGCCAGCAGACGAAGGACACGGACGCGCGGCGAAACAGCGCGCGGCTCAGCGCGACAGCGCCGGCCCGCCGGGCGTGGGCGTCGTGCGCGCAGCCAACGCCATGCCAGCCATGCCCGCTGGCACCGCTGCCGCCGCACGCTGCGCCCGCACCAAAGCCGGGCCCGAGAGCACCGGCGGCAGCGCCAGCAGCAGCGGTTGCGCCTGCGGCGGGCCGCGGCGCTTGAGCAGGGCCACACGCAGGCAGTCGGGCCCGGCGCTGGCCAGGGCCAGGCGCAGCGGGGCGGCGCTGGGGTGGTGGCGCAGCGCCGCATCCCGCAGCAGGAAGGCCGGCCCTTCGTGCGACTGCGCGGCCAGTTGCAGGCGGCGCAGCGCATCGGCCGGCAGCCGCGCCGGCAGCCAGGCCAGCACGGCACCGACATGGCCGCTCTTCAGCGCCTGCTCCAGCGCCCACAGCACGTCAGGCGCCGGCAAACGCGCGCGCGCCGGGCCTTTCAGCCCCCGGCC
>JANMMD010000327.1:0-21369 GCA_031372905.1 Betaproteobacteria bacterium
CGAGGCCCACGTAGGTTTCCATCGCCGCCACGCGGCGTGCGCAGTACAGCGCGATCTCGCAGCCCCCGCCCAGGGCAATGCCGCGCATCGCGGCCACCACCGGCACCTGCGCATAACGCATGGCCAGCATGGCGTCCTGCAGCTGCTTCACCACCGGCTTGATGCCCTTGCTGCCCTGCTTCATGAACACCGGCATCAGGCTCTCGAGGTTGGCGCCGGCCGAGAACACATCGTCGGGCGACCAGATCACCACGCCCTTGAAACCAGCCTCGGCCAGTTCCACGGCCTTGGCGAGCCCCTCCACGACGCCGGTGCCGATGAGGTGCAGCTTGCAGGTGATGCTGGCAATGAGCACTTCACCGTCCAGCGTCCACAGGCGCATCTCGTCGTTCTTGAAGAGCTCGTTGCCGCTCTTCAGTGGCTCTGCAGCGCCCGCACCCAGCACGTTTTCGGGGAAGTGCTGACGCGCGTAAACCGGCAGCGCCAGGCGCGGCACATAAGCCTTCTTCGCCGGGCTCCAGCTGCCTTGCGGCGTGTGCACGCCCGAGTTTTCGGCGACAGGGCCGTCGAAGACCCAAGCCGGCAGCGGGGCACTGCTCAGCGCCTTGCCCGCCTCAATGTCTTCTTTCACCCAGCCGGCCACTTGGTGCCAGCCGGCTTCCTGCCACAGCTCGAACGGGCCCTGCTTGAGGCCGAAGCCCCAGCGCATCGCAAAGTCGATGTCACGCGCGGTGTCGGCAATGCTCTCCAGATGCACGGCGGCGTAGTGGAAGGCGTTGCGCTGGATGGCCCACAGGAACTGGGCCTGCGGGTTGCTGCTCTCACGCAGCAGCTTCAGGCGTTCGGCGGCCGGCTTCTTCAGCATGCGGTCGACGATGGGCTCGGCCTTGCCGCCGGCCGGCACGTAGTCTTGTTTGGCCGGGTCCAGGCGCAGGATGTCCTTGCCCACCTTCTTGTAAAAGCCGGCGCCGGCCTTCTGGCCCAGGGCGCCTTTCTCGATCAACGCCTTCAGCACGGGCGGCGTGGCATAACTCCCGAAGAACGGATCGTCCGCCAGGTTGTCCTGCAGCGTCTTGATGACGTGCGCCATCGTGTCCAGGCCCACCACGTCGGCGGTGCGGAAGGTGCCGCTGCTGGCGCGGCCCAGCTTCTTGCCGGTGAGGTCGTCCACCACGTCGTAGGAAAGCCCGAAGTTCTCGGCTTCCTTGATGGTGGCCAGCATGCCGGCAATGCCCACGCGGTTGGCGATGAAGTTGGGCGTGTCCTTGGCGCGCACCACGCTCTTGCCCAAGGCACTGGTGACGAAGGTTTCGAGCTGGTCCAGCACCTCGGCCTGCGTCGTCGGCGTGTTGATCAGTTCCACCAGCGCCATGTAGCGCGGCGGGTTGAAGAAGTGGATGCCACAGAAACGCGGCTTGATGCTCTCGGGCAGCGCCTCGCTGAGCTTGGTGATGCTCAGGCCCGAGGTGTTGCTGGCCACGATGGCCTGCGGCGCCAGGCTGCCGGCGATCTTCTGGTACAGGTCCAGCTTCCAGTCCATGCGCTCGGCGATGGCCTCGATGACGAGGTCGCATTCGCCCAGCAAGGCCAGATGTTCTTCATAGTTGGCGGCCTGAATGCGGCTGGCCTCTTCGGCGACGCCCAGCGGCGCGGGCTTGAGCTTCTTCAGACCTTCGATGGCCTTGGTGACGATGCCGTTTTTCGGGCCCTCTTTCGCGGGCAGGTCGAACAGCACCACGGGCACCTTGCAGTTGACGAGGTGAGCGGCGATCTGCGCGCCCATCACGCCGGCGCCGAGCACGGCGACTTTGCGGACTTGGAATCGATTCATGATGGCTTCCTGGCTCATTTATTCAACGCGGACCCAGGTCTGCGTGCGGCCCAGCATGGGCATGCCGACATAACCGCGCACTTCGAGCTTCTTGCCGCCGTCGGCGGGCTGCATGCGCACCTTGTAGACCTTGCCTTCGGCGCTGTCGAGAATCGTGCCGCCGTCCCAGGTGTTGTCGCTGTTGTCGCCCTGGGCCTTCTTCACGCCACGCACGATCTCCATGCCGACGATGGGCTTGTCCTTGCGGTCGTCTTCGCACTTGTCGCACTTCGCATCGGGCTTGGCATCGGCGGCCAGCAGCTTCTCGATGCGGCCACTGAACACCCCGCCGCTTTCGCTGATGCGCACCAGCGCGCGCTCGCTCTTCGTCTTGTCATCGATGGTCTTCCACAGGCCCACAGGCGTGGTCTGTGCCCAGGCGCTGCCGGCCGTGACCGAGGCCAGCAAGGCCAGGGCGGTCAGTGTCTTTTGCATGTCAGGTCTCCTTGTGGGTTGTCAGAACAGCGCTTCGTCCATCGCCAGCAGCGGCGCCACGCCGCTGCGTGCGCTGCGGATGAGGCCAGCGGTTTCGGGCAAGAGCTTGGCGAAGTAGAAGCGCGCGGTGTGCAGCTTGGCGGTGTAGAAGCTGTCGCCGCTGTCCTTCCTCGCCAGCGCAATCTTCGCGCTGCGCGCAAAGAAATAGGCGAAGACAAGGTGGCCGCAGACGCGCAGGTAATCCACCGCCGCACCCCCCACTTCGTCGACGTTGCCGAAGGCCTTCATGCCGAGTTCGGTGGTCAGCTTGGTGACCTTGTCGCCCAGTTCAGCCAGCGGGTTGACGAACTCCTGCATGGCTTCGTTGGTGCCTTCTTCCTCGACGAATTCAGCGACGATCTTGCCGAACTTCTTCAGCTTGGCGCCGTTGTCGCCCAGCACCTTGCGGCCCAGCAGGTCCAGCGCCTGGATGGTGTTGGTGCCCTCGTAGATCATGTTGATGCGGGCATCGCGCACGTACTGGTCCATGCCCCATTCCTTGATGTAGCCGTGGCCGCCGTAGACCTGCAGGCAGTGGCTGGTGGCGATCCAGGCGTTGTCGGTGAGGAAGGCCTTGATGATGGGCGTGAGCAGCGCCACCAGGTCGGCGGCTTCCTTGCGCTCGTCTTCGTCGTCGCTGCTCAGTTCCTTGTCGATCAACAGAGCGGTGTAGATGCCGAGTGCACGGCCGCCTTCGGCGTAGGCGCGTGCCGTCAGCAGCATCTTGCGCACGTCGGGGTGCACGATGATGGGGTCGGCCGCCTTCTCGGGCGATTTCGGGCCCGACAGGCTGCGCATCTGGATGCGGTCTTTGGCATACGCGACGGCGTTCTGGTAGGCCACTTCGGTGAGGCCCACGCCCTGGTTGCCCACGCCCAGGCGCGCAGCGTTCATCATCACGAACATCGCGTTCAGGCCCTTGTGCGGCGCGCCCACCAGCGTGCCCACGGCGCCGTCCAGGAAGATCTGGCAGGTGGCGTTGCCGTTGATGCCCATCTTGTGCTCGATGGCGGTGCAGCGGATGGGATTGCGCTCGCCCAGGCTGCCGTCGGCCTTGACGTTGAACTTCGACACCGCAAACAGGCTGATGCCCTTGCTGCCCGCGGGCGCGTCAGGCAGGCGCGCGAGCACCAGGTGAACGATGTTCGGCGCGAGATCGTGTTCACCGGCGCTGATGAAGATCTTCTGGCCCGTCAGCTTGTAGCGGCCATCGGCCGCACCGTCGAGGATGGGCTCTGCCTTGGTGCGCAGCATGCCGAGGTCGGTGCCGCAATGCGGCTCCGTCAGGCACATCGTGCCGGTCCATTCGCCGCTGGTCAGCTTGGGCAGATAGGTGGCGATCTGCTCCGGCGTGCCGTGCGCACGGATGCACTCGTAGGCCGCGTGCGACAGGCCCGGGTACATCGTCCACGCCTGGTTGGCGCTGTTCAGCATCTCGTAGATGCAGTGGTTCACCACGATGGGCAGGCCCTGGCCGCCGAATTTCGGGTCGGCCGCCAGTGCCGGCCAGCCGCCTTCGACGTACTTCGCATAGGCCGCCTTGAAACCCTGCGGCGCGTGCACCGCGAAGGTTTCCTTGTCGTGCGTGCAGCCTTCCAGGTCACCGCTGTGGTTGATGGGAAAGGCCACCTCGGCGGCGAACTTGCCACCCTCTTCGAGCACTGCGTTGATCGTGTCGGCGTCGATGTCGGCATGCGCCGGCATCATCTTCAGCTCATCGGTGACGTTCAGCATCTCGTGCAGCACGAAGTGCATGTCGCGCAGCGGCGGGGTGTAGACGGCCATGGTCAAACTCCTGAAGGAAAAGTGCGAAGGGTTTACGCGGCCGGCCGGCGCTTGCGCGCTGCGGCCTTCGGCGGGGATGGGAGCGGGGCTGCGGGCGTGGCCAACGGCAACGCGTAATGGCTCAGCGTGCGTTCGAAGCCGGCCCGCGCGCGGTCCAGCGCGCCGGGGCTGCGCAGGAAGCGTGCGTCATGGTGCAGCGCCAGGATGAGGCCGTGAAGTTCGAAGAGCATCTGCTCGGGGTCGGTTTCGGCGCGCAGCTGGCCGCTGTCTATCGCCTGGCTGATGGCCCGCGCCAGCGCGGCGTGCCAGGCGCGCACCATGCTGGCCAGCGCGTCGCGCACGGGGCCGGGGCGGTCGTCGAACTCGACCGCGCCGCTGATGTAGATGCAGCCCGAATCGAGCTCGACGCTGACGCGGCGTATCCAGCGCGCGAACAGGGCGCGCAGCCGCGCCAGACCGCGTTCTTCCTTGATCGCGGGGAAAAAGACTTCGTCCTCGAAACGCGCGTGGTACTCGCGGATGACGCTGATCTGCAGCTCTTCGCGCGAACCGAAGTGTGCGAACACGCCGCTTTTGCTCATCTGCATCACCTCGGCCAGGGCGCCTATCGACAAGCCCTCCAGCCCCATGTGTGAAGCCAGGCCGAGCGCAGCGTCGAGGATGGCCGCGCGGGTTTGCTGACCCTTGTGCAGCGCGCGCGGCGCGGCGCGGCTGGCTTCGGCGGTGGGGGTGTCTGGGCTGAGGCTCACTGTGTTTGGCCAGGGTTCGCGGCAAGAAATCGAACGATCGTTCTATTTTGCAGACTTCGGATGACAGTGCGGCGGCGCAACCATGACTTTTTTAGGGGCGGAGTCCTAGAACCACACCGCCAGGGGACGACCCCGCGCAAGGCCCGGGGCCCTGAAACGTCACGGCAGATGGTTTACGCTCGCGCCATGGACGTGCTGCAGCTCGATATTTCGGGCCGCCCCCAAGCGTGGATCTCACCGCGCGAAGCGGCGGTGCTGTACGCCAGCGACGCGGTGGCGTGGACGCTGGGTGACACCTTCCACGTGTTGCGTGGTGGCGTGCAGCGCGCCACCGGCAAACAAAGCCGTATCGAGGTGCATCCCATCGTGGCGGTGCGGGGCGCCGTGCCGAGCCGCGCCTGGCGCGTGACGCCCGCACTCAGCAACCCCAAGCTCTTTGCACGTGACCGCGGCATCTGCGCCTACTGCGGCGGCCACTTCCACAGCGAAGACCTGACGCGCGAACACATCGTGCCGGTGTCGCGCGGCGGCAGCGACAGCTGGATGAACTGCATCACCGCCTGCCGCGCCTGTAACGGCCACAAGGGCAGCCGCTTGCCCGAAGAGGCGCACATGACGCTGCTCTACCTGCCCTACGTACCCAGCCTGCACGAGGACATGATCCTGCGCGGCCGCCGCATCTTCGTCGACCAGATGGATTTCCTGCTCGCCAGCGTGCCGCGGCATTCCCGCCTGCACGGCTGATCGTCAAGGCCGATCACCGCGGCTGATCACGGCCGGGAGTCGCCAACGCCCGTTCGTCGCGCCCAACCGCGTTT
Source organism: Betaproteobacteria bacterium (assembly GCA_031372905.1). Classification (GTDB taxonomy): domain Bacteria; phylum Pseudomonadota; class Gammaproteobacteria; order Burkholderiales; family Burkholderiaceae_C; genus Rubrivivax. Next base: position 5,697 of record JANMMD010000327.1, read on the forward strand.
CGTCCCTTCTTTACGCCCAGGCACGGAACTTCACTTGCCCTGGCAACGTCCACACCGGCAAGATCGCTGTCTGTTTGGCGCCGGCCCTGGCCGTCGTCGCCCCCGGAGGAGAAGCCTGATGAACCACCCACCTGTTCGCACCGCCGTCCTGGCCGCCATGCTTGGCAGCGCGCTGCTGCTGTCTGCCTGCTCGACCACCAGCCCCGACGTCGTCAGCCGCAACGAAGCTCAGCGCTTGTCCACGGTGGTCGATGCCGTGGTGCTGAGCTCACGCCCTGTGGTGGTGGAAGGCAACCAGAGCGGCATCGGCGGCGTCGCAGGCAGCGTGGCCGGCGGCGTCGCCGGCTCGAGCGTCGGCGGCCGCCGTGAAGCGGTGGTGGTGGGCGTGCTTGGCGCCGTGATCGGCGGCGTCATCGGCAACGCGGTGGAACGCGGCACGACGCGCGAAGAGGCCATCGAAATCCTGGTGCAGCTGAAGAACGGCGACCGCCGTTCGGTGGTTCAGGCCAAGGCCTCGGAGAATTTCAACCCCGGCGACCCGGTGCTGCTGATCAACACCGGCGGCAAGGTGCGTGTCACGCGTGCACCGGCAATCAGCGCCCCCGCAGCAGAGGCGCCGCGCAGCTGAGCGGGCTTGCCGGCAGCAGGCGCGCTTCACAGGAAGCGCGCGAACTGCTCGATATCTTCGGGAAAGAGTTGGCCGGCCTCTGCCGCACGCACGCGGCCATCGCGGCCCCGCACCACCGTCACCGGCAGCCCTTTGGGCTTGGGCAGCACCTGTTGCAACGCGGGCGTGACCCACGCTGAAGGAAAGCTGTAGCCGCGCTGCGCCAGGTAGCGCGTGGCGGCCTCAGCACTGCGGTCTGTCGACAGACCCAGAACGCGCAAGCCTTGCGGCTGGTGCGCGCGCCACAGGCGCTCGACGTGCGGCGTCTGCAGCGCGCAGAACGGGCACCAACTGGCCCACCAGTAAATCACCAGCACACGGCCCTCCGCATCGACTGGCCCGAAGCGACGGCCGTCCAGCAGCGTCAGCTCAGGCACCGTCAACGCAGTGCCCAAGGCTGGCAATGGCGGGGCCAGCGCTTCGGCGGTGGCTTCTCCCGCCGTGCTTTGTGCATGCGCGGTCCCGACCAGCGGAGCCGCAAAACCAAGGATGAGGGCGCGGCGGCGCACGGCCGTCAGCGCACGCCAGTGCGCAACAGCCGGTCTGCCGGCGTGATGCCGTCGGCGCCTTCAATCTCCGTCGCCACCTGAGTACACACGGCGCGGCACAGGGTGGCCACGCGTTCGCTTTGCAGGCGGTAGTAGATCTGGGTGCCTTCACGGCGCCGGCCCAGCACGCCGGCGCGGTACAGCGTGGCCAGGTGCTGCGACATATTGGGCTGCGTGGTGTCGATCTGCGCCAGCAGCTCAGTGACATTGCGCTCGCCGTTGCACACCGCGCTGATGATCTTCAGCCGCACGGGCGTGGACAGCAGCCCGAACAGTTCGGCTGCCGATTCGAACACCCGGTCTTCTTCGGAATGGTGGGTCACAGTAGAAATGTGGAAATCCGTGGACGATGATATTTGCAGATGCGGATGCGTTCAGCCGGGTCAACCCGCGTGGGCGCGCAGCGCGTGTCGTCCTCGGGCTCGGGCGACAATCACGGGATGGAAACCGTGGACATCAACAGCCTCACGAGCCAGGTGCTCTGGGCTTCATTCGCGCTGGCCGTGGCCTTTGGCGCCATCGCACAGCGCACGCGCTTCTGCACCATGGGCGCGGTCGCCGACGTCGTGAACATGGGCGACTGGGAGCGCGCCCGCATGTGGGCGCTGGCCATGGCGGTGGCGGTGCTGGGCTTTAACGCCATGGTGTCCCTGGGCTGGCTGCAGGCCGCCAATTCCATCTACGCCGCGCCGCGCGTGCTGTGGCTGTCGTCGCTGGTAGGCGGGCTGATGTTCGGGTTCGGCATGGTGCTGGCATCGGGCTGCGGCAGCAAGAACCTGCTGCGCCTGGGCAGCGGCAACTTGAAGGCATTGGTGGTGGTGGTGGCGCTGGGCCTGTCGGCCTTCGCCACGCTGCGCGGTATCACCGGCGTGCTGCGCGTGAACACCGTCGACAAGGTCTACTTCGAATTGCCGGGCGGGCAAGACCTGCCGACGCTGGGGGCCGCGGCCTTCGGCGTGCCGGCGCCGATGCTGGCCCTGGCCATCGGCGGCGCACTCGCGCTGGCCTTGCTGGTGTGGGTGCTCAGCAAACCCGAAGGCCGCCATGGCGAGGTGCTGCTGGGCGGCATCGGCGTGGGCGCGGTGGTGGCGGCCACCTGGTGGGTGAGCGGCAAGCTGGGGTATGTGCCGGAAGACCCCAACACGCTGGAACCGGCGTTTCTCGGCACCAATTCGCGGCGCATGGAGTCGCTGAGCATGGTGGCGCCGGTGGGCTTTGCCATCGACTGGCTGCTGTTCTTCAGCGACAAGTCCAAGGTGCTCACCTTAGGCATCGTCAGCGTGGTCGGCCTGAGCGTGGGCGCCTGCCTGATGTCGCTGGCAGACCGCAGCTTTCGCTGGGAAGGTTTCGGCAGCATCGAAGACCTGGCCAACCACCTGGTCGGTGGTGTGCTGATGGGCGTGGGCGGCGTCACCGCATTGGGCTGTACCGTGGGCCAGGGCCTGTCGGGCATCTCCACACTGTCCATCGCCAGCTTCATCGCCTTGGCAGCGATCATTGCCGGCGCGGTGGGCGCGCTGCGCTACCAGGGCTGGCGGCTTGAGCGTTTGCTCTGAGCACGGGTTTCCGGAAAAACACCAGAATCGGCCAGAGTGCCCAGACCCGCCCCCATCTTGTCGAGGAGACCCGCTGCATGAAGCCCAGGAACCGCGCCGCCGCGCTGGCCCTTTTCACCGGAATTGCCGGGTTGGCCGCCCCTGCTGCTGTGTTGGCCCAAGACGCCACGCTGGCCCGCAGCCTGGCCGCCACCTGCGCCAACTGCCATGGCACCAACGGCAATGCACGCGGCGAGATGAAATCTCTGGCAGGCCTGCCCGCCGACGCCACCATCGCGCTGTTCAACAGCTACAAGAGCGGCGCCGTGACCGGAACGATCATGCATCAGATCGCCAAGGGCTACACCGATGAGCAGATCAAGCTCATCGCCGGCTACTTCGCGGCCCAGCCGAAAAAGTAAGTGGAGCGCGCGCCCATGAAAGCCTCTCTCCAAAACCTGCACCCCACCCGCCGCCGTGTGCTCGGCGCTGCCGCGGGCGGCCTGGCCGGGTTCGCCGGTTTGACGCTCGCCGGTTGCGCCAGCACGGCATCAGGCCCCTCCATCGGCCGCGTCGTCATCGTCGGTGCAGGCTTCGGTGGCGCCACCGCGGCGCGCTACCTGCGCATGTGGGGCGGCAATGTCGATGTCACGCTGGTCGATCGCAACACCAGCTTCGTGTCGTGCCCGATGTCCAACCTGGTGGTCGGTGGCTACAAGCAGCTGGCCGACATCACGCGGGGCTACGAGGGCCTGCGCGCGATGGGCGTGAAGGTCCTGCAGGGCGAGGTGGTGGCGGTGGACGCCGCGGCAAAGAAGCTGCGCCTGGCCAGCGGCGCCGAGCTGCCCTACGACCGCCTGGTGCTCTCACCGGGCGTCGACTTCATGAACGACCAGGTCGGTGGCCTCACGGCCGCTCTGGACAGCGGCAAGGTGCTGCACAGCTGGAAGGCCGGCCCGCAGACGGTGGCGCTGCGCAAGCAGATCGAAGCCATGCCCGATGGCGGCGTGTTCGCGATGAGCATCCCCAAGGCACCCTACCGCTGCCCGCCCGGGCCTTATGAGCGCGCCTGCATGGTGGCCAGCTACCTGAAGACCGCCAAGCCCAAGAGCAAAGTGCTGGTGCTGGACGCCAACCCCGAGATCACCTCGAAGAAGGGCCTGTTCGAGCGCGCCTTTGCGCAGCACTACGCCGGGATCATCGAATACCGCGCCAACGCCGAGCTGAAGGAAGTGGCCGGCAATGTCGCGAAGTTCGAATTCGAGGACGTGAAGGCCGACGTGCTGAACGTGATACCGCCGCAGCGCGCGGGCGACATCTCGCGCAGCGCCGGCCTCGTCAACGTCAACAGCCGCTGGGTGGGCGTGGACTGGCTCACGATGGAGGCCACGGCCGTGCCTGGCATCCACGTGCTGGGCGACGCCACCTTCTCGGCGCCGGCCATGCCCAAGAGCGGCCACATGGCCAACCAGCACGCCAAGGTGGCGGCGGCGGCCATCATCCAGATGCTCAAGGGCGAGCCCGTGAACGCCGCGCCGGTGGTGATGAACACCTGCTACAGCTTCGTCACCGCCAGCGACGTGGTGCACGTGGCCTCGGTGCACCAGTACGACGCCAAGGACAAGACCTTCAAGGCCGTGCCGGGCTCAGGCGGCGTGTCCGCCGCAGCCAGCGCCATCGAAGGGCGTTATGCGCTGAGCTGGGCCGACAACATCTGGGACGACATGCTGGCCTGAGGGCCTTCAGGGCTTGATGTAGGCGTAGCCCTGCTTCTGCAGCTTGGTGAGCCGCACCACACCCGAGGGCGTGAATTCGGCTTCCTGGATGAACTGCTCGCGCTTCAGGCTGCGGTTCTTCAGCGTGATCTCGCAGACCTCGAACTTCACGCCCCGTGCCACCAGGGCCGCCACGGTGGCGGCATAGGCCACGTCGTTGCGGTCTTTCATGCCTTCCATGAGGAAGTCGACGCCCATCGCGTGGGTCACCACGGTGATCTTGGCCGTTGGGTCGGTGTCGAGGTGGTTGCGGATGTTGCGCAGCGTGCTCAGGGCCTGGCCGGCGCTGTCGTTGACGTGGTAGGCCACCAGGTCCTGGGCGGCGGCCAGGCCCGTGGCCACCGTCAGGGCCAGCGCAACGGCCATCCTGCGGACGTTCTTCATGGTGCTTGTCTCCTTCTTGGGTTGAGATATCAACCCCGGGCGACGCCCGGGTTGCCCTGAGTGCCCATGAGCCGCGGTGTGTTGATGCGCCGCGGCTTCACGCGCCCGCCCTGCGCTGCAAGCCAGCTCTCCACCAGCTCCCACACCGGCTTCACGCCGGGCGCGTTCTTCGCCTCTTCAGCCACCGGCGCCCAGCCAGCCACCTTGTAGGTCTTGCCGGCTTCGATGGGCTTGCCGTTCAGGCGCATCTCGCTGATGCGGCGGCCCATCGTCTCGCCCGGCGTCATCGTGTAGGCGAGGCCGCCTACACGCACCATGTCGCCACCCTGCTGGTAGTAGGGGTCGGGGTTGAAGAGGTTGTCGGCCACGTCTTCCAGGATGGTCTTGATCGTCTCGCCGCGCATCTCGGTCAGCGTGGCGTAGGGGTAGGTGATGGCCAGCTGGTCCATCATCAGTTCGCGCGTGATCACGTCGCCCGGCAAGAGGCTCGTGCCCCAGCGGAAGCCGGGGCTGAAGGCGATGTCGGCGCCCTGCACGTCCATCAGCGCGTCGCACAGCAGCTGGTCCCAGCTGCCGTTGAAGTTGCCGCGGCGGTAGAGCAAGCCGTCGGTGACGGCGAGCTTCTGGTTCAGCTTGTCGAGGAAGGGCGCGCGCACCTTGGTGATGAGCGCATCCATCTCGGCGTCGGGCTTGAGCTGGTTGGCAAACACCGGCAGCAGGCGGTAGCGGTAGTCCGCCAGCTTGCCGCCCTTGACGTCGAAGTCCATCACGCCCAGGAACTTGCTGTTGCTGCCGGCGTTGGTGACGAGCGTGGTGCCGCCGGCGTTCTTCTGGGGAATAGCCACCGGCACGCCGTCGTGCGTGTGGCCGCCGAGGATGGCGTCGATGCCGCGCACGCGGCTGGCCATCTTCAGGTCGACGTCCATGCCGTTGTGCGAGAGCAGCACCACCAGCTGCGCGCCCTTGGCCCGCGCTTCGTCCACGGCGGCCTGCATGGTCTCTTCCTGGATGCCGAAGCCCCAGTCGGCCACCAGATAACGCGGGTTGGCGATCGGCGTGTACGGAAAAGCCTGGCCGATGATGGCCACTTGCACGCCGTTGATGTTGCGCAGCGTGTAGGGCTTGAAGACGGGGTCGCCGAAGTCGTTGGTCTTGACGTTCTGCGCCAGGAATTCGACCCGGCCCGCGAAGTCTTTCTCGACGATCTCCTTCACGCGCTGCATGCCATAGGTGAACTCCCAGTGGCCGGTCATCACGTCCACGCCCAGCAGCTTGGCGGCGTCGACCATGTCCTGCGCGTTCGTCCACAGGCTGGTGGCACTGCCCTGCCAGGTGTCACCGCCATCCAGCAGCAGCGCGCCGGGGCGGCTGGCCTTGAGCATCTTCACCAACGTGGCCAGATGCGCGAAGCCGCCCACCTTGCCGTAGCGCCGCGCGGCTTTCTCGAAGTCGATGAAGGTGTAGGCGTGGGCGGCGGCGCTGCCGGGGCGCACGCCGGCCTTCCTGAGCAATTGTTCGCCCACCAGATGCGGCAACTGGCCCTGCATCGCACCCACGCCCAGGTTCACGCTGGGTTCGCGAAAGTGGATGGGCTTGAGCTGCGCATGGCAGTCGGTCATGTGCAGCAGCGAGACGTTGCCGAAGGGCGGCAGGTCATAGAGCCCACGCTGCGCGGTGGCGGCATCCGCCTCGGCATGGCGGCCCAGTGCCATGCCGGCGGCGGAGGCGGCGGCAAGCACCTGGAGAAAGTCGCGCTTGGGGAGATTCATCGTTCGGCGGTCAGGCAGGTAGGGGGACAAAAAAGCCCGCGTGCGGCGGGCTTGAGTGATGGCGGCGTTGCGCGGGTGTTATTGATTGACGGGAGACTTCGGATCGAGCAGCAGCGCCATGATGTCGCGCAACTGGTTCTCGTCCAGCAGCTTGGCATGGCCGAAGCGCGGCATGTTCGAGCAGGCGACGTAGGCCTTGCTGTTCCACAGCTTGCCCCAGGTGTACTGAACGACGCCGGACGAGACCGGGTCGGCGGGGTCTTTCACGCCGCGCTGCTTGCCGTAGTTCCACAGGCTCGGGCCGATGGTGCCGTGGGAAATCTCTTTTTTGTCGATCTGGTGGCAGTTGTAGCACTGCGCGCCGTTGCCGCTGGGCTCGGTGCCGTTGTCGGTCCAGGTCATGCCGCGGCCGTTCTGGGCCAGGGCTTCGCCCTTGCGCCAGTCGCCGATGTAGCGGCCATCGCTGGGCGGCTTGATGGTGGCCAGGGCTTCGGCTTGCACACGCGCTGCCACGGCGTCGCTGGGGGCCTGGTCAGACGAGCAGGCGCTTTGCCCCAGGTCTTGCTGGATGCGGTCGACCTTGGCGATGCCCTGGTCGCGAAAGCTGGCCTTGATCATCGCCGCGGCCTGCTGGTCGAGTTCGGCGGGGCTGGGCAGGCTGGCGCAGCCCACGAGCAGCGCCGCAGCGGCAACTGCAACGGCGGCGCCCGCGGCGGCGGTGAAGAGGGAGTGCTTTTTCATGGGTGGCGGCTCGGTAGGAACACTCTTCAACGTTTGATGGCCGGCGCGATGGACTGGGCACCCTTGGCATTCACGCCCATGTAGACGCCGAGCGCCACGGTCACGTCGGAAGCAAAACCCGGATAAGGAAAGCGCTGCTGGCGGTAGCAGTCGTTCAGGCGCAGTTGCATGCTCCACATCTGGCCGTTGCTCACGCGGTAGGCCGGCCACGCGGCGAAGCCGACGCCGTCACCGGGGTTCTTCGTCAGGTTGGGCAGGTCTTGCAGGCGGATGCGCTGGCCGTCCACGCCGTGGCAGCTGGCGCATGAAAAATCCATCGGCCCGCCGCGGAAGAAGAAGGCGCGCTTGCCAAGCTCGAAGAAACGCTGCTCTTCCGGATGCGACTGTGGCAGGGCAAATTTCTGGCCGCGCGACGACGCCGCGATCCACGTCGCCAGTGCCGTGATGTTGGCCATCTCACCGCGGCCGAAAGGCGTGTTGGCCAGTTCCTCGGCATTGAAGCCCTGCAGCATGGACATGCAGCTGACCAGGCGCGACTCGACATCCTGCATCTTCTGCGTATCGGCAAAGTAGCGCGGCAACTGCACCCAGGCGCCCTTCACCACCCCCGGGCCCAGGCCCAGATCGCACTTCTCCAGCGACACCTTCTTGGGGCCGCGCGCCGTCTTCCACAGCTCTTCGCCCTTGGCTTCGAAAAGCTCGGCCGGGTTGCCGTCTTCGAGCATCTTGCGGTACTCGGCAATGCCGTCGGCGGCCGACTTCTGCGCCTGCACGCTGGACGCAGCAGCCAGCGCCAGCAAGGCTGCGGTGAGGAGGGTGGTCTTCATCGGGCTCTCGTTCTGGATGTCGATCAGGACACGGTGGCTTCGTCGGTGCGCGTCTCGCCGCGGTTGTCCTTCCAGGTGATGGCGATCTTGTCACCGGCCTTCGCACCCCTCACGGTGAACTGCAGGAAGGGGTTCTTGGCCACCGACGGGCCCCACTCAGCGCTGAGCACCTGCTTGCCGTTGTGGCGCGCGGTCACTTCCTGGATGAACCAGGCCGGGATGGTCTTGCCGGCGCTGTCTTTGCGCTGGCCGGTTTCCATCTCGTGGCTCATCAGCACACGAACGGTGGTCTTGTCGCCAGCGGCTTGGGCGCGAATGCGCATCGGGTCTGCCATGGTGTTCTCCTAAAGCGGTGTGTTCGGGTCGATCGGTGAAGGCCGGGGTGGACGGGCTCAGCCGCCGCAGCCGCCGAGCGTGACCTTCACTTCCTTCTGCGCGAACAGCACACGGTTGTCGTTCATCAGCGCCACGGCCATCACGTTGGACGACTGACCCATCTTCACGCGGGTGGTGAAGGCCGGTTCGACGGCGTCAGTGACGTCGAAGCTGGCCGACAGCACGCTGGGGTTCTTCTCCACCAGCAGCATCAGCTTCTTCACACCCGTGAGCGTGGTGCTCACGCCCACGGGCACGACGGCGCCGTTCTCGGCAATGTCGGGGCCGGTGATGACCACGTCCTTGCTCTCCACAGGCGCGCTGGCGCCCAGGGCCTTGGCCAGATCGGCCATGGACTTGATTTCGAAGGCCGCAGCGTTCCAGGCGGCCTGGGCCTGCAGCGGCAACAGGCCAGCGCCAGCCATCAGCACGGCCAGCTGGCCTGATCGGGACAGCACATCACGGCGGTTGAACATGAGGGACTCCTTGGTCGGCTTCTGGATGATCAACGGCTGCAGCCCAGCTTGGGTGCACCCGGTGTGAAAACTCATTTCTTCGCACCACCGGCCAGCCACGCCGCCAGTGCTTGCACATCATTGTCGGACAGGCTTTGTGCCGGCATGGGTATGCTGCCCCAAACCCCCTGCCCGCCGCCCTTGATCTTGCTGGCGAGGTAGGCCTGCGCATCGGCGCGACCCGCGTATTTGCTGGCAATTTCGGTGAAGCCGGGGCCCACTATTTTGCTTTCCGCGCCGTGGCAGGCCGTGCACAGGTGCCGGGTGGCCAGCGCCAGTGCCGAGCTGCCGGCGGCTGCCGCCACGGGCCGTGCGACGGCCGGGCCGGTATCGGCGCCGCGCTGCGGGCCCACGGTGCGCTGCTGCTCGGCCAGGTTGCCGTGGTTGTTGCGCGCAAAGTCGGGCAGGAACGACGCCACCCGCGGCTCGGACTCGCAGTTTTTTAGGCACGCCACGGCCTGTGTGTCGGGCCGGCCCCCATTGCCCAAGCCGCGGCCGGGCCAAAGGCCATGGTCGGTGCTCATGCCCTGGCGGTTGGGCAAGCGGGCCTGGGCTTCGGCGATGTTGCGGTCGCTGAGCACGTAAGCCTCGGGCAGCACACCGCCCAGGTTCAAGAGGTAGGCGGTGACGGCATACACCTCGGGCACGGTCAGCGACTTCGGCGCATTCCAGGGCATGGCGCGGTGGATGTAGTCCCACAGCGTGGAGATGCTGGACAGCTTCATCAGCGTGGTGCGGCCCGGGAAGCTGTTGTTCTTCAGGCTCGCGACGCGGCCGGTTGCCACGTCCTGCGCCGTGGTGCCGCCGACCAGCGGCGAGAAGACTTCGTTGCTCTCGCCGAAGATGCCGTGGCAGGAGGCGCACTTGGCTTCCCACACCTCCATGCCCTGCGCCACCGAGCCTGCGCCTTTGGGCAGGCCCTTGAAATCGGGGCGCACATCGATGTCCCAGGCTCGAACCTCGCTGGGCGTGGCCGTGCGGCCGATACCGGGGTAGGCGGTGGCCGGCTGGGCCGTCTGCGCCGCGACGTGCACGCTACCGAGCAGCGCCAGCAGTGCCAGCAGCGCCAGCCAGGCCTGCCGCCAAGGCTCAGGACAGCTGGACATTCTTCACCTCGCCGCTCTCCTGCACGAGCCAGCTCTGGATGGCGTTGTTGTGATAGATCGACCGTGAGCCGCGTACCGCGCGCAGCTGGCGGTAGCTCGGCTGCACATGGCTGCTGCTGTCGGTGGCGCGGCTCATCACGATGGCCGGTTTGCCGTTCCAGGCCCAGTCGAGCGTGAAGCGCGTCAGGCACTTGTCCATCACCGGGCCCTGCAGGCGCGCGGCCTGCCAGTTGCGCCCGCCGTCCACCGAGACGTCCACGGCCTTCACCTTGCCGCGCCCGCTCCAGGCCAGGCCGCTGATCTGGTAGTAGCCCCGATCCAGCAGCACCTGTCCGCCCGAGGGCGTGGTCACCACGCTTTTCACCTCTTGCGTGCTGCTGTACTGGCGGTGGCGGCCATCGGGCATGAGGTCGATGTAGTGCAGCACCTCGTCCTTGGCGCCATAGGGCTGGTCGCCCACCTCGATGCGGCGCAGGTACTTCACCCAGCTCACGCCCTGCACGCCCGGCACCACCAGGCGCAGCGGGTAACCATTCTCAGGGCGCAGCATCTCGCCGTTCTGGCCATAGGCAACGAAGACCTCGCCGCTTTCCACCAGCTCCATCGGGATGGTGCGCGTCATGCTGCTGCCGTCGGCGCCCTCGGCCAGCAGGTAGCGGCCCCGCTTGTAATCGCAGCCGGCCATGTCGAGCAGGATCTTCAACGGCACGCCGGTGAACTCGCAGCAACTGATCATGCCGTGCGTGTACTGGCAGGTGGGCACCGCCACGTTGCCCCATTCCATGCCGGTGTTGGCGCCGCATTCGATGAAGTGGAAGCGGCTCACCGACGGCAGGCGCATCAGCTCGTCGACGGTGAAGACCATCGGCCGCTTCAGCAGACCGTCGTCGCTGCCGTTGAGCATCAGGCGGTGCTGGCCGGGATCGATGTCCCACCAGCCCTGGTGGTGGCGCTCGAAGTGCAGGCCGTTCGGCGTGACGATGCCGAACAGGCTTTGCAGCGGCGCGAAGCTCACGCTGGCCTGCACCGTCTGCGTCAGACCCGGGCTCTGGCGGCGCTGCACGTTGGTTTCGAAGCGGGAAGGTTTGCCGTAGCCGTCGGTCACCACCGGTTGGCCCAGGCCACGCGTGTGTGCCGGCAGCTCAAGGATGTGGCGGTCGCCGCCATCGGCCGGCGCCGCTGGGCTCTGCGCGCGCACGGCGGGCGCGGCCGCGGCAGCCAGGGCAGCCGCAAATGCGCCACGCACGAACTCGCGGCGGCCGGCCTTGGCTTCGCGGAACACCTCACCCACGCCGCTTGCGTGGATGAAGTTCTCGGGCGCCTTGATTAGGCGACCGGACGGAGAGGCGGGCGAGTTCACGGCGGGCTTTCCTGGCATGTCCAGAGCTGGCGGGCAGACGCGCAAACGGAACCGCGCCACCCTTTTCATCGACATATGCAGTTTTACGGATATTAAGAGTTGCGGCCTTCCCTGGCGCATCGGGCTTACCCTTGCCGCAGATGGCACGGTGCGGACACTTGTGTCGCCCCCGTATCGGCCGATACTGAGAACAGCAAGGCTTCGACGATGCGCGCCGGGGCTGCAACGATATCCATGCACAACGACCTGAACGCCCTCGAACAGCGCTGGGGGCTGGCCCTGCAGAGCGCTGCCTTCGGCGTCTGGGACCTCGACCCGGTGGCGCAGCTCGTGCACTACTCGCCGCAATGGAAGGCGATGCTGGGCTATGCCGTCAATGACGAAGCCGACGCCACCGCGGTATGGCGCACGCGCGTGCACCCGGAAGATCTGGAAGGCATGAAGGCGGCGCTGGAAGCCCAGCTGGCGGGGCGCAGCGAGGCCTATGTCTGCGAATTCCGCCTGCGTGCGGCCGATGGCAACTACCGCTGGGTGCTGTCACGCGGGCGTGTCGTCGAACGCGACGGGCAAGGCCGCGCGCTGCGAATGGTGGGCACGCTCACCGATGTGAGCGACCGCCACGAGATCGAGACGCTGCGCATCGAGCGCGACCGCGCCGCAGCAGCCAACGCCGCGAAGACCGAGTTCCTTTCGCGCATGAGCCACGAACTGCGCACGCCGCTGAACGCCGTGCTGGGCTTTGCGCAGTTGCTGCAGCAGCAGCTGGCGCCGCACGGCGAAGACCCCGCAACCGCCACCCAGCGCCGCTACGTCGGCCACATCGAGCAGGCTGGCTGGCACCTGCTCGCCATGGTCAACGACGTGCTCGATCTGGCGCGCGTCGAAAGCGGCCAGCTGGCCATGCAGATTGCCGCCGTGCCGCTGGCCGAAAGCTGGCTGGCGGCGCAGGCCTTGCTGGCGCCCCTGGCCCAACAGCGTGAGGTGCAGGTGCTGGGCGAGCTTCCCGCCGGCGCCACCGTGCTCGCCGACCCGGTGCGTCTCAAGCAAGTGCTGAGCAATCTGCTCAGCAACGCCATCAAATACAACCACCGCGGCGGCCACGTGCGGCTGTCGGCTCAGGCCGTGATGGGCGGCCATGGCGAGCCCCACTGGCAGCTGCAGCTGCGCGATACCGGCCTGGGCATCGCGGCTTCGCAGATGGACCATCTCTTCGAGCCCTTCAACCGCCTCGGCCGCCAGGCCAGGCAGGCCGACGGCATGGCCGCGGTGGAAGGCGTCGGCATCGGCCTGGTGCTGACGCGCTGGCTGTTGCAACGCATGCACGGCAGCATCGAACTGAACAGTGCCGAAGGCGTCGGCACCACCGTGACGCTGAGGCTGCCCGCGGCGCCCGCGGTGCAGGCCCTCGGCCGCTAGAGCGACATCGACGGCCGCAAGGCCATGGCCGCGCGCCAGCGCTGCAGCTGCGGGTGCGCATCGCCGGGCTTCTGCTTGACCACCCGTGCGAAATCCACGGCCACCACGGCGGTGATGTCGGCCAGGCTGAAAGCGTCGCCGCCGACGAATTCATGGCCGGCCAGTCGTTCTTCCAAGGTGGCGAAGAAGTGCTGCACACGCAACTGGCCGCGGGCCGCCAGCTCGGGGATCTGCGCGTAGTTCACGGGCCCCGGCAGCGCGCGGTTGGCCATGGCCGGGCTGCCGTTGCGCAGCGCCTCGGCGACCGGCAGCAGACCCTCGAACTCCACGCGCCACTGCCAACTGGCGATCTCGGCCTTCTGCGCGGCCGTGCGGCCCAGCAGCGGCGGCTGCGGGTACCGGGCCTCGAGGTAGGCCGCGATGGCTGCGTTGTCGGTCAACAGCAGGCCTTCTTCGGTGCGCAGCGCGGGCACGGTGCATTGCGGGTTGATGCGCCGATAGGCCTCGCCCAGCTGCTCGCCGCTGCGCAGATCGACCTGCACGGTCTCATGGGCCAGGCCCTTTTCGGCCAGCAGAATGCGCGCACGGCGTGGGCTGGGTGCGGTGGCGCAGTCGTACAAAACCAGGGCCATGGCCTGCGCCCCTCAAACCTGGCTGGCGGGCGGCGCCAGCTTGTCCTGCGTGCGCAGCTCGAAATCGCTGGCGTCGTGGCGTTCGTGCAGCTGGCTGGCGGGGTCGCCCATGCGGCGGTTGACCATGCGGCCGCGCCGCACCGCCGGGCGTTGCGCCAGCATCTCGGCCCAGCGCAAGACGTGGGTGTAGCTGCCGGCCTGCAGAAATTCACCGGCCTCGTACAGCTGGCCCTTGGCCAAGGCGCCGTACCAGGGCCAGATGGCCATGTCGGCGATGGTGTAGGCATCGCCGGCGACGAACGGGCTTTCGGCCAGGCGGCGATCCAGCACATCCATCTGGCGCTTGACCTCCATCGCATAGCGGTCGATGGCGTACTGGATCTTGTGCGGCGCATAGGCGTAGAAGTGGCCGAAACCACCGCCCAGAAAAGGCGCGCTGCCCATCTGCCAGAACAGCCACGACAGGCACTCGGCGCGCTGCCCGGGCTCGGTGGGCAGGAAGGCGCCGAACTTCTCGGCCAGGTGGACGAGGATCGTGCCCGACTCGAACACCCGTACCGGCGTCGGCCCGCTGTGGTCCACCAGCGCCGGGATCTTGGAATTCGGATTGGCACCGACAAACCCGCTGCCGAACTGCTCGCCTTCCTGGATGTTCACCAGCCAGGCGTCGTATTCGGCGCCGGCATGGCCCAGGGCCAGCAGCTCTTCCAGCATCACCGTCACCTTCACGCCATTGGGCGTGCCCAGCGAATACAGCTGCAACGGGTGTTTGCCCACGGGTAGCGGCCGTTCGTGCGTGGCCCCAGCCACGGGCCGGTTGATGTTGGCAAAGCGGCCGCCGTTGGAAGGCGGCGGCGTCCAGACGGTGGGCGGCGTGTAGTCGGCGGGTTCGTTCATGCCGTGATTGTGGGCTGTGGCGGGCGGCGCTGCAGGCGTGCCGCCGGCGAAGGTGTGATGCCGCACGCTGACTCACCGCGTCGGGCCCTAGACTGCGCCGCCAATGAGCAAACGTCTGCGTGGTGCCGGCTGGGGCCGCCTCCTCCAGCAGAGCCTGAAGTTGATGGCGGGCCCGGCGGCGCGCGCCGGCCGTGCAGGCGTCGGGCGCGCTGTCAAGGCCCATGCGCAGGCGCTGAGGCCGCCGCCCGGCCCGGGCGACTGGCTGCCCGGTGTGGTGATGAGCGCGGCTGGCGCGCGCCGCTACCGCGTCTACCGGCCGCCGGGGCTCGCTGCCGGGCAAGGCGTGCCGCTGGTGGTGATGCTGCACGGCTGCGGGCAGGACGCCAAAACCTTTGCCGTCAGCACACGCATGAACCGCGTTGCTGCGCGGGAAGGTTTCATCGTGCTCTACCCCGAGCAGGACCGCCTGGCCAACCTGCAGGGCTGCTGGAACTGGTTCGATACCGACTCGGGCCGCGCCCAGGGCGAGGCCGAGCTGATCATGAAGGCCATCGCCCAGGTAGCGCGGCTTTTCCCGGTGGACCGCGCGCGCACGGCCTTGGTCGGGCTTTCGGCCGGCGCCAGCATGGCGGCCTTGATCGCCACACGCCACCCCGACAGTTTCCGCGCCGTCGTCATGCACTCGGGCGTGCCGCCGGGCAGAGCCCATTCGCCGATGACGGCCGTGGGCGCCATGCACGGACGGCGGCCTCGCGGTGCCGCCGCGGTGCCGCTGCCATCGGCCGCGTCAGCAACCGCCGCGCGGCCGCCGTTGCTGGTGATCCACGGCGCCAACGACACCGTGGTTTCGCCGCGCAACGGCCACGCCGCAGCGCTGGACTGGGCCGCGGCCACAGGCGCCGTGGCCGGCCCTGCGCGTGGCTTGCAGCGTGGCCGCCGTCACCCGATGACGGTGACCGACTTCCACCTCGGCAAGCGCCTGGTGGCGCAGTGGGTGGGCGTGAGCGGCCTGGGCCACGCCTGGAGCGGCGGCGCCGCCGGCCAGGAACACAGCGACGCCCGTGGCCCCGATGCCAGCCGCATGGCCTGGGCCTTCATCCGGCGTCAATGGCCGTGATGCCCGTGC
>JANMMD010000354.1:0-2759 GCA_031372905.1 Betaproteobacteria bacterium
GCGCCCGCACGGCCTCTTCGGGAGGCTCGGTCATGGTTGACTCCGCGGTGCGACTGCTGTCGTATGCCTTCTTCGCCATCGCGCTGGTGTTTGCGGCGGTGGCCTGGACGCTCGGCGACGTGTTCTTCTTCCGCCTGGCGACCGAGGCCTTGATCTTCGGCGGCCTGGCACTCAGCGTCGACCTGCTGCTGGGCCGCACCGGCCTGCTGCCGCTGGGGCAGGCGCTGTTCTTCGGCTTCGGGGCCTACGTCTCGGCGCTGGTGCTCAAGCACCTGGCGCCTTCGCTGCCGCTGGCGATGTTCATCGTGCTCGTCAGCAGCACCGTGGTGGGCTTGCTGGGCGGTGTCATCGCCATCCGCGCCAAAGGTGTGTACTTTGCGCTCATCAGCTTCGGCCTGGCCCAGGTGGTCAGCAAGGTGGTGTTCAACACGCGCGAGCTCGGTGCGTCTGACGGCCTCATCGGCGTGCCCGCGCCAGTGTGGCTGGGGCTGGACACCGCGCACGCACCCAGCTTCTTCCTGCTGGTGCTGCTGGGCATGGCCGCGCTGCTGGCCTTCCTGCTGTGGCTGATGAACACACCCTTCGGCCGCCAGCTCGACGCCATACGCACCAACGAACACCGGCTGCCCTTCCTGGGCTTCGACCCCTGGCGCTACAAGCTTGCGGTGTTCGTGCTGGCAGCCCAGGTGGCAGCGCTCAGCGGTGCGCTGTACCCCATGCTGCGCGGCTTCGTCAGCCCCGAGCTGATGTTCTTCCAGGTCTCGGGCAACGCCGTCATCAACGTCATCGTCGGCGGCACCGGCACGCTGGTGGGCGCGCTCTACGGCAGTGCGCTGCTGACGGTGCTGAAGTCGGTGGTGGGCAGTTTCACGGCGCACCACGCCATCGTCATCGGCGCGCTCTTCGTCGTCTCGGTGATCTTCTTTCCCAAGGGGCTGGTGGGCTATCTGGCGCCGGCGCTACAACGCTGGCGGAGCAAACGCACATGAACGGCGAGACCATCCTGAACGTGCGCGGCCTGACGGTGCGCTTCGGCACCCTGGTGGCCGTCAGCGACGTCAGCTTCGACGCGCAGCGCGGCCACATCACCTCGGTGATCGGCCCCAACGGCGCCGGCAAGAGCAGCCTGTTCAACCTCATCAGCGGCGCCATCCGGCCCAGTGCCGGGCAGGTGCTGTTCGAAGGCCGCGACATGACCGGCCAGCGGCCGGACAAGATGCTCGCCGCCGGCCTGGCGCGTTCGTTCCAGATCACCAACCTGTTCTTCGAACTGCCGGTGCGCGAGAACCTGCGTCTGGCCGCGCAGTTTGTCGAGAACGGCCGCGGCCTGTTCCGCGGCATCGCGGCCAGCCGCGTGGCGCTGGCGCGGGTGGACGAGCTGATCGAACGTTTTGCGCTGCAGGCCCGGGCCGACGAGCTGGCGGGCTTCCTGTCGCATGGCGAACAACGCCGGCTCGAGATTGCCGTCGCGCTGGCCGCGCGACCGCGCCTGCTGCTGTTGGACGAACCGACCCAGGGCATGAGCCATGCCGACACCCAGGACACCGAGGCGCTGATCCGCAGCCTGGCTGCCGAGGGCCTGAGCCTGCTGCTGGTGGAACACGACGTGGAACTGGTGATGAACCTGTCGGACCATGTGGTAGTGATGCACCAGGGCGCCAAGCTCGCCGAAGGCCCGCCGCTGCAGGTGCGCGCCGACCCCGCGGTGCAGGCCGCCTATTTCGGTGATGCGCGCGAGGCCAGCCATGCTTGAACTGAAGGACGTGCACACGCACTACGGCCTGAGCCATGTGCTGCAGGGTGTGAGCCTGCGCGTGGATGCCGGCGAAGTGGTGGGCCTGTTCGGCCGCAACGGCGTCGGCAAGACGACGGTGATGAAGACCATCGCCGGCTGGGTGGCGCCGACGCAGGGCACGGTGCACTTCGACGGCCAGGCCATCGGCGGCGTGGCCTCGGAACGCATCTGCCGCCAGGGCATCGGCTTCGTGCCCGAGGATCGGCGCATCTTTCCCGGCCTGACGGTCGAGGAGAACCTGGTGCTGGGCTTCATGCAGAGCCCCGGCCGCAGCCGCGCCGAAGACCGGCGCCAGCTCGACGCGATCTACACCCGCTTCCCGCGCCTGGGTGAACGCCGCCAGCAGATGGGCACGACGCTGTCGGGCGGAGAACAGCAGATGCTGGCGATGGCGCGTGTGCTGGTGGGCAAGCCGCGCCTGCTGCTGATCGACGAGCCCACCGAAGGCCTGGCACCGAAGATCGTCGACGAGATTTTCACGCTGATGGACGGCCTGCGCCGCGACGGCATCCCTATCCTGTTGGTGGAACAGAACATGCACCGCGCCATCGGGCTGGTGCAGCGCTTCTACGTGCTGGAGCGCGGCGCGGTGGTGTTGTCGGGCGACGGCGGCCGGGCGGCCGATCGCGAGGCGCTGATGCGGCAGCTGGCAGTCTGAAGCTGCGGTAGCGCCGTGCCAGAGGCAGTCCAGCAGCGGTGACGCGCACCGGCGCTGGCCCTCTTAACGACTCTCGTTGGCGCGCCGCTGGGCGACGGGCCACTTCAGTTTGCGACGATGAATCGCTCCGGCGCGGCGGCAGGGCGGATCAACGAGGGGCGGAAGGCTGATCCGCCGACCTGATATTCAGACGCGGTACTTCTTGAACCAGTCGTTGGCCAGCTTCTGCGCGTAGGTGGCGGCGGCCTTGTCGTAGCTGGGCCGGTAGTCGGCATTGAAGCCGTGGTCGACGTTAGGGAACACGAC
>JANMMD010000385.1:0-14646 GCA_031372905.1 Betaproteobacteria bacterium
GCCTTGGCCCTGATGGTCGAGAAACAGCCAGCCAAAGCCCTGGAACTGCAAAAGAAGGTGGTCGAATTGCGGCCGACCGAGCCGGCCTACCGGCTTTCCCTGGCACGCATGGCCATCGAGGCCGGTGACAAGGCGCTGGCGCGCACCGAGCTTGAGCGCCTCAAGGCGCTCGGCGCGAGCTACCCGCAACAGGCCGAAGTGGCGGCGCTGGCCCAAAAACTCTGAGGCGCCCAGGCGCCCTTCCGGACGGTCTCATGACATTGAAAACACGTGCGCCTTGTTGGAAGCGCTTGGGCCTCAGCTTCGCCCTGGCCCTGGCCGCCTGCAGCGGCAATTCCGAACAGGAACTCATCGCCTCTGCCAAGGCCTCGCTGGAGAAGAACGACGCCAAGGCGGCGGTGATCCAGCTCAAGAACGCGCTTCAAAAGAATGCCAACTCGGGCGAAGCCCGGCTGCTGCTGGGCAAGTCGCTGCTGGAGAGCGGCGACGTCGCGGGCGCCCTCGTCGAGCTGCGCAAGGCGCAGGAACTGCAGGTACCCGACGAGAAGGTGATGCCGCTGCTGGCGCAGGCCATGACGCTGGCCGGGGAAGAGGGCAAGCTGATCACCCAGTTCGCGCAGCTGCAGCTGAAGGAGCCCACTGCCGAAGCCGATTTCAAGGCCTACCTGGCCACCGCGTACGCGGTGCAGAACGACCTTGAGAAGGCCCGTGGCGCGGTGCAGGCCGCGTTGCTCGCCAAGCCCGGGCATGCGCCGGCGCTGATCGTCTCTGCGCGACTGACGGCGCTGGACAACGACGTTGATGGCGCCATCGCCCTGCTCAACCAGGTGCTGACGGCCGAACCTACGCACGAGCGGGCCGGTGTGCTCAAGGGCGAGCTGCTGCTGGCCGGTAAGCGTGACGTGGACGCCGCAGTTGCCGCCTTCCGCCAGGTGCTGAGCGCTCACCCCAAGTCAGTGGCCGCACGTTCGGCCATCGTCAACATCCTGTTCGGCCAGCAGAAGTTGGCCGAAGCCAAGGCCGAGTTCGAGCAGCTGAAGACCGCGGCACCGCTGCACCCCGAAACCTTGTTCTTCGAAGCGCAGTTCGCCTTCGCCGACAAGGACTACAAGAAGACCCGCGAGATCACCGAACAAGTCCTCAAGAGCTTTCCGAACAACGTGCGGGTGCTGGAGCTGGCCGGGGCGGCCGAGTTCCGCATGAAGAACTACATCCAGGCCGAAGCCTTGTTGGGGAAGTCGCTGAAGCTCGCGCCGCAACAGCGTTTGTCGCGCCTGCTGCTGGCGCAGACCTACCTGCGCAACGGCGAGCCGGGCAAGACGCTGGACGCGCTGAAGCCCGTGCTCGACACCGGCAAGGCCGATGGCACGACGCTGTCGCTGGCTGGTGAGGCCTATCTGCAGCTGGGCGATGCAGCGCGTTCCGAGCAAGCCTTCCAGGCGGCGTTGAAAGCGGCCCCGGACGATGCCCGCGTGCGCACCTCCGCGGCCATGGCGCAGATGGCAAAGGGTAACAACAGCGGCGCCATCGTCGAGCTGGAAGCCGTGGTCGCCGGGGACGGCGGCCCGCGTGCCGACCTGGCGTTGATCAGCGCGCGCCTGCGGCAGAACGACATCCCGGGCGCGCTGAAGGCCATCGACGGGCTCGAGAAGAAGCTGCCCGATCAGGCCCTGCCGATGCAACTGCGCGGACGCCTGCTGACGCTGAAGAACGATCTGCCCGGCGCCATCAAGAGCTTCGAGGCCGCCATCGCGAAAGAGCCGGCCTACTTCCCGCCGGTGGCCAGCCTGGCGGCGTTGGACCTGATGGCCAAGAAGCCCGAAGACGCGCGCAAGCGCTTCAACGCCTACATCCAGGCCCAGCCCAAGAGCTGGCAGGCCCGGCTGGCGCTGGCCGAGCTGGAGGCCCGTGTCGGCGCGCCGGCGGCCACTGTCGTGGCGGCCCTGCGCGAAGCGGTGAAGGTCAGCCCCACCGAAGCGCGGCCGCATGTCACGCTGGTGAACCAGCTCATCGGCAGCGGCGACACCAAGGCCGCATTGCTTGCCGGCCAAGACGCCACCGCGGCCCTGCCCAACAACACCGAAGTGATGGACGCACTGGGCCGCGCCGAACTGGCCGCGGGCGACCAGCAACGCGCGTTGAGCACCTTCAAGAAGCTCGCCAGCCTGCAGCCGCGCAACGCGGTGCCCGAGATGCGCCTGGCCGAGACCTATGCGGCAATGAAGGACAGCGAGTCGGCCGCGCGCGCCCTTCGCCGCGCGGCCGAGCTGCAGCCCGGCAACACCGCCGTCGCGCGCGCGCAGGCCCGCCTGGCGGTGGCCGATGGGCGCCCCAACGACGCGCTGAAGGTGGCGCGCGAGATGCAGAAACGCGCGCCCCAGGATGCCACGGGCTTCACCCTCGAAGGCGAGATCGAGGTCAGCCGCAAGAATTGGGAAGCCGCCATCGGCGCCTATCGCGCATCGCTGAAGCTGGCAGCGTCTTCAGAAACCACCGCCAAGCTGCACACCGCGCTGCTGGCCGCCAAGAAAACAGCCGATGCCGACCGGCTGGCCGCCGACTGGCTGAAGAACAACCCCAAGGACGCCAGCTTCAACTACTTCCTGGGCGACGTGGCGCTGGCGCAAAACGACATGACGCGCGCCGAGGCGCGCTACCGCGCCGTGCTCGAAGTTCAGCCCGACAACGCGCTGGCCTTGAACAACGTGGCCTGGCTGCTGGCCAAACAAGGTAAACCGGGCGCGCTGGCGATGGCGCAGAAGGCCAACCAGCTGCTGCCCGACCGCGCGCCCTTGATCGACACGCTGTCGATCGCGCTGGAAGGCGAGAACAAGCTGCCCGAAGCCATCGAGGCACAGAAGCGGGCCGTCACGCTGGAACCGAAAGACCCGAGTCTGGCGCTGCGTCTGGCCAAGCTCTACATCAAGGCGGGCGACAAGGGCCGCGCGCGTGGCGAACTCGATGCGCTCAGCAAGCTGGGCGACAAGTTTGCCGGGCAGCCCGAGGTGACCCAGCTGCTGAGCAGCTTGTGACCTGGCGGGCAGGTCAGCCGCAGTGTCGGGCGGGCGGCTGGTGCCGTCGCGACATGCTGACGACGCTGGCGGGCCTGGGCCTGCTGACGCTGACGGGGTCGGCGCGCCCGCAAGCCGCCTCCGGCACCCTGCCCGAACTGGTCGCCCGAACCAAGCCCTCGGTGCTGCCGGTGGGCACCTTCAATCCCACGGACAGCCCGCGTTTCAACTTTCGCGGCAGCGGGTTCGTCATCGCCGAAGCCGCGGGCCTCGGCAACCTGCTGGCCACCAATTTCCACGTGCTGCCCGATGGTGCCGGCAGCGAGAGCGGCCCACCGATGGCGGTGTTGACCGGGCCTGGCGGTGCGGGTGCCGAAAGCCAGCGCCGACTGGCGCGCGTGGTGGCCACCGACCGCCTGCACGACCTGGCGCTGCTGCAGATCGAAGGGCCGCCACTGCCGGGCCTGACGCTGGAAGCCGCCGGCCAGGTGCGTGAAGGCCAGTCGGTGGCGCTGATGGGTTTTCCCATCGGCGGGGCACTGGGGTTTTCGGTGGTCACGCACCGCGGCATCGTGGCCAGCATCACCACGGCGGCGATGCCCGCGCCCACGGCACGGCAGCTCGACCCGCGCGCTTTGAGCCGCCTGCGCGAGGGCAACTTCGAGCTGCTGCAGCTCGACGCCACCGCCTACCCCGGCAACAGCGGCGGGCCCTTGCTGGATGTCGATACCGGGCGCGTCATCGGCGTCATCAACATGGTGCTCGTGAAGGCCGGCCGCGAGAGTGCGCTGAGCAGCCCGACCGGCATCACCTATGCCGTGCCGGTGGGCTTGCTGCGCGCGTTGATGCAGCGGCGCTGAGCGCGGCGCGTTAGCGCCTGAGCGTCATCAGACGCCGTAGTACCCGCGGTACCAGGCCACGAAGCGCTGCACACCGCTGCGGATGTCGGTGGCCGGCGTGAAGCCCACCCAGTCGCGCAGCGCATCCACATCGGCATAGGTGGCCGGCACATCGCCATCCTGCAGCGGCAGCAGGTTCATCTGCGCCTTCATGCCGAGTGCTTCTTCGATGCAGCCGATGTAGTCGAGCAGCTGCACCGGGCTGTGGTTGCCGATGTTGAAGACGCGGTAGGGCGCGCTGCTGGTGCCGGGGTCGGGCGTGTCGGAGACGAAGCCGGGGTTGGGCTCGGCCGTACGGTCCATCACACGGATGACACCTTCGACGATGTCGTCGACAAAGGTGAAGTCGCGCTGCATCTTGCCGTGGTTGAAGACGTCGATGGGCCGGCCTTCGAGGATGGCCTTGGTGAAGAGGAACAGCGCCATGTCCGGCCGGCCCCAGGGGCCGTAGACCGTGAAGAAGCGCAGGCCCGTGGTGGGCAGGCCGAAGAGGTGGCTGTAGGTGTGCGCCATCAGCTCGTTGGCCTTCTTCGTGGCCGCGTACATGCTCACCGGGTGGTCGACGCTGTCGTGCTCGCTGAACGGCATCTTGGTGTTGCCGCCGTACACGCTGCTGCTGCTGGCATACACGAGATGCTGCACACCGCTGTGGCGGCAGCCTTCCAGCACATTCATGAAGCCGACGATGTTGGCGTCGATGTAGGCGTGCGGGTTCTTCAGCGAATAGCGCACGCCGGCCTGTGCGGCGAGGTGGATGACACGGTCGAAGCGTTCGGCCGCGAACAGCGCCTCCATGCCGGGGCGGTCTTCCACGCTCATCTGCACGAAGCGAAAGCGCTCGTGCGGCGTCAGGCGCGCCAGCCGCGCCTGCTTCAGCGAGACCTCGTAGTAGTCGTTGAGGTTGTCGAGACCGACCACCTCATCGCCGCGCGCCAAGAGGCGCAGCGTGGTGGTCATGCCGATGAAACCGGCGGCGCCAGTGAGCAGGATCTTCATGGGCTTCTTGGTGGGTTTCAGGCGTCAGCGTCCGTCAGCGACAACCCGGAATTCTGGCACGCACCCCGGGCACCACCGGCCTGGCCGGTGCGGCTTACGCACGCAAACCCGCGCCGCCCCGGGCCGCCGTGCGCAGCGCCTGCAACAGCGTGTCCACCGCCTGTGCCGGGTGCGCGGCCGAGAGCGAAATGCGCAGTCTTGCCGTGCCCGCAGGCACCGTGGGAGGGCGTATTGCCGGCACCCACACGCCCAACTCGCGCAGCGTGGCCATCAGTGTCAACGCGGCTTCGTTGCCACCAATGAGGAGGGGCTGGATGGCCGTTTCAGAGGGCATCAGCCGCCAGCCTGCGGCGTCGAAGGAGGCATCGGCACGGGGCGCGAGGCCAGCGCGCAGCTGCGACACCAGCGCGCGCAGGTGACCGCGGCGCCGCTCGCCTTCTTCACCCAGCACAATTCGCAGCCCGGCCCGCACCGCTTCGGCCAACAGCGGCGGTGCGGCGGTGGCGTAGGTGTAGCTGCGCGTGGTCTGCAGCAGCCACTCGATCAGCGCGTCCGGCCCCGCGATGAAGGCGCCGGCCACGCCCAAGGCCTTGCCCAGCGTGGCCATGTAGAGCACGCGGGGCGATGCATCCGCGCCCACCAGGCCGACCGCGGCCAGCGCGCCGCGGCCCTGCGGGCCGAGCACCCCGAAGCCGTGTGCATCGTCCAGCAGCAGCAACGCGTCGTGGGCCTCGCACAAGGCCAGCAGGCCGGCCATGGGCGCCACCGTGCCGTCCATGCTGAAGACGGCATCGCTCATCACCAGCTTGCGGCGTGCCGGGCTGGCGGCGAGCCGCTGGCCGAGCTGCGCCAGGTCGCCATGGGCGTAACGGTGCACGTCGGCGCGCGAGAGCCGTGCGCCGTCGATGAGACAGGCGTGGTTCAAGGCGTCGGAAAACACCGCATCGCCCGCGCCCACCAGCGCCGGCACGATGCTGGCATTGGTGGCGTAGCCAGCGTAGAAATACAGCGCGCGCGGCAGCTTCACGGCCGCGGCCAGTTCCAGCTCCAGCGCCGCGTTGGCCGCGCTGTGGCCGCTAACCATCGGCGAGGCACCCGCACCCACGCCGTAGGCTTCAACCGCGGCATGCACCGCCGCCGTCAAGGCAGGGTGCTGGGCCAGGCCGAGGTAGTCGTTGTTGCAGAAGGCCAGCAGCGAGCGGCCATCGACGTTCAAATGGCCCTCGGGTTCCGGCCGCACCACGCGGCGCTGGCGGCGCAAGGCGCGGCGGTCCAGGTCTTCCAGGCGGCTGTTGAACTCGTCCAGCCAGCTCATCGCCGGGCCCTCATGAAATCCGCTCCAGGCAGCGGCTCACGACAGCGCCGGCAGCTGCAAGTTGATGTTGCGCGGGTCAGGCCGCTCCTGCCAAGGCACGACGCCGAGCAGCGGTGCGTGCAGGCGCTGGCGCAAGGTGTCGATGTTCTCTTCGCGGCGCGCCATCTCGGGGTCGATGCTGTTGGCCACCCAGCCGGCCAGCGTCAAGCCATCAGCGCGTATGGCCTCGGCCGTGAGCAAGGCGTGGTTGAGACAACCCAGGCGCAGGCCCACCACCAGCACCACGGGTGCGGCCATCGCGCGGGCCAGGTCGGCCAGGGTTTCATCGTCGTTCAACGGCACGCGCCAGCCGCCGGCGCCTTCCACCAGCACCACGTCGGCCAGCGCCATCAGTGCGCGCTGCGCCTGCAGCAACTGCGCCACGCCGACCTGCCGGCCAGCGCAGGCCGCCGCCAGATGGGGCGACAAAGGCTCGCGCAGCGCCACGGGGTTGTCGAGCTCCGGTGGCACACGCACGCTGGAGGCGGCGCGCAGCATCAGCACGTCTTCACTCGCCCACTGGCCCTCGTGAAGCACCAGCCCGGCCGCCACCGGCTTCATGCCTACCACGCGCGCGTGCTGCCGCGCCAGCGCATGCAGCAGCGCGGCGCTGACCAAGGTCTTGCCGACGCCGGTGTCGGTGCCGGTGACGAAGAGCGAGCGCGGCTCAGACACCGTCCACCCCACCGTGCGCGGCCGCGGTGCCCAACGGCGCGTCACCGGTCTCCTCGGCCAACGTCGCTTGCAGCGCCGCCAGCGCGCCGCGCGCCAGATGGTCACCTTCGTCGGGCGAGATCACATACGGCGGCATCGCATACAGCGTGTGGCCGATGGGCCGCAGCAGCACGCCTTGCGCCAAGGCGTGCCTCGCGTAGCGGCGGGCGAAATCGGGCAGGCTGCTGGCCACGTCCCACGCGAAGATCATCCCTTGCTGGCGCGCGTGGCGCACGCGCGTGTGTTGGCTCAACGGCATGAACTGCTCGGCCAGGCTCGCTGCCGTGGCGACGTTGCTGCGCAGCGCGTCGGTCTGCTCGAAGAGATCGAGTGTTGCCAGCGCCGCGCGGCAGGCCAGCGGGTTGCCGGTGTAGCTGTGCGAGTGCAGGAAGCCGCGCGCCACCGCGTCGTCGTAAAAGGCCTCGTAGACCGCTTCGGTGCACAGCACCGCCGACAGCGGCAGAGTGCCGCCCGTCAGGCCCTTGGACAGGCAGATGAAATCGGGCCGGATGCCGGCCTGCTGGTGCGCAAACATCGTGCCGGTGCGGCCGAAACCTACGGCAATTTCGTCCACCACCAGGTGCACTTCGTACCGGCTGCACAGCTCGCGCGCGCTGCAGGTACAGCGGGTTGTGCATGGCCATGCCGGCGGCACACTGCACCAGCGGCTCGACGATGAGCGCCGCGGTGTCTTCGTGATGCTCGGCCAGCCAGAGCCCGAGCGCCGCGGCGGCGCGTTCGGCCACCGCAGCGCCGTCTTCGCCGGCCAGCGCAAGCCGCGCATCGGGGCTGGGCACGGTGGCGGCCAGGCGCAGCAAGGGCGCGTAGGCCTCGCGGAAGAGCGCGATGTCGGTGACGGCCAGCGCCCCCACCGTTTCGCCGTGGTAGCCGCCCGCCACGCCGACGAAACGGCATTTCTGCGGCCGGCCGGCGTTGCGCCAGTGGTGCGCACTCATCTTCAACGCGATCTCGGTGGCCGAGGCGCCGTCGCTGGCGTAGAAGGCGTGGCCCAGGCCAGTGAGCGCCGCCAGGCGCTCGGAGAGTTCCACCACCGGCGCGTGCGTGAAGCCGGCCAGCATCACGTGGTCGAGCCGGCTCAGTTGATCGGCCAGCGCGGCGCGTACCGCCGGGTGGTTGTGGCCGAAGAGGTTCACCCACCACGAGCTGATGCCGTCCAGCAGGCGTCGGCCTTCGAAATCGTGCAACCACACGCCTTCGGCGCGGGCGATGGGCACCAGAGGCTGCGCTACGCCGTCCAGCGCGTGCAGCTTCATCTGCGTGCACGGGTGCCACACCGCTGCCAGGCTGCGGCGTCGCCAGTCGTCGTTCAAGCCCATGGGGGTGCGGCCGGTACAACAGGCGCGGCGCGCGCAGACTGCAGCTGGCAGCCCACACGCGCCGCAGGCATCAAAGTGCCGCGTCCTTCAGCTTCTTCAGCGCGCGGACCTTGATCTTCACGGTGGCGGGCTTGGCGGCGAACACGCGCTCCTGCTTCGTGAAGGGGTCGATGCCAGTGCGCTTCTTCTTGGCCGGCACGTTGATCACGGCCACCTTGAACAGACCCGGCATCGTGAACTCGCCCAGGCCCTTCTTGTGCACCGAGGCCAGCATCGTGGCTTCCAGCGTGGCCACCACGGCCTTGACGGCCTTGGGCTCGACGCCGGTCTGCTCGGCCAGGTGGGCGATGAGGCTGGTCTTGTTGAAAGCGGTCTTGATCGGCTTCGTGACGGCCACGGCCTTCAGCGGCGCAGCGGCCTTCTTGGCAGGCGCGGCGGCCTTGGTGACGGCTGCCTTCTTGGCGGGGGCCTTGGTGTCGATCTTCTTCGTTGCCATGTGTGGATAGGTCCTGTGTGAACGATGGCTTGCAGGATGCAAAGCTGGCGAATTCTAGGGTTGTGCACTCGCGGGTGATGCGCGCAGAGGTACAAGAGCGATATGTCGACGCATCTGCCGCCCTCGCCTTCACCCGCGCCCTCGCCGGCCCAGCCGCGCAACGCCCTGCACGGCATCACCCTCGAGGCGATCGTCACGGCTCTGGTCGCCCGCTATGGCTGGGACGGTCTGGCGCAACGCATCCCGCTGCGTTGCTTCAGCAGCGACCCCAGCGTGCGTTCGAGCCTGAAATTCCTGCGCAGCACGCCCTGGGCGCGCGAAAAGGTGGAAAGCCTCTACCTGTTCATGCTGCGTGAGCAGCGCCGCGAAGCCGGAACCTGAGACTCGCCTGCCCCCCAGGTTCGCAGTTGAATTCTTCTCCGCACGGGCCACCATGCGGCACCCAACCCCCGGAGGAGACGACATGAACCCCACGATGCAAGCCAGCGCTGCGGCGCGCCTGTTGGCACTTCTTGCGCTTGGCACCTTGGGCGCACTGGCAACCGGGCAGGCTCTGGCCGATGGTGGTGGCCCAGGCGGCAGCGGCGCCTGCCCGAGCGGCAAGGCGCCTCAGCTCTCTTTCATCGAATTCACTTCACCGAACATCGACCCGTCCTTCCCCCGGCCCCAGCTGACGATCAAGGGCAAGTTGAGCTTGCCGCTGAAGTTCAAGGAACGCGACGACGAACCCGGCTGCGTCTCGATCCGAAACAAGCTGCCGGCAGTGCTCATCCTGCACGGCTCGGCGGGCGTCGATGCCCGCGGCGACTTCTACGAGGCGGCGCTGAACGACGCGGGCATCGCCACCCTGCAGATCGACATGTGGGAGGCGCGCGGTGTCACCGGCATCGCCAACCGGCCGGCGCTGCCCATCTTCACCTACCCCGATGCATTCCGGGCCTTGGCCTTTCTCAGCGCGCGCCCGGAGATCGACGCGCAGCGCATTGGTGTGATGGGTTTTTCCTGGGGAGGCGTGGTCACCCTCGGTGCGGCCGAACAGGCCTACGCAGCGCAGTTCGGCGGCGGGCGCAGGTTTGCCGCGCATCTGGCGCACTACCCGGTCTGCTGGGGCGCCAACCAGGTGATTGCGGGTTTGCCACCTGCCAGTTCCGGCACCCTCTTCAACACGCTCACCGGTGCCCAAGTGTTGATCCAGATCGGCAGCCTGGATGACTACGACAACGGGGCCGCCCCGTGCCGGGCGCTGGCGCAGGCCGCCAACGCCAACAACGGCCCGCTCGTCGCCGTGAACGAGTACCTCGGCGCCACGCACGCCTGGGACCGGCTGCAGGTCCCGGTCGTGGCCCCAGACCCGTTTGCCAACCGCGGCAGCTACTTCCTGACCGGCGTCTTGCCCCTCGTACGCATCACGCCAGACATCGGGGCTGCCTTCAAGTCCCGCGAGAAGGCGGTGAAGTTCTTCGAGCGGAATCTTTGATCATCGCCACAGGCGTCAGGCCATGCCGGATGGCCTGTGGCCGCTCAGCGCGTGATGCCCACCTGCTGCAGCATCCACGCCACCTCGAAGGCGCGGTCTTTCAAGGCGTCGTAGCGGCCCGAGGCGCCGCCGTGGCCCGCCGGCTGCATCTTCATCTTCAGCAGCAGCGGGTTGTTGTCGGTCTTCAGCGTGCGCAGCTTGGCCACGTACTTGACAGGCTCCCAGTACATCACCTGGCTGTCGTTGTAGCTGCTCGTCAGCAGCATTGACGGGTAGGCCTTGCGCTCCAGGTTGTCGTAGGGGCTGTAGGAGCGGATGTAGTCGAAAGCCGGCTTCTCGTTCGGGTTGCCCCACTCCAGGTATTCGCCCACCACCAGCGGCAGGCTGGGGTCCATCGTTGTGTTGACGACATCGACGAAGGCCACCGCCGCGTGCACGGCGCGGAAGAGCTCAGGCCGCAGGTTCACCACCGCGCCCATCAGCAGGCCGCCGGCGCTGCCGCCCTCGGCCACCAGGCTGGCGGGCGTGGTCCAGCCGGTCTTCACCAGGTGGTCGGCGCTGTCGATGAAGTCGAAGAAGCTGTTCTTCTTCTTCATCAGCATGCCGTCGTCGTGCCAGGCCTCGCCGAGTTCGTTGCCGCCGCGCACATGGGCGATGGCGTAGGCCACGCCGCGGTCGAGCAGGCTGATGCGCGCGTTGTTGAAGGTGGCCGATTGGCCGAAGCCGTAGGCGCCATAGCCATACAGCCACAGCGGGCCCTTGCCGCTGCGCGGGCGGTCGCGGCGGTAGACGATGGAGATCGGCACGCGCGTGCCGTCACGCGCCGTGGCCCAGATCCTTTCGCTGGTGTACTTGGAGGCGTCGTAGCCGCCCAGCACCGCCTGCTGCTTTAGCAGCTTCGAGCTGCCCGCGGCCATGTCGAAGTCGAACACCGAAGGCGGCGTCAGGAAGCTCTGGTAGCTGTAGCGGAACTGTGTGCTCGTGAACTCGGGCGTGCCGCCCGCGCCCGCGGCATACACCGGCTCGGCGAAGGGCAGTTCGCGCCAGGTGCCGCGCGCGAAGTCGTGGATGCGGAAGCGGTTGAGGCCCTCGCTCTTCTCGCTGACGACGAGGTGGCCCTGGAAGACCTCGATGTCCTGCACCAGCACGCCGGCGCGGTGCGCCACCAGCGTCTTCCACTGCGCGGGGTCGGCGCGGCCCACGGGCGCGGTGACGACGCGGAAGTCCTTCGCGTCGAGGTTGCTGCGGATGTAGAGCAGGCCGTCGCGGTGCTCCACGCTGTACTTGTGGCCCTTGCGCCGCGGCAGCACGGTCTCGAAACCGCCGGCCGGGCGCTGCGCGTCCAGCAGCCGCACTTCCCAGGTGTCGGTGGCCCGCACTTCCAGGCGCAGGAAGCGCCGATCTTTTGTGCGCGACAGGCCGACGCGGAAAAGCTCGTCCTTCTCCTCGAACAAACGCTCAGGCGGGCTGCCGGCGGCCAGGCGCCACAACGTGTCTGAACGCTTGGTCACCGGGTGCTCGGTGCTGTAGATCACGGTGCGGTGGTCGGCGGCCCATTCAACCCCCGTCACGCGTTCGGCCAGTGGGCCTGCCACCTGGCCGCTGGCCAGGTCCTTGCGATAGAGCTTGTAGAGCCGGTACCCGGTCTCGTCCAGCGTGTAGAGCAGGCTGTGGCCGTCGTCCGACACCTTCATCGCGCCCAGGCTGATGAAGGCCTTGCCGCGGCCGAGCTCGTTCAGGTCGATCAACACCTGCTCCGGCGCCTGCTCGTCGTAGGCCAGCGCGGCATTGGCGCGGCGGCGCGCCTGGATGGGGTACTGCTGGCCCTGCACGGTGCGGCTGTAGTAGTACCAATCGCCTTGCCGCGTCGGCACGCCCAGGTCGGTCTGCTGGATGCGGCCAAGGAACTCCTGGTAGAGCGTCTCGGCAAAAGGCGCGAGGCTCTCGGTCATCGCGGCGGTATAGGCGTTCTCGCGCTGCAGGTGGTCCAGCACCGGCGGCGTGTCTTTCTCGCGCAGCCAGAACCAGGGGTCCTTGAACGCCGCGCCGTGATAGGTGCTGACGTGGTCGCGCTGCGGCGCAGCGGGTGGAACGGGGGCAGAAGGGGCAGCGACAGCGGTCTGGGCCGTCTGGGCCAGGGAATCGGTCATGGGGCACCAGGTGGTGAGTGCCAGCGCGGCAAGGGCCCAGGCACGGGTCATGAGGGGCTGCATCGAGATTCCAGGGTGGGGTTTCAAGACAGGACGGGCGTGTCGCCATCAGGCGCCGCTGCTGAATTCTCACCAGTTCTTGGCGAGACGCCTCGCGGGCGCAGCGAGGGCCGAAACGCCCCCCGCGTTTGAAGCCCGCGCAGGGCCCGACTTGCCGATCGAGGGGATACCGGTGCGCGGGCGGCCTGCGCATCCTCAGCGCCCGGCCCATGCACCAAGCGCACACCCCAGCCCGCTGCGCGGCGATGTGGACCGCAGGAGAACCACCATGCCCTTGACCGACCGCAGTGACTTCTTCGCCAGCGTCAATGAAGACGCCTTCAACGGCCTGGTGCGCGTGATCCAGCGCCAGCGCCCGGCCCTGTTCAACCACGGCACGGCCGCGTTTGCGAAAGCGCCCAAACGCTGGTGCCACCCCATCAAGCCCGACGAGCGCGTGGAGCGCGCCCGCAACCCGCTGCTCAGCGTGCACCCGCCCATCCCCGTGATCGGCTCGCTGCTGCCGGTGGGCCTGAACTGGCTGCTGCAGCTGACCGATCTGCAGATCGACTTCCACCCCAACGACGAGTTCGCGCTGCCGCCTGAACTGGGCCGCCTGCCCGAGCAGCACTTTGCGCTGCGCATGAAAGCCTGCTTCACGCTCGACTGCCCCGGGCCTGAGTTCATGCGCGAACAACTCCCCCGTGTGGAAGAACTGGCCGCCGCGGCGCAGGGCCTGGACGACGCCCTGGATGACGTGCTGGGCGGCCGCAACGGGCCCGACCCCAAGGACCCCAAGGAGCCCAAGCCCAACGACCGCCCGCCCGCGCCGCCGCCGCAAGAGCCCGTCGTGCCGAGGCTGTCCGACAAGGGCGAGTGCTTCTGCCTCGAGCTGTTGGCGGTGCTGCACTTCGAGTGGGGCCCGATCGGCAGCGGCCTGCCACCGCGGCCCTGGCTGAAGCTGCGGCTGGACGGCCTGGAGATCGTCGACATCAGCCCGCGCCCGCTGGAAAACATGCTCGAGTGCTACCTGGCAGCGGTGCTGCGCCTCAGCGTGCTGCCGCGGCTGTCGCTGCCCATCGAAGCGCTGGTGCTGGACATCGGCGCCGAGCTGCGCCGCCTGGGCGTGCCGCTGGCGCAGCGCGTGCGCCTCCAACCCGCGCCCGTGCCGGCCGCCGTGCCCCACAACCCGTCCGTGGCGCGCGACGAACTGCAGGTCTTCGTCAACCTCGTCGTCGAACCCGCCTGAGGAGCAGCCACCATGGCCCACTTCACCGTTGCCGTTTCCGAACGTGCCTTCCAGACCAGCGTGGATCTGCTGAAGCGGAACTTCCGCATCGCCAAGTCGGACAGCGCCGACTTCGGCCCCTTCCGCGCCAGCTATGCCTTGCGCGCCCACCTGGAGGGTGGCGCCGTCGACATCCGCCCCGATGGCAGCGTCACCATCTCCGAGCTCGACCTGCGCTGGGACCAGCTGCGCCTGTCGCTCGGCCTGGACATCCCCGAAATCTGCGTCGGCGGCGGCTGCATCGACCTGCCCTGGCCCATCCCCGACCTCTGCCTGCCGCGCTGGTGCCTCTTCGACCGCGACCCCGACGTGGCCATCAGCGTGGACCTCGCGCCCTTCGTCGCGCAGGAGGTCTCGCTCACCGCCACGCTGGCCACGCGCCACTGGAACCCGGCAACCGCCACACCACAGCCGGCCTGCAACATCCTGCGCGGGCTGCTCGTGGACGCGGGTGTGATCCCGGCCTTTCCCACCGACCGCAAGCAGTGGCACGTGCATCTCTTGCCGGGGCCGGTGGACATCGACCTCTTCGACTTTCCCGACATCGTCGGCAACCTCATCGAGAACGCGCTCACCGGCGCCGTCACCGCGCTCATTCCCGGTGGGTGGGTGCGTGACCTGGTGATGGCGATCATCGGCGGCATCGCCGACCTGATACGCGCCGTGCTCGACATCCCCGACGACATCGAGGAATGGCTGTCGGGCCTGTTCAACGTGTCCTTCGGCCTGCTCGACACGCTGGTGCAGGCCGTGGCCTCATTCTTCGCGCATTGCGTGCCCGTCTACCGCATCGACGACCCGTTCACGCTGATGCGCGCCGAGCCCGACCGCGTGGCGGTGCTGGTGCCCATCACCAACCTGGGCGTGGCCGCCAACGACGCCGAG
>JANMMD010000014.1:0-7425 GCA_031372905.1 Betaproteobacteria bacterium
GAACACGTCTTCGGGCATGAGCTTCACGCCCTTGGGCAGCAGGCTGTGCAGATCGATGAAGCCCTTGATGGCGCCGAAGAGGCCGTCCTTCAAGCCGCTTTCGTGCGTGCCGCCAGCCACTGTGGGTATGAGGTTGACATAGCTCTCTCGCAGCAGCGTGCCTTCGTCGGTGAAGGCCACGCACCAGGCAGCGCCCTCGCCTTCGGCGAAGTTCTCGCTCTCACTGGCGGTGGCGTACTGCGCACCCTCGAACAGCGGTATCAGCGGGTCGGCCTGCAGGCTTTGCATCAGGTAGTCGCGCAGGCCGGTGGCGTACTTCCACTCCTGAACCTCACCCGTCTTTTCGACGGTCAGCGTCACCGTCACGCCCGGCATCAGCACGGCCTTGCTGCGCAGCAGGTGCAGCAGCTCGGCGCGCGGCAGCTCGGCGCTTTCGAAGTATTGGGCGTCCGGCCACACGCGCACCGTGGTGCCGCGCTTCTTCTCGCTGGCCGCGGCCTTGCGCACCACCAGCGGCTCGATGACATCACCGCCGCCAAAGGCCAGCGTGGCCACCTGCCCCTCGCGCCACACCGTCACCTGCAGGCGCTTCGCCAGCGCGTTGGTCACGCTCACACCCACGCCGTGCAGGCCGCCGCTGAAGCTGTAGGCGCCGCCCGCGCCCTTGTCGAACTTGCCGCCGGCGTGCAGGCGGGTGAACACGATCTCCACCACCGGCACCTGCTCGTCCGGATGCAGGCCGAAGGGAATGCCGCGTCCGTCGTCTTCGACCGCGATGCTGCCGTCGCTGTGCAGCGTGACACCGATGCGCTGGCACACACCGGCCAGCGCCTCGTCGGCCGCGTTGTCGATGACCTCCTGGATGATGTGCAGCGGGTTGTCGGTGCGCGTGTACATGCCCGGCCGCTGTTTCACGGGCTCCAGGCCCTTCAGCACGCGGATGGACGCCTCGCCGTAGCCGCTGTTCTGCGTGGTGTTCTGCTTGAGGGGCTGCTTGATCGATGGCATGGGCGCGATTCTAGGCAGCGGGTCTGCCGGGGCGCTCGAAACGCATGAACCAGAAGCCGGGTCGCTGCTGCAGGTGGTGCACCGCGCCGAGCCGCGTGTAGAAGCCCGGGCCATCGGTGCCGAAATGCACGCGCTCGAAGCCCAGCTTCCAGGCTTCCTGCAGCAGCAGCCGCACCAGCGCCGAGCCCACCCCGCGGCCGCGAAAGCGCTCGGCCACCACCATGCCGGCCAGCCAAGGGTGCCAGTCCGGGTGGCTTTCGTCGTCGTTGTCGACCAGGTTCACCACGCCGGCCAGCGTGCCGTCTTGCAGCGCCAACAGGCACAGCGGCAGACGGTCAGGGTGCGCCGCCTGGCCCAGCCGCTCGAACAAGCGGTCTTCGCTGGCGCCAGGCACGGTGAGCCAGAACTCTTCGTGGATCAGCGCCGCGGCTTCGCGTCGCCAGTGCGGCGCCTCGCTCAGGTGGTGCAGGCTGAGGGGCTGCGCGGTGGTCAGCGTTCCTGCCTCTTCCTGGGCATCAGCCATAGCGCGCCATCGCCAGGCCGCTGATGTCGATCTCGGGTGCCTTGCCGCTGACGATGTCGGCAATCACACGCCCGGTGCCGGCCGCCATCGTCCAGCCCAGCGTGCCGTGGCCGGTGGCCAGCAGCAGGTTCTGCACCGGGGTGGGGCCGACGATGGGCGTGCCGTCGGGGGTCATCGGGCGCAAGCCGCACCAGAAGCTGGCCTTGCTGATGTCGCCGCCGCGCGGGAAGAGGTCGGTCACGACATGGTTCAGCGTGGCGCGGCGAGGTTCTCGCAGGTTCAGGCTGTAGCCCGCCAGTTCGGCCGTGCCGCCGACGCGGATGCGGTCGCCCAGGCGCGTGACGGCCACCTTGTGCGTCTCGTCCATGATCGTGCTCTCAGGCGCGTATTGCGGATCGGTGATGGGCACCGTGATGCTGTAGCCCTTCACCGGGTAGACGGGGATGCGGATGCCCACCGGCGCCAGCAGCAGCGGGCTGTGGCTGCCCAAGGCGAGCACCACCTTGTCGGCCTTCAGCAAGCCAGCGTCGGTGTGCACGCCGGTGATGGCACCGCCACCGACTTGCAAAGCCTGGATGCGCGTGTTCCAGCGGAAGTTCACGCCCAGGGCACCCGCCATGTCTGCCAGGCGGGTGGTGAAGAGGTGGCAATCGCCGGTTTCGTCGTTGGGCAGGCGCAAGGCGCCGACGAACTTCTCCTGCGTCAGCTTCAGCGCCGGCTCGACGGCACAGAAGCCCGCGCGGTCGAGCACCTCGAAAGGCACGCCGTACTGCCGCAGCACGGCGACGTCGCCGCCGATGCCGTCGAGCTGCTTCTGCGTGCGGAAGAGCTGCAGCGTGCCTTGCGCGCGGTCGTCGTAGGCGATGCCCGTTTCGGCACGCAGCGCCTTCAAGCAATCGCGGCTGTACTCGGCAATCGGCACCATGCGGCTCTTGTTCAGCGCATAGGCGCGCTCGGTGCAATTGGCCAGCATCATCGCGCCCCAGCGCCACATCGCGGGGTCGAGCAGGGGCCAGATGACCAGCGGGCTGTGCTGCATCAGCATCCACTGGATGGCCTTCAGCGGCACGCCCGGCCCGGCCCAGGGCGCGCTGTAGCCCGGGCTCACCTCGCCGGCGTTGCCGAAGCTGGTTTCCAGCGCCGCGCCACTCTGGCGGTCGACCACCACCACCTCGTGCCCGGCCTTGGCCAGGTAATAGGCCGTGGACACACCGATCACCCCACCCCCCAGCACCAGCACCTTCATTCTTTCCTCCCGAAGTGGCGCCACTCTAGCCAGCAGGGCACCGAAGACTTGCAGCGTTTTCCGAGACAATCGCCGAATGAATGCAGCTTCCGCGCCAGGCCCGGCGACACAAACGCTGTCCCCGCAGTTGTCCATGCGCCAGGTGCTGATCTGCGGTGCGCTGATCGTCACGCTGAGCATGGGCATACGCCATGGCTTCGGTCTGTGGCTGCAGCCGGTGACAATGGACCGCGGGTGGTCGCGCGAGACCTTTGCCTTCGCGCTCGCGATCCAGAACCTGGCCTGGGGCCTGGCCGGGCCGGTGGCCGGCGGCCTGGCCGACCGCTTCGGCGCCTTCCGCGTGCTCACCGTCGGTGCACTCTTGTACGCGCTGGGGCTGGTCTGGATGGGCCTGGCCACCAGCGGCCTGGCGTTCATGGGCGGCGCCGGCATCGTGCTCGGCCTGGCGCAGAGCGGCACCACCTACGCGGTGGTCTACGGCGTCATCGCGCGCCAGGTGGCGCCCGAAAAGCGCTCCTGGGCGATGGGCATCACGGCGGCGGCGGGCAGCTTCGGCCAGTTCCTGATGGTGCCGGTGGAGAACGGCCTGATCGGCAGCATCGGCTGGCAGAACGCACTCTTCGTGCTGGGCTGCCTGGCCCTGGTGATCGCGCCGCTGGCCCTGGGCCTGCGTGAGCCGCCCAAGGCGGCCGTGACGGGCGCCCGGCAGAGCGTGGGCGCAGCACTGCGCGAAGCCTTCACGACACCCAGCTTCGGCTGGCTGATGGCGGGCTACTTCGTCTGCGGCTTCCAAGTCGTGTTCATCGGCGTGCACATGCCCAGTTACCTGAAGGACCACGGCCTGAGCCCGCAGGTGGCCACGGTGGCGCTGGCGCTCATCGGCCTGTTCAACGTCTTCGGCACCTACACCGCCGGCAGCCTGGGCCAGCGCATGCCCAAGCGCTACATCCTCTCGGCCATCTACGCACTGCGCGCGGTAGCCATCACCGTCTTCATCCTGGCGCCGCTGACGCCGGCCAGCGTCTACATCTTTGCCGCGGCGATGGGCTTTTTGTGGCTGAGCACCGTGCCGCCCACCAACGCCATCGTCGCGCAGATCTTCGGTGTGCAGTACATGAGCATGCTCGGCGGCTTCGTCTTCCTCAGCCACCAGATCGGCAGCTTCCTCGGCGTGTGGCTGGGCGGCCGCCTTTACGACAGCACCGGCAGCTACGACGTGGTGTGGTGGATCGCCGTCGCCCTGGGCGTGTTTGCTGCGCTTGTGAACCTGCCGGTGCGTGAGACCGCCCTCGTGCGTGCCACGGCGGTGATGAAACCGGCATGAAGGCGAAGCACCTGCCCGCCATCTTCTGGGGCGCCGCCGCTGCGGCGCTGCTGGCGGCGGTGTTCGCGGCCTACCTGAACCCGCACACCGTGCTGGATCTGGCCACCCGCGTCTGGTCTTGCTTGTGATGCACGGTTCGAGCGCGCCGTCGGCCTGGGTGCAGCGTTTCACGCCGCTGCTGCAGCCAGGGGCGCGTGTGCTCGACCTGGCCTGCGGCGGTGGTCGCCATCTGCAGTGGTTCGCAAATCTCGGGCACCGCGTGACGGGCCTTGACCGTGATGGCGACGCCCTGGCGCGCGCGCGGGCCCTGGTGCCTGACGCCGAGGTGCTGCAGGCCGATGCCGAGGCGGGCCCCTGGCCGCTGACGGGGCGGCAGTTCGATGCCATCGTCGTCACCAACTATCTCTGGCGCCCCTTGTTCCCCGCGCTGCTGGCCGCGCTGGCCGAAGGCGGCGTCTACCTGCACGAAACCTTTGCCGACGGCCACCAGCACATCGGCCGCCCGTCGCGGCCCGACTTCCTGCTGCAGCGGGGTGAGCTGCTGCGCGCCTGCGCCGGTCTGCGCGTGGTCGCCTTCGAAGATGGCTACGAGCCTGGCGCCGGCGGCGGCCAGGACGGCGCTCGCATCGTTCAGCGCATCGCCGCGGTGAACGAAACGCCGGTTTCCGGCATCCAAGCGCGCTGGCCCCTGGGCATGCCCTGAGCGGCCACCCGGGCGAGGCACGCCTGGCCAGCTAAAATCCGTCGATTACCTATTCCCTGCACCGCATGAACCCCATCCAAGGCAGCATCGTCGCGCTCGTGACTCCGATGCTCGAGGACGGTCGCATCGATTTCGACACGCTGCGCCGCCTCATCGACTGGCACATCGCCGAGGGCACGGATTGCATCGGCGTCGTCGGCACCACGGGTGAATCGCCCACGGTGACGATGGAGGAGAACTGCGAGGTCATCCGCGTCGCGGTGGAACATGCCGCTGGGCGCGTGCCCATCATGGCCGGCACGGGTGCCAACTCCACGGCCGAGGCCATCGAGCTGACGCGCTTCGCCAAGCAGGTGGGCGCCGACTGCCACCTCTCGGTGGTGCCCTACTACAACCGGCCTTCGCAGGAAGGCATCTACCAGCACTTCAAGGCCATCAGCGAAGCGGTGGATCTGCCGCTGGTGCTGTACAACGTGCCCGGCCGCACCGTGGCCGACATGCTGCCCGAGACCACGCTGCGCCTGGCCCAGCTGCCGCGCATCGTCGGCATCAAGGAAGCCACGGGCAACATCGAGCGCGCCTGCCAGCTCATCAAGCACCGGCCGCCAGGTTTTGCCGTCTACTCGGGCGACGATGGCACGGCCGTGGCGCTGATGCTGCTGGGCGGCGATGGCAACGTCAGCGTTACCGCCAACGTGGCGCCGCGCCTGATGCACGAGCTGTGCATGGCCGCGCTGGCCGGCAACACCCGCGTGGCCACGGCCTTGCACCTGCAACTGCTGCCGCTGCACAAGCAACTCTTCTGCGAACCCAGCCCGGCACCGGCCAAATGGGCGCTGTCCCAGCTCGGCCGGTGTGCGCCGTTCCTGCGCCTGCCCATCGTGCCGCTGACGCCCGCCGGCCAGGCCGCGGTGGGGCAGGCCCTGCGTGACGCCGGCTTGCAGGCCTGAGAGCCTGCTGCGTACCGCACGACCTCATCCGCCTCTTTCCCCGCCCTTCCCCTCTTACCTGCTGGCAGGGCCCGACATCGGCCGCTGCGGAGAACCACAAACGTGAAAGCTGATTCCTTCGCCCCAACGCTGGCCTTGATAGGCACCACGGCGCTGCTGGCCGCTTGCACCACCACAGGCGACGGCTTGTTCTCGGGCGAGAAGGTCGACTACCGCTCCACCACCATCAAGGCGCAGCCGCTGGAGGTGCCGCCCGACCTGACGCAGCTGGCGCGTGAATCGCGCTACCAACCGCAAGGCGGCGTGATCAGCGCGGCGGCCGCGGGGGCCGCGCCCTCGCCCAACGCTGCGAATGCGGCCAACGCCGCCGCCGCCCCCGTCGTGGCCCTGAACAGCGTGGCCGACATGCGCGTGGTGCGCGACGGCAACCGCCGCTGGCTGGTGGTGCCGCAAACGCCCGAACAGCTGTGGCCGCAACTGAAGACCTTCTGGCAGGAGCGTGGCTTCACGCTGGTGGAAGAAAACGCCGCCACGGGCGTGATGGAAACCAACTTCTCAGAGAACCGCGCGCGCCTGCCCAACGACGTGGTGCGCAACACCATCGGCCGCCTGCTCGGCAACCTCTACGACACCGGCGAGCGCGACAGCTACCGCACACGCCTGGAGCGCGGGGCGGGTGGCACCGAGATCTACATCAGCCACCGCGGCATCGAAGAAGCCAAGACCAGCGACGCCCGCGATGCCGGCACCACGTGGCGCGCGCGCCCGTCCGAGCCCGAGCTGGAAGCCGAACTGTTGAGCCGGCTGATGGTGAGCTTGGGCGCGGCGTCGGCACCGGCCCGCGCGGCCGTGGCGGCAGCCGTGCCGGCGGCCCCTGGCGCGGCGGCGGCCCCCGCCGGCCCCGCGCCACAAGCCGTGGTGGCTGCACAGGCCACCTCGCTGACGCTGGCCGAGCCCTTCGACCGCGCCTGGCGCCGCCTGGGCGTGGCGCTGGACCGCAGTGCCTTCACCGTGGAAGACCGCGACCGCTCGGCGGGCATCTACTACGTGCGCTATGTCGACCCCAAGAGCGCGGGCAAGGAAGAGCCGGGCTTCTGGTCGCGCTTGTTCGGCAACGACAAGAACCCGCTGGCTGCGCTGCGCTACCGCGTGGTGGTGAAGAGCACCGCCACGCAGTCGGAGATCACGGTGCAGTCGTCGGCGGGCAACCCCGAAACCAGCGACAACGCCAAATCCATCATTGGTCGCCTCGCTCAGGAATTGCGCTGAGACCGGCCATCGGATGGGCAGCGAAAAGGCCACCCTCGGGTGGCCTTTTTTCTTGCGGCCCGGTGGGGTTCACCGGGCCTGGAAGATCAACGTTCTGCGATGGGCTTGACCGAGCGCGCCGGCGAGCCGACGAAGAGCTGACGCGGGCGGCCGATCTTGTACTCGGGGTCGCCGATCATCTCGTTGAGCTGCGCGATCCAGCCGACGGTACGCGCCAGCGCGAAGATCGCGGTGAACAGGCTCACCGGGATGCCGAGGGCGCTCTGCACGATGCCCGAGTAGAAGTCGACGTTCGGGTAGAGCTTGCGGCTGACGAAGTAGTCGTCTTCCAGTGCGATCTTCTCCAGCGCCATCGCCAGCTTGAACAGCGGGTCGTCGTGCAGGCCGGTGGCCTGCAGCACC
>JANMMD010000023.1:0-3274 GCA_031372905.1 Betaproteobacteria bacterium
CAACGTGGATCTGCCCCGCGGCCAGGCCGGCAGCCCGCAGCGCGGCCTCGACCTCGTCGTTCATCGCCTGCGGGCCGCAGACGTAGGCTTGATCGACGGGCCCGCACACGCGCAGCAGCGTGGCGATCTTGGCGGCATCGATGCGGCCGCTGTGCAGCGGCGAATCGACCTGCTCGCGCGAGAACACCGCGTGCAGCGCCAGCCGCGCGAGGTGGCGGTTCTTCAGGTCTTCCAGCTCTTCCCTGAACATCGTGCTCGCTACGCTGCGGTTGCCGTAGAACAGCGTGCAGCGCGCTTGCGCATCACTGGCCAGTACCGTTCTCAAGATCGAAAGCATCGGCGTGATGCCACTGCCCCCGGCCACCGCCAGCAGGTGGCGAGGCCGGGCCGCCAGGCCCGCCCCGAAGCGGCCCGACGGTGGCATCACATCGATCGTCAAGCCCGGCTGTGCATGGGCGAATAGCCAGGTACTGAAGGCGCCGCCGGCGACCGCGCGCACACCCACACGCAAGGGCTCACCTGCGGCGGCGCAGATCGAATACGACCGGCGCAGTTCTTGGCCATTCACCACCGCGCGCAAGGTGAGGTGCTGGCCGGGCTCGAAGCGAAAGGTGTCCTGCAGGGCTGGAGGCAGCGCAAAACCCAGCACCAGCGCGTCATCGGCCTCGCGCCGCACCGCCTGCAGGCGCAGCGCGTGAAAGCTCGTCACCGCGCTCATATTGGCTTGAAGTGCTCGAAGGGCTCGCGGCAGGCCAGGCAACGATGCAGGGCCTTGCAGGCAGTGCTGCCGAAGGCCGAAAGGCGTTCGGTGTTGGCGCTGCCACAGCGTGGGCAGGTGAGCGGGCGCGGGCGGAAGTGCAGCACCGCGCTGTTACCGGCCAGCGCAGGCCCCGGCGGGACGATGCCGTAAGCCAGCAGCTTGGCCTTGCCGCTGTCGCTGATCCAGTCGGTGGTCCAGGCCGGGGCCAGACGGTGACTCACCTGCGCCGGGCCGAGGCCTGCCGCATCCAGCGCGTCATGCACGCTCTGCGTGATGTCTTCCGTGGCCGGGCAGCCGCTGTAGGTGGGCGTCAGCACCACCTGCACGCCGCCATCGTCTGCGATGCGCACCTCTCGCACGATGCCCAGGTCCAGCAGGCTCAGCGCTGGCAGCTCGGGGTCGGACACCGTGGCCAGCACGGCCCAGGCCGCGTCTTCACGCGTGGGCAGCACAGCCCCGCCCATCACCAGCGCCCACCCGGGAACTGACGCTGCAGCACCTGCATCTCGGTGAGCAGATAACCCAGGTGCTCGCTGTGCCGGCCCAGCGTGCCGGTGCTGACAAAGGGCGTGTCGGCCGGCGGCGCCACGTTCGCCTCGGCGAACACGGCCAACACGTCGGGCAACCAGGCGTCGCGCAGCGCCGCGCGCGAAGGCCCGAGGCCTGCCGCCACGGCGGCTTCGTCCACCTCATCGGCCACGAACATCTCGGCCGTGTAGGGCCAGATGCGCTGCAGCGCGGCCTGCAGCCGCCGCGCGGATTCTTCAGTGCCGTCGCCCAGGCGCACCACCCAATCGCCGTTGTGCTTCTGGTGGTAGCGCGCTTCCTTCAACGCCTTGCCGGCGATACCCGCCAACGTGGCGTCGGTGGACGCGCACAAGCCGGTCCACAGCGCTTTCAACCAAGTGGCGAGCAGGAAGTTGCGCAGCACCGTCTCTGCAAAGTCACCGCCGGGCGCATGCGCGCCGGGCTTGCGCAGCGGCTGCTCCACCAGCGTCAGGTTCAGGAACTGATGGTGTTCACGCAAGTAAGCCAGCTGATCTTCATCGAGCTGCCCGCCGTGCAGCAAGGCGGCATGCGTCAGCAACGCCCGCGCCTGGCCCAGCAGGTCCAGCGCCATGTTGGTCAGCGCTATGTCTTCCTCCAGCACCGGGCCGTGGCCGCACCACTCCGACAGGCGCTGTGCATGCACCAGGCAAGTGTCGGCCACGCGCAGCACGTAGCGCAGCGCGGGTGTGAGCTGCAGATCGAGGGAGGCGACGGCGTTCACAGGTGGTCGACGTCGACGGGCAGCGTGTAGAAGCTGGGGTGGCGGTAGACCTTGTCTTCCATCGGATCGAAGTACATGTCCTTGTCCGCGGGGTCGTTGGCCGTGATGTCGCTGCTCTTCACCACCCAGACGCTGCAGCCCTCCTGCCGGCGCGTGTAGACCTCGCGCGCCAGCTGCACGGCCATCCTGGCATCGGCGGCGTGCAGGCTGCCGCAGTGCTTGTGGTCCAGGCCCGCCCTGGGCCGCACGAACACCTCGAAAAGCGGCCATTCGGCTTCGGCCTTGGCATTCATGCCGCCTGCTCCTGCAGCGCTTCTCTTTCGGCCTGTTTCTGCGCATGCGCCAGCGCGGCCTCGCGCACCCAGGCGCCGTCGTCCCAGGCCTGCACACGCGCCGCCAGGCGCTCGCGGTTGCAGGGGCCGTGGCCATTGACGACACGCCAGAACTCGGCCCAGTCGATGACACCGAAATCGTGGTGGCCGCGCGCGGCGTTCCACTTCAGCGCGGGGTCGGGCAGCGTCACGCCCAGCACCTGGGCTTGATCGACGGCGGCATCGACGAACTTCTGTCGCAGATCGTCGTTGCTGATGCGCTTGATGCCCCAGCGTGCGCTCTGCGCGCTGTGCGTGCTTTCGCCATCGGGCGGGCCGAACATCATCAGGCTGGGCCACCACCAGCGGTTCACGGCGTCCTGCACCATCGCACGCTGCGCGGTGCTGCCCTCGCTCATCATCACGTGCAGCGCGTCGAAGCCCTGGCGCTGGTGGAAGCTCTCCTCACGGCAGATGCGCACCATCGCGCGGGCATAGGGCGCGTAGCTGCAGCGTGTCAGCGGCACCTGGTTCATGATGGCCGCGCCGTCGACCAGCCAGCCGATCACACCGATGTCGGCCCAGCTCAGCGTGGGGTAGTTGAAGATGCTGCTGTACTTGGCCTTGCCGGTGTGCAGCGCGTGCAGCAGCTGGTCGCGGCTGGTGCCGAGCGTTTCGGCCGCGGCGTAGAGGTAGAGGCCGTGGCCGGCCTCGTCCTGGATCTTCGCCAGCAGGATCGCCTTGCGCTTCAAGGTCGGCGCGCGCGTCACCCAGTTGCCCTCGGGCAGCATGCCGACGATCTCTGAGTGCGCGTGCTGGCTGATCTGCCGCACCAGTGTCTTGCGGTAGTGCTCGGGCATCCAGTCCTTGGCCTCGATGAAACCGCCTTCACCGATGCGCGCTTCGAAGCGTTCTTCCAGCAACGCCTGCTCT
>JANMMD010000081.1:0-6747 GCA_031372905.1 Betaproteobacteria bacterium
GGCGCAGCGGCGGCACCAGGCGCATGTCGGGGTTGAAGTAGCCGATGTCGACGTCCGTCAGGTGCAGGCTGTTGATGTTGACATCGCCCGTCACTGGCAGGCCCTCGGCCTTGGCAGCGCGCAGCAGGGCCACGCCGGCGGCGCTGCTGAGCCGGCACAGGTGCACCCGCGCCTTGGTCACGCGCACGAGTTCGAACAGCGTGTGCAGCGCCACGGTCTCGGCCACCACCGGCACGCCGCTCAGGCCCAGGCGCGTGGCCACGGCGCCACTGGCTGCCATGCCCTTGCCGAGCCAGGCGTCCAACGGGCGCAGCCACACCGTGTAGCCGAAAGTAGCGGCGTACTGCAGCGCGCGCAGCAGCACCAGGCTGTCGGTGACGGCAAGATCGGCCTGCGAGAAGCCGACGCAGCCGGCTTCGGTCAGCTCGGCCATCTCGGTGAGGGCCTGGCCCTGCAAACCGCGCGTCAAGGCGCCCAGCGGGAAGACGCGGCAGCGGCTGAGCTTGCGCGCGCGGAACTTCAGCATCTCCACCAGGCCGGGCTCGTCGAGCACCGGGTCGGTGTCGGGCGGGCAGACGAGGCTGGTCACGCCGCCGGCCGCCGCGGCCGCCAGTTCACTTTCCAGCATGCCTTCGTGTTCCTGCCCTGGCTCACGCAGGCGTGCGGCCAGGTCGACGAGGCCGGGGGCCACCACCAGGCCGGTGGCGTCGATGACGCGATCGGCGTTGAATTCGCCGGCCGGCCCGATGCTGACGATGCGGCCGCTGGCGATGGCGACATCGGTGACATGATCACGCCCCGACGCGGGGTCGATGACGCGGCCGTTGCGAATCAGGATCTTCATGCCGCGTTCCCCGCGATCGTGCTCATCACCGCCATGCGCACCGCGATGCCGAAGGTCACCTGCGGCAGGATGACGCTGTGGCTGCCGTCGGCCACGCTGCTGTCGATCTCCACGCCGCGGTTGATGGGCCCCGGGTGCATCACGATGCAATCCGGCTTGGCCAGCGCCAGCTTCTGCGGCGTGAGGCCGTAGCTCTTGTAGAACTCGCCCGCACTCGGCAG
Organism: Betaproteobacteria bacterium; assembly: GCA_031372905.1. Taxonomy (GTDB): domain Bacteria; phylum Pseudomonadota; class Gammaproteobacteria; order Burkholderiales; family Burkholderiaceae_C; genus Rubrivivax. The sequence goes on from JANMMD010000081.1 coordinate 1,066, forward strand.
CATCGCACCGCTCATGCGTTCGTTCTGCAGGCGCAGCATGATGATGACGTCGGCGTCCTTGATGCCGTCTTCCATGCTGTGGCAGACGCGCACGCCCATCGCGGCCAGGTCGCCGGGCACCAGCGTCTTCGGGCCCACGGCGCGGATCTCGGGCACCCCCAGCGTCGTCAGCGCGTGGATGTCGGAACGCGCCACGCGGCTGTGCACGATGTCGCCGACGATGGCCACCGTGAGCTGGGTGAAATCCTTCTTGAAGTGGCGGATGGTGTACATGTCCAGCAGCCCCTGCGTGGGGTGGGCATGGCGTCCGTCGCCGGCGTTCACCACGTGCACATGCGGTGCGACGTGCTGGGCGATGAGGTAGGGCGCGCCGCTTTCGGCGTGGCGAACGATGAACATGTCGGCATGCATGGCGGACAGGTTCGCGATGGTGTCGAGCAGGCTCTCGCCCTTGGCCGTGGAGCTGCGCGCGATGTCGAGGTTGATCACGTCGGCCGAGAGCCGCTTGGCCGCGATCTCGAAGGTGGTGCGTGTGCGCGTGCTGTTCTCGAAGAACAGGTTGAACACGCTCTTGCCGCGCAGCAGCGGCACCTTCTTCACATCGCGGTCGTTGACGCTGAGAAAGGTGCCGGCGGTGTCGAGGATCTGCGTCAGCACGGCCTTGGGCAGGCCTTCGATGCTGAGCAGGTGGATCAGCTCGCCGTGTTTGTTGAGCTGGGGGTTGCGGCGCGACAGCATCAGGCCCTCTCGGTGGTTTCGCTGAGACTGAATTCGAAGCGCCCGTCGCCGGCGCGCGCCAGCTGCAGCCGCTGCGTGGCCGGCAACACGGTGCGCGCGGCGGCGAAGGCCGCGGCCATCGGCAGTTCACGGCCACCGCGGTCGACCAGCACCGCCAGCGTCACGCTGGCCGGGCGGCCAAAGTCGAAGAGCTCGTTGACCACCGCGCGGAGGGTGCGGCCGGTGTAGAGCACATCGTCGATGAGCAGGATGTGGCGGCCGTCGATGTCGAAGGGCAGGCTGGTGGCATCGCTGCCGGCCAGCCCGCGCGAGCCGAAGTCGTCGCGGTGCAGCGTGCTGCTGATGACGCCGTGGTCGCCGGGCAGCGCCAGGTCGCGCTGCAAGCGCTCGGCCAGCCAGGCGCCACCGCTCCAGATGCCCACCAGCGCGGTGTTCTCGCGCCACAGGCCTTTCACGCCGTGGCACAGTTCGGCGTAGAGCGCTTCGGCGTCAAGTTCCGGCGTCATGGGTGGCTTCCTGAGGGGCAGACAACTGGCGCAGGTACTGCTCCAGGATGATGGCTGCGGCCGCTGCGTCTGCATCCAACTTGCGATCACCCGCGCTATCGGACAAGGCCTCGGTCGTGGTGTAGCGCTCGTCCACCTCGTGCACCGGCAGACGGAAGCGGCCGTGCAGCTGGCGCGCGAAACGCCGTGCCTTCAAGGTGTTTTCGTGCTCCGCACCGTCGGGGTGGAAGGGCACGCCCACCACCAACGCATCGGGGTCCCATTCAGCCAGCAGCTTGGCGATGGCCACGAAGCGCGCCTCACCATCGACACTGAGAGTCTTCAAGGGCGTGGCGCGCTGCAGCAGCGTGTTGCCGCTGGCCACGCCGACACGGCGGGTACCGAAATCAAAGGCCAGAAAACTCAAGGTGCGGCCGGCAGGCGCCCCCGCGGCCTCAGGCATGTCCGGCTTCCTGCGACAGCATGCGCGGATCGATGCCCAGCAGTGCCAGCGCCGTGTCGTAGCGCTTTTCCACCGGCGTGTCGAAGATCACCTTCGGGTCGGCGTTCACGTTGAGCCAGCCGTTGCGGCCGATCTCGTCTTCCAGCTGGCCGGCCTGCCAGCCGCTGTAGCCCAGCGTCACCAGCACCTTGGCCGGGCCGGAACCCTCGGCCATCGCTTCGAGCACGTCCTTGCTGGTGGTCATCTCCAGGCCACCGGGCACAGACAGCGTGCTGTTGAAGGGGCTCTCGCCTTCGAGCAGCTTCTCGTGCAGCACGAAGCCGCGTTCGGTCTGCACCGGGCCGCCAAAGAACACCGGCTGTTCGCCCAGTTCCTCGCGGTCCAGCGCGAGCTCGACCTTCTCGAACAGGTTCTTCAGCTTGATGTCGATGGGCTTGTTGATGACCAGGCCCAAAGCGCCCTTCTCGTTGTGCTCGCACAGGTAGACCACCGTGCGCGCAAAGGTCTCGTCCACCATGCCCGGCATGGCGATCAGAAACTGATTCGTCAAGTCGATGCGAGTACCTGAGGCCATGCTGAGATTCTATTCCGCGGCCACACTCCGGGCCTGTGAACAAGCCCCACACCCCTCCCAAGATCGCCCGCGCCCTGGTCTGGCTGCGCCGTGACCTGCGCACCGACGACCACGCCGCGCTGCACCACGCGCTGAAGGCCGCTCGCGAGGTCTGGTGCGTGTTCGTCTTCGACCGCGACATCCTCGACGCCCTGCCCCGGCAAGACCGCCGCGTCGAGTTCATCCGCGACAGCCTGGTGGGTGTGGACGCGGAATTGCGCGCGCTGGCGGCCTCGCATGGTGTCGACGGCGCAGGCCTGATCGTGAAGCACGGCTGGCCGCTGCAGGAGATACCGGCGCTGGCCCAGCGCCTGGGTGTGCAGGCCGTCTACGCCAGCCATGACGACGAGCCCGCGGCGCTGGCACGCGATGCGCAGGTGCGCGGCCGGCTGGCCGAAGCCGGTGTCTCGCTGCACACGATGAAGGACCACGTGATCTTCGAGCGCAGCGAAGTGTTGACGATGAGCGGCACGCCGTTCTCCGTCTTCACGCCCTACAAAAACGCCTGGCTGAAAAAGTGCGAGCCCTACTTCCTGAGCGCCTGGCCGGTGGCCAAACACGCTGGCGCACTGGCGCCGCGGCCGCCCGACGAACCCGGCGTGCCGGCGCTGCAGGACATCGGATTTCAGCGCACCAACCTGCACCAGCTGCGCCTGCCCAGCGGGCCGGCAGGCGGGCAAGAGTTGCTGGCCGATTTCCTGGAGCGCATGGACCGCTACGACGAGACGCGCGACTTCCCTGCCATCAAGGGCCCGAGCTACCTCAGCACGCACCTGCGCTTCGGCACCGTCAGCGTGCGCCAGCTGGCGCGGCTGGCGATGGAGCGCCGCAACGGCGGCTCACGCGGCGCCGAGGTGTGGCTCAGCGAGCTGATCTGGCGCGACTTCTATCACCAGGTGATGCACCACCACCCGCGTGTCGTCACGAGCGCCTTCAAGCGTGATTACGACCGCATCAAGTGGGAACACGGCAAACACGGCGACGAACTGTTTGCCGCGTGGTGTGAGGGCCGTACCGGCTACCCACTGGTGGACGCCGCCATGCACCAGCTGGCGCAGACCGGCTACATGCACAACCGCCTGCGCATGGTGGTCGCAAGTTTTCTCACCAAAGACCTCGGCATCGACTGGAAGCGCGGCGAGGCCTGGTTTGCGCTGCACCTCAACGACTTTGACCTTGCGGCCAACAACGGCGGCTGGCAGTGGGCGGCGAGTTCGGGCTGCGACGCCCAGCCCTACTTCCGCATCTTCAACCCGGTGAGCCAGAGCGAGAAGTTCGATGCGCAGGCCCGCTTCATCCGCCGCTACCTGCCGCAGCTGGCGGCGCTGCCCGACAAGGCCATCCATGCCCCGTGGCTGGCGCGCCCGCTGGAGCTGGCCGCTGCCCACCTGAAGCTGGGGGTGGACTACCCAATGCCGGTGGTGGACCACGCGGTGGCGCGCGAGAAGACGCTGGCGCGCTATGCGGTGGTGAAGGCAGCCGCCTAAGGCTCCACGTCTGTCTGGACCCGAGCCTCAGACGGGTTGCTCAGGCACCGGTACTGGCAAGAAGCCCACACTTTCATACAGCGCTTCGGCGCGGCTGTTGCCCTGCGTCACCACCAGGCGCAGCCAGGGCTCGTCGCCATCGGCCAAACGGTTGATGGCGCGCACGAGACCCGCACGCGCCAGGCCCTGGCGCTGCGCCTGGGGCGCCGTCATCGTGAAGGCGACAAAGGGCCCGCCGAGCCACTGCGTCAGCAGCGTGGCGGCAACGAGCACGCCATCACGCTCGGTCACTTCTGACACCGAGGGCGTCGGCGCCCCGAAGTCGCCGGCAAAGTACTGCCGCACCGTGGCGTGCACCTCGGCAAGCGTTTCGCCTTCGTCGTCGACGGTGCCGCGGTAGGCTTCCCACATCAGCTGCGCCAGGGCATCGCTATCGGCAGCCGTGGGCGGGCGCGCCGCGGGATCGGCGGCCACCGCACGGCGCTGCACCGCCGCGGCCAGCACGAAGCGACGCAGCGCCTGTGGCACGACCGGCTCAGCCACCGGGCGCGGTGAATCGGGCCAGCAAGGCCGCGTGCTCCTGCGGCCAGGCCGACAGCGCGCTGTCGTCAGCGTCGAACACGCCGCGCAGGAAGGCCAGCACCAGGCCCTGCGTGGCCTGCTTCACACGCGGGTTCAGGGTGGCCCCGCCGGTGCCCAGGCGGTCGGTGAACATGCTGTGCGAACCGCCTTCGTACACGGCCAGCCACTTGCGTGTACCGCCCGTGGCCTCATAGACCTTGATGCGGTCTTCGGCGCCACTGAAGTAGCCCGGGATGCGGATCACGTCTTCGGTGGCCGTGACATGCAGGCTGGGCACGGCCACGCTGGCCAGGATGCGGCGCGGGTCGTCTTCGCCGTAGAAGGGTGGCGCCGAGATGACGATGGCGGCACGCACGCGGGCATCGGCCAGGTCCACCACCCCGCTTTCGCGCGGCACGCGTGCGCCGCTGGCCAGCAGCGTGGTGTTGGCGCCATAGCTGTGGCCGGCGGCAACGATGCGGCGCGTGTCGAAGCGGCCGGCCATGTCACCCGTCAGCAGCATGTCGAGTGCAAAGCGCAGGTCCTGCACACGCGCCAGGGCCTCGCCTTCCTGCGCCGCGCCTTGCAGGCGGCCGACGAGACTGAAGACATTGCCGGTCCACAAGGCACGGTCGCTGCCCACGTGCTGCAGGTGCAGGCTGGCGATGCCGTTCCGCGCGAAGTGCTGGCCCAGCCAGGTGTAGCCGCGGCGCGAACCGCCGATGCCGTGCGAGAACACGACCAGCGGCAGCGGCGCTGGATTCGCGCCGGCATCACCGGCCTTGGGCAGGTACAGACGCACCGGCACCGCGCGTTGGCGGCGTGCGTCGCCCCAGTCGAGGTCGAGCGCGTCGAAACCCAGCGTGCCGGTCTGGGCCGCCGCCCATCGGGCGCGGGTGGTTGCGAACAGCGCGATGGCGGCAGCAGCGCCCAGGCGCAGGGCATGGCGGCGGGTCAGGATCATGCGGCGGTCTCCGGTCTTGGCGTGCCGATGCCTGGCGTGCTGGGCGCGCTCGGCGTGGGCGGGTGAGACGAGGGTCCACGGCGCAGCAGGCGCTGCATGCGCTGGATGCCGTCGTCGACAAAGGTGAAGAGCACCGGAATCACAAGCAGGCTCAGAAAGGTGCTGGTGATGAGCCCGCCGATCACGACGATGGCCATCGGCGCGCGGAAGCTCGGGTCGGTGCCCCAGCCCATCGCAATCGGCAGCATGCCCGCGCCCATCGCGATGGTGGTCATGATGATGGGCCGCGCGCGTTTGTGGCAGGCGTCGAGGATGGCCTCGAAGCGCTGCAGGCCATGCTCGCGGCGCGCCAGGATCACGTAGTCCACCAG
>JANMMD010000109.1:0-11165 GCA_031372905.1 Betaproteobacteria bacterium
GCCTTGCGCGGGATCTCGTCGTAGTCGCTCTCGTCGGGCTGGCCCAGGTTGGCGGTGTAGGCGCAGGGAATGGCGCCCTTGGCGCGCATCCAGTGCACGGCAGCGCTGGTGTCCAGGCCGCCTGAGAAGGCAATGCCGACACGCTGGCCGGCAGGCAAGTTTTGAAGGATGTGGGTCACGGCGCGGGTTCTCCTGAACCCCGGATTGTCGCCAATGCGCCGCCGGCCCGGCGTTCCAGCCCGTAGAACACCGCCTGCACCAGCACGGCCAGCACGGCGGCCGGCAGCGCGCCGGCCAGCATCAGCTCTCGGTCGTTGACGGCCAGGCCGGCGACGATGCGTTCGCCCAGGCCGCCCGCGCCGATGAAAGCCGCCACCGTGGCCGTGCCGACGTTGATCACCGCCGCCGTCTTCACGCCGGCCAGCAGCGTGGGCAGGGCCTGCGGCAGCTGCACGTGGCGCAGCACCTGCGCCGGCCGCAGGCCCAAAGCCGCCGCCGCGGCCCCCTGGCCCGCCGGCACGCCCGCCAGCCCGGCGTGGGTGTTGCGCACCACCGGCAGCAGCGCATAGACGAACAAGGCCAGCAGCGCCGGCACGAAGCCGATGCTCCCCAGCAGCGCAATCAGGAAGGCCAGCAGCGCCAGCGAAGGCACGGTTTGCAGCACGCCCACGGCGCCCATCACCCAGGCCGCGGCACGCGGCCGCCGCCAGGCCCACACGCCCAGCGGCACGCCGGCGGCCACGGCCAGCGCCACGCTGCCGAACACCAGCGCCAGGTGCTGGCCGAGCAGGCGCGGCAGGTCGGGCGAGAACAGCCGGCGCAGGAAGCTCGGGCCGGCTGCGCTGGGGGCGGCGCCCGTCGTGGCGGTGGCCGCACCCTCGCCGGCCAGGAACGCCCGCGCCACTTCATCGAAACCCAGCCGGTCGATCTCCACCCGCGCGTTCATCGCCACCATCGCCGCGTCGTTGATGCGCCCGGCCAGCGGCAGCAGCGGCGCGGCGTCGAGCGTGGCGCGCATCAGCAGCACGGCGTCGTAGCGCGGGAAGAACTGGCGGTCGTCCACCAGCACGCGCAAGCCCTGGCGGCCGACCTGCGCGTCGGTGCTGTAGACGTCGATGAGATCGACCTGCCCCGCGCGCAGCGCCTCGTAGGCCAGGCCGTGGTCCAGCGCGGCGCCGGCGGCAAACGGCAGGGCGTAGGCGCGCTGCAAAGCCGGCCAGCCATCGGCGCGCTGCTGGAACTCATGCGAAAGCCCCGGCTTCAGCGCGCCAGGCGGCAGCTTCGCCAGGTCGCTGATGGACGCCACGCCCAGGCGCTGCGCCACGCTCTCGCGCAGCGCCAGGGCATAGGTGTTGTTGAAGCCCAGCGGCACGGCGGCCTTCAGGCCCCGCGGTGCGAGCCAGCGGTTCAGCTCTTCAATCGACGGATTGCCCTCGCGCTTGAGCAGCTCGCGCACGATGGTGCCGGTGTATTCGGGGTAGACGTCCACCGCGCCGCTGGCCAGGGCCTGCTCCAGGATGGCGGTGTTGCCGAGGCCCGGCTTGTGTGCGGCAGCCACGCCAGCCTGCAGCAGCTGCTGGCGCACGACCTCGCCGAGCACATAACTTTCGGTGAAACGCTTGCTGCCCACCACCACGGGGCCGGCGGCCAGGGCAGGCTGGCACAGCAAGAGCAGCAAGACGGTGAGGAAGCATCGGGTCATGGCGGCCATTCTGCTGCGTGGGCGAGGCGACAGACGACGACCTGCACACCGTGCACGCTGCAGTGGCTTCTGCGCCGCAGATGACACCACCCACCCGGCACCAGCCCGGGCGCCCATGCCTGGCTACCGCACGCGGCAGGCACGCATCGCCATCCCGGGCGTTGCCGACCTGCTCATCCGCTGTCTGTTCGACCGCCAGCAGTACAGCGACCCCGAAGGTGCTGCCGAACGCCTGGGCATCTCATCGGCCGCCTGGCCCCTCTTCGGCCAGCTCTGGCCCTCGGCGCTGCAGCTGGCCAGCCGCGTGGCCATGCGCCCGCTGCGGCCGGGCGAGCGTTGGCTGGAAATCGGCTGCGGCCTGGCGCTGGCCAGCCTGGTGGCACATCGCCGAGGGGTCGACGTGACGGCCAGCGACAAGCACCCGCTGGCAGCGCAGTTCCTGGCCCACAACCTGGGCCTGAACGCACTGCCGGCCATGGCCTACCGCCATGGCGACTGGGCGCTGCCGCCGCCCTCCGGCGTGCTGGACGGCGCCCGCTGGACCGGTGCGCTGCGCGGCCGCTACGACCTGCTGCTGGCCAGCGACGTGCTCTACGAACGTGACAGCGGCGAGATGCTGGCCGGCTTCATCGCGCGCCACGCGGCTGCCGTGGCCGAGGTCTGGGTGGTGGACCCTGACCGCGGCAACCGCCCACCCTTCCAGCGCGCGATGGCCACCCAGGGTTTCACGATGGTGGCCGAACGCCTGCACACTGCCGGCACCGGCAACCTCGACGGCTACAAGGGCCGGCTGCTGCGCTTCAGCCGGGCTTGAGCCATGCTTGGGCCGCACTTGCGCCGTGCCTGAACTGAGCACCGCCTAGAGCGGCGGCAACTCCATGCGCAACTGCACGGCGGCCACCTGCGTGGCTGCGGGTGTGCCCAGCTGGGCCACCGGCACGCCGCGCTGCAGCAGGTGGGCACGCAGCGCCGCGGCCCGCTGCAGCGCCAGGGCGGGCGGCCCCTCGAGGTCGGCCGGTGCGGCCAGGCCCGGCAGCACCGCACGGGTGCGGCGCAGGCTCTCGGCCAGCTTGTCCAGCACAGCGGCCAGGGCCGGCTTCACGCTGCTGCGGCGCGGCGCGAAGCAGAAGGCCAGCGGCACTTCCACGCTGAGCGGGCCGTCGTCGCGCTGGGCGATGGCCACTGGCGTGCCTTCGAACCACGAGCGCAGCCAGTCGCGCTCTACCGCCAGCGGATACGGGCCGCGCGCCGCCGTGCGCGGTGCATCGCGGCCGGCGCTGGCAGCCTCGTTGGGTCTGGACGGGCCTGCGGCACAGCCGTGCAAGGCCCAGGCGCTGATGCTGATGCTGGCCAGCATCCAGGCCCGGCGCGGCAGCATCGTGCCGGCGCTGAAAGCAGGCACAGAGGAGGTGGGTGGGGTGCGATCGAGGCTCATGCAGCCATGCTAGGCCGCCGCCACGACGCACACGCAAGTGTTTGTATCGACGCCGCCCGGCGCAAGGCCCGACGCGCCGCTCAGGCCGCGGCCAGCACGACGCGGTTGCGGCCCTGCCGCTTGGCTTCGTAGAGGGCGGTATCGGCGGCCTTCACCCAGGCCTCGGCGGTCTGGCCCGCGGCCAGCGTGCTGAGCCCGATGCTGACGGTGATGGTCTGGCCGGCCAGCAGCTCGGTCTGCGCCAGCCGCTGGCGCAAGTCTTCCGCCACGCGCAGCGCGGCCTCGGGCGGGGTGCGCTGCAGCAGCAGCACGAACTCTTCGCCACCGGTGCGGAAGAGCAGATCGCCGATGCGTTTGCGCGCGTTGATGGCCATCACCAGGCGGCACAACACCACGTCGCCGGTGTCGTGGCCGTGGGTGTCGTTGATGCGCTTGAAATGGTCGATGTCGATGAGCAGCAGCGCGGGCGGCGCGTCGTCCGCCGCGGGCGTGGTGCGTTCGGGGGCGGCCCCCGGCGCTGCGGGCGGCAGCGCCACACGCTCACCCAGCAGCACCTGCAGGTGGCGGCGGTTGTAGGCGCCGGTGAGCGGGTCGGTGATGGCCTGGGTGACCAAGGACTGCTGCAGCTGGCCCACGACGTTCAGCACGACATGGATCATCGCCAGCGTGAAGCCCAGCGACATCAGCACGCGTGCAGCCAGCGGCACGCCCAGCGAGACCGTGGCGGTGCCCGTGGTCACGGCCAGCAGCACCAGCGCCAGCCCCATGGCCTGGCGGCGCGGCAGCACGAAGAAGAACATGAACAGGGCCGGGTAGGACCAGAACACGCCGAAGCTGCCCTGCAGGCGCACCGAGGTGAAGATGCCGGCGATCATCAAGGTGCACAGCACCCAGAAGGGCAACACGGGCGCGCGCCCGCGCCGCAGCGCCAGTGCGTTGAGCGCCATGGTGCTGCTGAGCCCGAGGTTCATCGCGAACAGCAGCCAGTGCGCCGTGAACAGATGCAGCAGCGTGAAGGGCAGCAGCGCCATCGCCGCCAGCCAGCTGAAGCGCAGGCGTATGCCGGCGCGGTGCGCAGCAAGCGCATCGTTGTCGATGTTCAGCGCCAGGCGCGCTCGGGATAACCACGTCACAGAAGGATCATCGGCCGCGCGGGCCGATGCTGAACTGCTGAACTTGCCCCGGACAGCCGGACGTGCGAACTTACCGAGCCGGCTGCGCCAGGATCCAGGCCACCAGCGTGCGGGCGTCGTCGGCCGGCACATGGGGCATCGCCGGCATCGGCACCGCGCCCCAGACGCCCGAGCCGCCCTGCGCCACCTTGGCCACCAGCCGCTCGGGCGCGTCGGGCTGGCCGCGGTAGCGCTCGGCCACCGCCTGGTAGGCAGGGCCGACGAGCTTCTTCTGCGCGAGGTGGCAGTTGCCGCAGCCATGCTGCTCGGCCAGCGCTTCGCTGGCACCGGCTGCCAGCGGCAACAGGCCGGCCACCGAAGTGGCCAGGCCGGCCAGGAGCAGGCGCGGGGTTCTCACCCTCACTTCACCGTGACCGTGATGGTGTGGCTGAGCGCGCTGCCATAGCTCTGGTGCGCGCCGTTGGCGAATTGCGCCGTCAGCTTGTAGGTGCCGGGGGCCAGCTTCACCTCGGCCTCGGTCTGGCCCTTGCCATAGTGGATGTGCTGCGGCGTCACCGGCACCACCTCGCCCGAGGCGATGGCTGTCTGGTTGATCAGCAGGTGGTGGTGGCCGGTGCCGGCCACGATGTCGCCCGCCGGAGCCACCGTCATGCCCTGCAGGCCGAAGCGCACCTTGAAGGTGGCGGCCACCGTCGCCCCGTCCGCCGGCTCGACGATGCGCACCTGTGCGGCGGGCGGCGTGGCAGCGCAGCCGGCCACGATGGCGGCGGCGGCAACAGCCGCCAGGCCCAGCGCGAAGCGGCGGGCGGGGAAAGAGGCGCGGGTGAACATGCGTTGTGTCTCCATCTGTTCGGTCAGTGCGGAAGATTCCGGGGCGGGATGGCCCGGGTGCATTGTCGACAGCCGCACGCCAACCTTGCACGCGGTCGGACATCGCACGCCGGCGCTCCCCGCCCGAGCTTACCGGGTCAGCTCGGCGTCCACAGCGGCGGCAGCGCCTCCAGGCTGCGCAGCACAGCGGCCAGCCGGCCATCACGCACCATCGCACTGGCCGCCGCGATGTCGGGCGCCAGGTAGCGGTCTTCCATCATGGCCGGGCACTCGCGGCGCAGCAGCGCGTGTGCGGCTTCCAGCGGCGGCGAGCTCTGCAGCGGGCGCAGAAAGTCGATGCCCTGCGCTGCGGCCAGCAGCTCGATACCCAGGATGTGGGCCACGTTGTCGATCATCGGCTGCAGCCGGCGTGCCGCGAAGGTGGCCATCGAGACATGGTCTTCCTGGTTCGCGCTGGTGGGCAGGCTGTCGACACTGGCCGGGTGGGCCAGGCTCTTGTTCTCGCTGGCCAGGCTGGCGGCGGTGACGTGGGCGATCATGAAACCGCTGTTCAGCCCGGCGTTGGGCGTCAGGAAGGGCGGCAGGCGCGAGACGCCGGTGTCGATGAGCATCGCGATGCGCCGCTCGGCAATCGCACCCACTTCCGCAACGGCACAGGCCATCGCGTCAGCGGCCAGCGCCACCGGCTCGGCGTGGAAGTTGCCGCCGGAGATCATCGCGCCGTCTTCGGCGAACACCAGCGGGTTGTCGGTGACGGCATTCGCCTCGCGCAGCAGCACCAGCGCGGCATGGCGCAGTTGGTCGAGGCAGGCGCCCACCACCTGCGGCTGGCAGCGCAGGCAATAAGGGTCCTGCACACGGTCATCGCCTTCTTCGTGAGACTTTCTGATGGCGCTGCCGGCAAGCAGCTGGCGGTAGTACTGCGCCACGTCGATCTGCCCCGGCTGGCCGCGCAGCGCGTGGATGCGCGGGTCGAAGGGGCCATCGCTGCCGCGCGCGGCGTCCACCGTCAGCGCGCCGACGACCAGCGCCGATTCCAGCACCGGCTCGAAGCTGAAGAGCGCATGCAGCGCCAGTGCGGCGCTGGTCTGCGTGCCGTTGATCAGCGCCAGGCCTTCCTTGGCCTGCAGCACCAGCGGTGTGATGCCGTGTTCACGCAGCACCTCGGCGGCCGGTCGGCGCGCGGCACCCACGACGAACTCACCCTCCCCCATCAGCGCCAGCGTCATGTGCGACAGCGGCGCGAGGTCGCCACTGGCGCCCACGCTGCCCTGGCTGGGCACATAGGGCACGAGGCCGGCGTTGTGCACGGCCAGCAGGGTGTCGATGACAACGGGCCGCACGCCGCTGTGGCCACGCGCCAGGCTGGCGGCCTTCATCGCCAGCATCAGCCGCAAAACCGGCGCGGCCAGCGCCTCGCCCACGCCCACGCTGTGGCTGCGGATGAGGTTCTGCTGCAGGCGGGCGAGGTCGGCCTCGCTGATGCGCGTGCTGGCGAGTTTGCCGAAGCCGGTGTTGACGCCGTAGACGGCCTCGCTGCCTTCGGCCGCGCGCCGCACCACGGCGGCGCTGGCCTGGATGGCCGGCAGCGCCGCGGGGTCCATCAGCAGCGGCTGCGGGCGGGCTGAGTTCAGGCCGTGGATGGCCTGCAGTTCTTCGAGCGAAAGTTGTCCGGGGCGCAGCAACATCACTGACCGCCCTTCGTGATCATCGGCAGGTTCAGGCCCTGCTCGTGCGCGCAGGCGATGGCGCTTTCGTAGCCTGCGTCGGCGTGGCGCATCACGCCCGTGGCGGGGTCGTTCCACAGCACACGCTCGATGCGCTTCGCGGCAGCGTCGGTGCCATCACAGACGATGACCACGCCGCTGTGCTGGCTGTAGCCCATGCCCACGCCGCCGCCGTGGTGCAGGCTCACCCAGGTGGCGCCGCCGGCGGTGTTGAGCAGCGCGTTCAAGAGCGGCCAGTCGCTCACCGCATCGCTGCCGTCCAGCATGGCCTCGGTCTCGCGGTTGGGGCTGGCGACGCTGCCGCTGTCGAGGTGGTCGCGGCCGATGACGATGGGCGCCTTGAGCTCGCCACTCTTCACCATCTCATTGAAGGCCAGGCCGGCACGCTGGCGCTCGCCCAGGCCGATCCAGCAGATGCGCGCCGGCAGGCCCTGGAAGGCGATGCGCTCGCTCGCCATGTCCAACCAGCGGTGCAAGTGGGCATCTTGCGCAAAGAGTTCCTTCATCTTGGCGTCGGTCTTGCGGATGTCTTCCGGGTCGCCGCTCAGCGCCACCCAGCGAAAAGGGCCCTTGCCGCGGCAGAACAGGGGCCGCACATAGGCCGGCACGAAGCCAGGGAAGTTGAAGGCGTTCTTCACACCGGCGTCGAAGGCGACCTGGCGGATGTTGTTGCCGTAGTCCACCGTGGGCACGCCCATGGCCTGGAAATCGAGCATCGCCTGCACATGCACGGCACAGCCTTGCGCCGCAGCCTCGCGCAGCGCCTGGTGCTGGCCGGGGTCGGCCTGCGCGGCGCGCCAGCGCTCGACGCTCCAGCCCGCCGGCAGGTAGCCGTTGACGAGGTCGTGCGCGCTCGTCTGGTCGGTGACGAGGTCGGGTCGAATTTGGCCACTGCGGGCACGGCGCGCCAGCTCGGGCAGCAGCTCGGCCGCATTGCCCAGCAGTGCAATGCTGACGGCCTTTTTCGCGGCCGTGTACGTGGCGATACGCGCCAGCGCGTCCTCGAGATCGACCGCCTGCTCATCGACATAACGGCTGCGCAGGCGGAAATCGATGCGGCTCTGCTGGCATTCGATGCTCAGGCTGCTGGCGCCGGCAAAACTGGCTGCCAGCGGCTGTGCGCCGCCCATGCCGCCCAGGCCCGCCGTCAAGATCCAACGCCCTGTCAGATCACCGCCGTAGTGCTGCTTGCCGGCCTCGACGAAGGTCTCGTAGGTGCCCTGCACGATGCCCTGGCTGCCGATGTAGATCCAGCTGCCGGCCGTCATCTGGCCGTACATCATCAAGCCCTTGCGATCGAGTGCGTCGAAATGCTCCCAGGTCGCCCATTTGGGCACCAGGTTGCTGTTGGCCAGCAGCACGCGCGGCGCGTCTTCGTGCGTGCGGAACACGCCCACCGGCTTGCCGCTCTGGATGAGCAGGGTCTCGTCGGGCTTGAGCTGCCTCAGGCTCGCGAGGATGGCCTCGAAACATTCCCAGTTGCGCGCCGCCTTGCCGATGCCGCCGTAGACCACCAGCGCGTCGGGGTTCTCGGCCACCTCGGGGTCGAGGTTGTTCTGCAGCATGCGGTAGGCGCCTTCGATGAGCCAGTTCGCGCAGCTGATCTCGCTGCCGCGCGGGGCACGCACAGGGCGCGGGCCGGCTTGGGGTTGCAGAGCGAGGTTGCGAACGTTCGACAGATCGGTCATGACGGGCCTCCGGGAATTCGCCGCACTGTACTTGTCTAGACAACACTAGGCAAGTAGCATCCGGGCCATGATTGCCATGCCAGCGCCGCAGGTCGCGCCCTATGCCAAGGTCAAGCAGCACCTGAAAGACGGGCTCGCCAGCGGCCGCTGGGCGGCGGGGGCCCCGGTGCCATACGAGGCCGAGCTGGTGGCCGAGTTCGGCGTCAGCCGCATGACCGTGAACCGCGCCTTGCGGGAACTGCAGGCCGAAGGCCTGGTGCAGCGCAGCCAGGGCGTGGGCACCTTCGCCGCACCGCTGCACCGCGTGAGCAGCTCGCTCACCATCCACGACCTGCACGACGAGATCGTCGCGCGCGGCCACCAGCACCGTGCGGTGGTGCACCTGCAGCAGCAGGAAGCCGCGCCCGCCGCGCTGGCCGCGCAGCTGGGTCTGGCCGCGGGCGCGCCGGTGTTCCACACGCTCATCGTGCACCTCGAGAACGGCCAGCCCCTGCAATGCGAAGACCGCTACGTCAGCCCGGCAGCGGCGCCGGGCTATCTGCAGGCCGATTTCGAAGCCATCACGCCCACGCAGTACCTCTTCCAGCACACCCATCTCTGGCGCGCCCAGTACACCGTGGAAGCAGCACGCGCCACAGCGCAGGAGGCAGCGCTGCTGCAGGTCAGCGAAGACACGCCCTGTCTCGTGATGCTGCGCCGCACCTTCAGCCCGCAGAGGCCCATCACGCTGGCGCGGCTGGTGCACCCGGGCCCGCTCTACAGCCTTCAAGGCGAGTTCGAACCATGACGGCGCTGCAGCGGGTGCATCTGGCCGACGTGGCCGCCACGCCGTGGAAGAACGGCGGTGGCTTGACGCGCGATCTGCTGCTGTGGCCGCCTGGTTCGGCACTCCCCGGCGATGCCTGGCAGCTGCGCGTCAGCGTGGCCGAAGTCGCACACAGCGGCCCCTTCAGCGCCTACCCCGGCGTGGCGCGCTGGTTCTGTGTGCTGCAGGGCGCCGGTGTCGTGCTGCGTTTCAACGAAGGCCAGCACACCTTGACGCCCGACAGCCCGCCGCTGCACTTCGATGGCGCGCTGGCGCCGGGCTGCGAACTGGTGGCCGGCGCCACACTGGACCTCAACCTGATGGCCAGGCAGAACGCCGGGCGTGCCGAGATGGGCCGTGCGGTGGCCGGTGTGCCGTGGCTGTCGCGGGCGCCGCTGCGCGCGCTCTTCACGCTTCGCGGTGCGACGCTGCTGCGGGACGGCGCCGCCGCAGAGCACCTGCCGGGCGGCACGCTGGCCTTCGTCGGCCCATCCACCGCGGCATCGCCCGCCGAGAGCTGGGAGCTGGGCTCGGCGGCAGACAGCGGCTGGTGGCTGTCCTTCGAGCCGCATGCATCACGCTGAGCGCCGAGTGAGCACCGGATGAGCACCGCCGCCGCACACCTGTGGCGCCACGCGCGCCTGGCCAGTTTCCAGCCCGGCGCGCCCTGGGGCTGGGTGGAGGACGCGGCGCTCTGGGTGGAAGCAGGGCGGCTGCGCTGGGTGGGGGCCGATGCAGACCTGCCTGCCGGCCTGCCGGACCTGCCGCAACGCGACCTGCACGGTGCCCTGGTGACGCCCGGGCTCATCGACGCCCACACCCACCTCGTCTACGGCGGCGACCGCGCGGCCGAGTTCGAACAGCGCCTGCAAGGCCTCAGCTACGAAGAGATAGCGCGCGCCGGCGGCGGCATCCGCAGCACGGTGGCTGCGACGCGCGCGGCCAGCGACGATCAGTTGTACAGCGCTGCGGCGGCCCGGGCACGCGCGCTGATGGCCGAGGGCGTGACCACGCTCGAGATCAAGTCCGGCTACGGACTGAGCGAAGTGGACGAGGCGCGCTGCCTCGCGGTGGCCAGACGCATCGGGCGCGAACTGCCACTGACGGTGCGCACCACCTCGCTGGCCGCCCACGCGCTGCCGCCAGAGTTCGCCGGCCGGCCCGACGACTACATCGGTGCTGCCTGCAGCTGGCTGGCGGGCCAGCACCGCGCCGGCCTCGTGGATGCCGTGGACGCCTTCTGCGACACCATCGGCTTCACGCTGGCGCAGACCGCGCGCATCTTCCAGGCTGCCCAGGCGCTGGGCCTGCCGGTGAAGCTGCACGCCGAGCAGCTGTCCGACCAAGGCGGCGCAGAACTCGCTTCGCGCTACGGCGCGCTGAGCTGCGACCATCTCGAACATCTGTCTGCAGCCGGCATCGCGGCCATGCAACAGGCCGGCACCGTGGCCCTGCTGCTGCCCGGCGCCTACTACTTCCTGCGCGAGACCCGAACCCCGCCCATCGCGGCACTGCGCCAGGCCGGCGTGCCCATCGCCATCGCCACCGACCACAACCCCGGCAGCTCACCGGGGCTGAGTCTGCTGCTGATGCTGAACATGGCCTGCACGCTGTTCCGCCTGACACCGGAAGAGGCATGGCGTGGCGTCACCGTCAACGCCGCACGGGCCTTGGGCCTGGCCGACTGCGGTGTGCTGGCCGCTGGCTTGCGCGCCGACTTCGTGGTGTGGGATGCCGAACACCCGCGCGAGATGGTCTACCGCTTCGGCCACAACGCCTGCCGCCGCGTGGTGCGAGGCGGCATCGAAAGGCAGGGATGAGCCACGACATCTTCACGCTGCACC
>JANMMD010000114.1:0-3138 GCA_031372905.1 Betaproteobacteria bacterium
GACGAGATAGCTCATCAGCACGCCGGTCTGAAAAACGGCAGGTGTGCCCTTGTCGTCTTTCACCGGCGGGATGCGCGCCTGCGCCAGCTGGCCACGCACCCGGTCTGCGAAGGCCGGCGTCAGCTCGGGCGCCGGCATCACGTCCAGTTGCTGGATGCGGCCATCGGGGCCGAAGGTGGCGTCGGACCAGACCTCGACGGTGTAGGGCGGGTCGGGTGGCTTGGCGTGGGCCGGCAAGACTGCGGCAGCCAGGGCGGCGCACAAGACAAGGTGGAGGCAGAGAGACCGGTGGTTCAGCATAACGAGACTTTTACCGCATTCGTCATGGTGAGGGCCGGGCCGGAAGTCCCCCACCAGAAGGACACACCGGCCCGGCACCGCCGCGCGCTCAAGCCCGGAACATCATGAGCACATTCGCGGCAATTGCCAGGAAGATGGCCAGCAAGGGCAGTGGCCGCACCCAACCAAAGGCGCGGAGCCCGCGCCGTCGCACGTGGGCGTGCATCTCCGAGAATGGCAGGCTCAGCATGCCGCGGCGCCACTCCACATAGAAGATGGCGCACAGCGACAGTGCAATGGCGCCCTTCATGTGCAATTCGTTCTTCGCGCCATACCATTCGGGGAAAAAGATCACTACGCAACTCAGCGCGGCAGAGCACAGCGCGAATGAATCACACAGGCGATGGGTCTTGGTTTCGGACATGGCTTTCATCGCAGGCTCTGCCGCCGCTGCGCTGCCCGCAGCCTCCAAGGGTGGCAGTAGGGGTCCAGCGGGCTGCAGCTCGGCTGGCCCGGGTAGGGTTCCGGCGGCAGCCAGTGAGCCCACTCCCAGGTGCTCTCATAGTCACCGGCATCGATGGCGAAGTTGTCATAGACGCCATCATCGAGGTTGAAGACGTCGAGGAAGCCATCACGCTGATGGTCGCCCATCTGTTCTTCCGGCGAACGGTAGCTGTCGGGCGGCAACAAAGGCGGGCGGGTCAGCTCTTCCATCCACCAGCCCACGGCATCGACGATGGCATTCCAGGCATTCGGCGTGTAGGTTCGCATGCCCTGCACCATGTAGCTGCCGATCGCCTGACCGGTCAACCAGCCGGCGCTGACACCGGCACCGACCACCAGACCCGTCTGGAACATCGACGCGGCAACACTCGTGGCGCCGATGGGCGCGGTACGGAAGGCAAGAAAGATCTCCTCGAGGGTGTAGTCGAGGAATATCAGGTACTCGCGACCCTGGGCGCCCGCCACATGCACTTCATGGCGGTGCAGGCTCGTGTCCCCTGGCACCGGACCGCTGCGATTCACGTCGGCGCGAGCGTTGAAGGCCTCGAGCTTGCCAGGGGCGGCCTTCAGCACGGCAGCATGCAGGCGGGCATGACCAAAGTACTCGGCCAGGCGAGCCAGGCGCGCGGCGTCGAGGCGGTGGGCCAGGATGTCCAAGGCCATGGCGTTGCGCCCCTGCATCTCGGTGGCGTTGACATAGGCCTGTGCCAGCGTCACCAGGCTGCGCGTCTCGACGGTGTCGAACCATCGCGCCACGCGTGCCGGGCCGGCGCAGGCAAAGTTCTGCTCGATGACACGCGCGAAGTTGCCGTGGATGGCCGCCGAGGCGTCGGCACCACGCGCCGCACCGTCTGTCAGCCGGCGCACGGGCTGCAGCAGGGCCAGGCGGGAGGCGTAGTCGGGCGCCGTTTGGGCGTCGAGCAGCCCGCGCGCGGCCGCTGAACGCTTCGGCATGCGGGCCGGTCCTGCCGCCTTGGCAGCGCCCAGCAAGGCCGGCGACAAGGCCAGCGCGCCCATGCAAAGTCGGCGAGAGGGATTCATGTGAACTCCACAGTGAGGTTGAGGGGACCTCATCCTGCGAGCCGGCGTCCGCCCTTCCCAGCCCTCGGCCGGGTGCTTAACGGGGGGTGGGCCCTCACCCCCGTTGGGGGGTCAATCTCACGCCGCCATCGGCACCAGGAAGTCGCGGCTGATGCCCACGCCGATGTCGTTCACGCGGTCGAGAAACTGTGTGAGGTAGGCATGCAGGCCGGTGGCCAGAATCTCGTCGATGTGCACGTATTTCAGGTCGGCGCGCAGGCGGCCGGCGCGGCGCACGGTTTCGCTGCTTTGCTGGTTGGCCACCATCTCGAGGTTGGCCACGAGGTCGTTCAGGCACGCCGCCAGCGAACGCGGCATGTCGGGGCGCAGGATCAACAGCTCCGCCACTTTCTCGGGGTGGATGACGTTGCGATAAACCTTGCGGTAGATCTCGAAGCCGCTGACCGAACGCAGGATCGCGCTCCAGTGATAGAAGTCGACCTCCAGGCCTTCCTTGGCGGCCGTGGGGCCGAAGTAATCACCGCCGGCCAGGGCCTGGAACTTGACGTCCAAAAGCCGCGCGGTGTTGTCGGCGCGTTCGAGAAAGGTGCCGATGCGCAGGAAGTGCAGCGCTTCGTCTTGCAGCATCGTGCCCACGGTGACGCCGCGGCTCAGGTGGCTGCGGAATTTCACCCATTCGAAGAGGCTGCTCGGGTCGCGCTCGAAAGCCGGGTCCTTCAGCACGCGCATGAATTCCAGCCAGGTCTGGTTCTGCGTTTCCCACACCTCGGTGGTGAGTGCGCCGCGCACCGCACGGGCGTTTTCGCGCGCCGCGCGCACGCAGCTGACGATGCTGCTCGGGTTGGTTTCGTCGCGCACCATGAAGTCCATGACGTTGCGCGCCGTGACCTCGTCGTACTTCTTCGAGAAGCTCCAGGTCAGTTCGCTGATCGACAGCAAACCGCGCCAGCCCTCTTCTTCGGCCTTGTCGTCGTGCTGCGGCAGCAGCCCGGTCTGGTAATTCACATCCAGCATGCGTGCGGTGTTCTCGGCGCGCTCCATGTAGCGCGCCATCCAGAACAGGTGGTCGGCGGTTCTTGAAAGCATGCGTGTTCTCCCCGTTCAGTCCTCAAGCACCCAGGTGTCCTTGGTGCCCCCGCCCTGCGAGGAATTCACCACCAGCGAGCCTTCCTTCAGCGCCACGCGCGTGAGGCCGCCGGGCACCGTCTGCACGTCCTTGCCGTTGCTCAGCACATAGGGCCGCAGGTCGATGTGGCGCGGCGCGATGCCGCTTTCAACGAACGTGGGGCAACTGCTCAGGCTCAGCGTCGGCTG